>JAHDFN010000035.1 GCA_020628145.1 Saprospiraceae bacterium | reverse complement strand
AATGCTCCATTCATGGCGAAAGCCATGAATAAGCATGTCATTTGTATAAATTTTCTCATAGTAAAATAAATTTGTTCGGTTTAGAATTATTTGCTGAGTTCCATTGCTTGGAGTATTTCATCCATCCTTACAGCATTTTCTTCCTCCCATGCTTTAATGGATTTTTCATACATCAAGATGTCATACTCCAATTTGACCGGATCGTTACTTGAAGTGTATTTGGGATAATCGAAAGATTCCAATACCTCCAGTTGTGTTTGATTCAGTTTCTTGAAGAAATTCACCCTATGGTGAATGAAAACATAATCAGGAGTGTCTTTGTATTCAAAGATTTTAGGGCCTGTATTGATCTCCTCCCCAAAACCGGGAGTGTTTGTCTTTTGGGCTGTCGATGTTGTTGATATGGCCAACATTAACCCCATGATCATCATGAAGTATCTAATATAGTTTTTCATAGTAATGAATTTATTGAACTAAAATTTTACTGAAAATAAAGAATGTTACTCTGTCACAAAAATATTTAACAAAGTTGTTGTTATTTTAACGATTTTGTAACTAAAGTGCTGCTTTTAGAATAATATTTTGTTTTTTTGTGTTTGATTAGATTTTTGTTTGTTTTTGTTGTGGCTCTCTGGCGTTATGTTTTAAATATTAGGATGTTTTATTACTTGAAGTGTTTGTCACTAATTTTGTTATTTGAAAGAAAAAAACAATATGATTTGAGTGTGGCTGCCCTGTTGCTAGTTGTTTGCAAAACAGTAGTTTGTAAATGTTGAATATAAGCTATATGGAAAGTTGGTGGTGCGGTTATGTTGCTAGATCCTATTATAACTGTGACATAAATAGGTTTGTGTCAGATATGTTATTTTAACGTTTTTTGGACTGCGATTTGAATTAATTATGCCTTTTTTTCCAATATCGTAATAATCCGGAAACACTCATCCATGAAGGATTAGCCGCTTCATATTGACCTTTATGTATATCTTCGACAACTCCTTTTGAAGAGAGCCTTTCTTGAACCATTTCCTGAAACAAAGGGGTGATATGTGGTATGGCAGTTCCTTTTTCAAAATATGGCTTTATCCAATTAGCCCAATAAAGTAATTCCGTTTCAAGTTCGGTAAGATGTGAATTGATATCAGTTACTTGTCCGTAATGTGTGAGATAAATACATGAAGGGGATATCTTTCTAATTAGATTGATGGAATTCTGCCAGTCTTCGATATTGATATCCGGAGGAGGGCAGGGAGGTACGACAGGGCCATCGCCTATCTTTACACCGGCCACATCACCTGCGAATAATATATCGCCGATTTGCCAGGCAATATGGTGAACGGCATGGCCCGGGGTGTGCCAAGATTTAATTCTTTTGTTTCCTATATTGATTTCTTCTTCATGTCCAACTTGATGAAGTAGATTTTCAGGAATGGCTTCCATTCTTCCCCAAAGGGTATCCATCATATCCATGTAAATCCTCTTAGCCGAATTCATGAGTTTGCTTGGATCATGGAGATGCCTGAATCCAAGGGGATGGACATATATCTTGGCTCCGTTCCGGGCAAACCACCAAGCAGCACCGGCATGATCCAAATGAATATGTGAAAGAAATACGTGTTTGATATCTTCTACTCGATAGCCTGCTTTGGAAACCCCTTCCTTTAGCTTTTCAAAGGTTGAAAAAGGACCGGTTTCAATCAGAATGGGGCCTTCTTCTGTTTCGACTAAAAATGCGGCGATGACTTCTTCCTGATCATAAAAATGAAGGTCGATAAGGTGGGCTTGGTGCATGGGTTTTCAGGTTTATAAAGGAAATCCTTCGATTAGATTATTGAGGTAGTCCGTTATCTTAGATGGTTTTAAAGCGATTAAAGCTAATAGTCCGTAAACAGCTCCGAAAATGTGTGCAAGATGGTTGGTCGTATCTCCCGTTCGATTTTTATTATGGGCATAGGTTTCATATCCAAGGTATAGGATTCCTGCTACGATGGAAAAAATCGGAATGATACCATAAAGATATAAGGGAACCCAGGGATAAAATAGCATATAGGCAAAAAGTATAGCTGATACTGCCCCTGATGCTCCTGCAGAACTATGTTGTGGATTGTTCTTGTATTTTGCGAAGTATGGTAAATCCGAAGCTACGATTCCTAATACATAGAAAAGGAGGAAAATAATCGGTCCCATGGTAGGCCCGAAATAATCGGGTCTTGAAAAATTGTTTTCCACAGCCATGCCGAATTGGTAGAAAACAAACATATTGATACCTAGGTGTATCCAATCCCTATGGACCAAGCCTGATGTAATCCACCTGTGGTATTCCTTGTTCTGTTGGACAGAATAGGGGTGATGAACCAATTTACTTTTAAGTTGGAAGTTATTGAAGCATTGGTAAGAAACCAGAACGGTTATGATGACAATTATAAGGGTAACGGACATGAGCAATTTATTAATAGATTCCTACAAATGTAATTAGAAGGCCGTAAAATGTTTTCATAGATGAAAACATTTTACGGCCTTATTCATTAATCATGATGATACGGCTCGTTATTGATGATTGTAAAAGCCCTGTAGAGTTGTTCGATAAAAAACAGTCTTACCATTTGATGTGAAAATGTCATTTTGGAAAGTGATATTTTCATGTTTGCCCTGTCGTATATTTCTTCGGAAAATCCGTAAGCACCGCCAATAATGAAAATTATTTTCTTACCCATTGGTAAAAATTTCTTTTCCAGGGTTGCTGCCATTTGTTTGGAAGTAAGTTCTTTTCCTTTTTCATCCAATAAAATGATAAAATCGTTTTTCCCTACTTTTTTCAGAATTAATTCCCCTTCCTTCTTTTTCAATACTTCCTTATGTAGGTTTTTTGCATTTTTTATATCAGGGATTTCAATGAAAGAAAACGAAATATACCTTTTCATTCTCTTTTCATACATTGACATGCCCTCTTTTAAATATTCATGTGAAGTTTTTCCTATGGCCCTTAATTCGAATTTCATTTTTATATCTTGATATTTACCTGTAAAAGTAATAGAAGCGATCACAAAAATGATATTGGAATTGGAAGAGAAAGATTTTGATGAAAGATGAGATACAAAAAAAGGCTTCCGATTCTATCGGAAGCCCCATGTAAAATATATAGTGGCGTTTGTTCCAAAGACGTTGACAATCTTATTGATTGTCTAATAATACAATTTCTTCTCCGAGGAAATCTTCGATTTTGGCAATGATGTCCCTAGTAGGGGTGATCTTGTCTTCTTCGATTTTGATGATTGCATTTTCAGGTAATCCTGCTACGAATGCAAGGGTAGAAATGGAAACATCCTTCTTTTGCCTTGCAATTGCAATTTGTTTTCCCATTGTAGGGAATTCTGGTAGATCACCTTTGGTTGTGAACTCATCAATATTCTCATGAGCAGTCAGCAAAGCAACAGCTTCTTCATATGTCATGGATTCTTGCATGACGCTGTTTCCTGTTTGTGCGAATACTGAAAATGGTAATATGGAAATAAGGGTAATGATTAAGATATTTCCCGATTTCATATTTGTTTTATTTTTATAAGTTAAAAGCAAATACTGTGCCGAATTAACATTTTGTGACGATAATTTTAAATATATTACAACATTATATCATGTGTTGTCTAAAACGATTTCACAGCCTAGCCTTTCTTCGATTTCAACAATGATGTCCCGTGTGGGAACTGCTTTACCTTCCTCTATGGTCTTGATATTATTCAGTGTAAGTCCGAGTGTTTCGGCCAATTGTTCCTGGCTGATACCAACCCTGTCTCTTGCTTCTTGTATTTGTATTCCAATATGTGGAGGAGAGATGTTGATTTTTGTGGATTCCATTTGACAGGAATAAACAATTCCCAAGAAGAATATTAAAATACCGTGGTGAATTCTATTTTTCATAATGATAAATTTAAAGTTACCGCCCCTGTAGGACAGGGGCGGATTTGATAACTAAAAGGAGAAACTAAGGTTTGGTTATGGATGATTATTCTTATCTAGGAGTACTCAACAAAAAAGTTTTCTCCCGGCTCCTATTTATCAAATTGATAAAGTTTATATTTTTTTATGATTCCAATCAGCTTCTTATCATATCTTCGATCTGTGGCATAACCGGCATCCTTGAGTCCTTTGGCCCATTTCTTATAATCAATTCCATATGTTTTCAATTTGGAATATCTTTTTTTCTGAAGCAGCTTTGAATGATCACGGTATGATTGTCTAACGGAATCATATTTTTTGAAAAAATCCTTGTGGTGATCATCAAAATGATTGGTACAATGTCCTTTTCTACAATTCCTGCTGAAGCATTTGATCCCGAAATGGTTTTTGTTCTGTACGGCCAAGCGACTATTGCCTGCACGGCTTTCTATCAAAGCCTGGGCAAGTGTTATACTGGCGGGGATGCCGAATTTTTTCATTTCATCTATGGCGGGTTGTCGATAAAGGCTGATGTAATCCTCGGCGGTGGTTTCTTTTAGAAACGCTGTTGAAACAGGGGCGTATTCATTGACGGTACGGGCGAAATGGTTTCCATTCCCATCGTCTGAATTAATAGCAAGGCTTTGGGATACAATGGCGAGCGGATTTCGAATACTGAAATTAAAAGAAATATTATTGAAATACATCAATCCGAATCCAAGTAGAATGACACTCGTTCTGAAAATAGGAACATTACGATGGTTGTGTATATTAAAAGGCTGGAGGAAAGTCATATACAATCGGGCCTTTAGGGCAACCAAAGGTCTTAATAACATATGGAAAATCTGTCGGAGCAAATCTGCCAATTCCGGTTGGTAACGATGGGTGAATTCATAACCCCTATCCATACTTTTAATAAGATAAGGGAACGACCGAATTGTTTCACTATGTGCTTTTTCCAATTCCATGCAAATAATTTGTACATTTATCACCTGTAGGTGAAATGATTTGTTTTCCTAATGTAAATATAAAACAATAAGTTTTGTTTTGCAAACATTTTTAAAACAATTTTTAGTGTAAATATGGCTGATTTTTCAAACAATATTGTAAATCAACGTTTTCGGCAAGTTTATGTCGAATTGGAAAAAAATAAAGTGATCAAGGGTAAATCGGATATTGCCGATAAACTAAAAACCTATAACCATGTGATCAACAGTATTCTGAAAGCAAAAAGGAATATAACCGTTGATCAACTGAGTAAATTATTCGATCATTATAATATCAATTCGAACTTCATGTTCGGATTGAGTGATGAAATGTTCAGGGAAGGTGGTCTTCGACTTGAGGGAATGGAAACCAGATATAAGGATGAAAGGGAATTCGGCCGGATGGCCAATATTTCCATTGTGGACAAGAAGGTGAGGGCAGGGGATGCATTGGATTTCGGTAACCCTGCATTTGTAAGTGAGTTGCCTAAATTTTCCCTTCCCAATGTTTCAGGTGAAAACCTTTTCGCTTTCGAAGTCGATGGTGAAAGCATGATGCCTACCCTGACTCATGGAGATTGGGTGGTTTGTGAATATCTGGAAAGGAATACACCTATATATGACAATCATGTTTATGTAATTGCTACGGATTCTTTCGTCACCAAGCGAGTCCAACAAATCAAGCATGGGCAAACCCTGAAGGAAATCCGCCTGATATCAGATAATCATCAAGTCTATCAGCCCTACCAGGTTCCGGTAGAAGAAGTAAGGCAGCTCTTGAAGGTGAAATGCCGCCTTACCAGTCACGCCATCAGCTGAATACTCCCTTGAAAGTCTAATGTTTTGTTAATCAATAATGGATTTTGAAGAAAAAATCCTTGAAATTGCGTTATTCCTATTGGGATGTGGTTTCAATCACTGAAACCGCTTAACCTTCACATTTATTCTTAATCCTTATAATCGATCATGTTGAGGAAGATATTTACAATCATTGTCATGAGCCTACTGTTCCAAACATATATGTCTGCGGCCTATATGTTGATACCGATGGATGACAGCCAGAAGAATCACCTGAAGGCTTATGGTGTTGCCTATTGGGTTTTGGAAAAGGAAGTGGAAGCTTGGTGGCTCTTGAATTATAAAGGCGGTAGTTTTGCTTTCGAACATAATGCCTTGTTTGAAAAACTTTGTAAGAAAAGAGATGTCAGTTATAAAGTGATTCCGGATGCCCAATTCAACAAGGTGTTGGCTGATATAGGGGGCGCCGAAGTGAACATGGAGGCCATGAAGTTGGAAAAAGCGCCGAAAATAGCGGTTTATACACCTGACTTCAATGCAAAAGGAGAAAAAGTACAGCCCTGGGATGATGCGGTGACAATGGTTTTGACCTATGCTGAAATTCCCTACGAAACGGTTTATGATGAGGAAGTACTAGGAGATCAATTGACCCAATATGATTGGTTGCATTTGCACCATGAGGATTTTACCGGGCAGTATGGTCGTTTTTATAGGAGTTACCATACCCATGGATGGTACAGGGAAAACCAACGGAAGATGGAGGAATTGGCAGAGAAACTGGGTTTCTCGAAAGTATCCCAACTGAAGTTGGGTGTTGTGAAAAGGATAGAGGAGTATGTTGTAGGAGGTGGTTTCATGTTTGCGATGTGTTCGGCAACGGATACTTATGATATTGCCCTGGCGGCAGAAGGATTGGATATATGTGCCAAGATGTATGATGGTGATCCCGCCGATCCGACGGCACAAAGCAAACTTGATTTTTCTAGGACATTTGCCTTTAAGGATTTCGAATTGATGAAAGATCCGCTGGTTTATGAGTATTCAACCATAGATCATAGTAAGAACAGGAATGTGCCGGCTGAAATCGATTTCATCACCCTTTTTGATTTTTCTGCCAAGTGGGATCCCGTGCCTACGATGTTGACACAGAACCACACTCGTACAGTTAAGGGGTTCATGGGACAGACCACCGCTTTCCTCAAAAAATACCTCAAATCGGATGTATTGATCATGGGGGAAAACAAACCTGCCCGTGAAGCGAGATATATCCACGGTACAAAAGGAAAAGGTTTCTTTACTTTTTACGGTGGACACGATCCGGAGGATTATAGACATTATGTCAATGACCCTGAAACGGATTTGAACCTGCACCCCAATTCTCCGGGGTATCGTTTGATTCTGAATAATGTACTTTTTCCTGCTGCTAAAAAGAAAAAAAGAAAGACATAATTGAAAATCGATGAGTGCTTACCGCAGCGGCGTAGCCGCTGCGGTTTTTGTTTATCTATGTACTTTTACGGTAAAGAAATCGGATGCAGTCATTGCTGAAAAAAATATATGCGTTTTTCGGAAAAGGCATCGACGAGGATACTCGTCGTTTTGCTTTTTCCGGTTCGTTGGGTAATGCAGGTGTTCAATTGATTTCGATGGTTCTTGTATTCGGTACACAAATACTGATAGCACGGGTAGGCGGCGAAGAAGCCTACGGAACCTATTCGCAAGTATTTAATTGGTTTGCCGTTCTTTTTGTCTTATCGGCTTTCGGTTCGGATGTCCTATTGGTGAAACAGATTCCTATTTATGAAGCGGAAAAAAATAATGCCGGGATTAGAGGTATCCTGTTCTGGACTCATCGGACTGTGTTTTTTGTAGCATTGGTTGTTATTACTGTTTTTGCCGTATTGGTGAATTTTTGCAATATTCCCGGATTGGCGAATAATGCCTATTATTTTAATATTTCTCTGCCGGGGATTTTATTGGCTGCTTTGATGATTCCCCATCAGGCATTTTTGCGGGGCATGAAAAAAGTGGTGCTAGGACAAACGGCAGATAAAATCATTAAGCCCATCGGTTTGATTATCGGGATTCTTATTTTTTGGAAAATAGGGACATCGAAGGATATAGGAAGTTATGTATGGGCGAATGTTCTCGCTTTCGGATTGGCTTGGTTGTATGCATTCATACTTTTAATTAGAAATAAAAAACATTTTTATTCTACGGAGAAAATAAAAATAGAACAAAAAGAATGGTGGAATAGGGCTGCTTGGTTTACATTGTCCGGTTTGCTTTTTATGTTGAGTGTTCGGTTAGATGTTTTGGCGGTAGGGAGTGTGATGGGGAATGTGCAGGTAGGATATTATAATGTCGTTTTGAAATATGCGGATTTGGCGGCCTTTCCTATTTTTATTATAAGTCATTCCATTGCTCCTTTGTATTCGTCATTTTATGATCAGGGTAAGAAAAACGAATTGCAATCCCTTTTTAAAAATGCAACGAGAATGATATTTTTTATTACGCTTTTTATTTTTCTGTTTTTTCTGTTTTTTGGAAAAATAATATTGGGGTTTTTCGGTGCTTCGTATGTTCAAGGTTATTTTTCTTTGTTGATTTTAGGAGGAGGGAAATTGTTTGCCGCAATGATTGGTCCCATCGGTTTGTTGATGATGTTGTTGGGTTTTGAAAAACAGGTCAATCTTGTTCTATTCATTCAAATACTAATGACAAGTATCGCCCTTTATTTTCTGATTCCGTTGTGGGGATTGCAGGGGGCAGCTATGGCAACGGTATTGGGGATTTTTATTTTTAATTTAGGATTATTTATAATATTGAAAAAAGAAACGGGAATAAATGGTTCTGTTTTCTAGTTGATGATGGTAAGGTTCCGGTAAAAAGAAAAATAGCATCCCTTCGTTTGATGGAAGGGAGCTATTTAACATCATGCTGTTGAAATTAAAATCACAATCAAAGCGATATGTATATTGCTTGATTGTGATATGAAAAGTTGGTTACTAGCAGGAGGTCTGATTCGTGACCTCTAAAAATGTATTTTATTAAAAAATACATAAATATGTCTTCCCTAATTTAAGGAAATATTTAATAAACAAAGAATTATTTCAATTATTTATTCATATACGATATTTATGTAATGTCTCCGAATGTAGGATCGGTAAGTCGTAGAAGATCGTCTTTTTTGATTTTTATTCCACTATCGAGGATGCCCGAACTGATGGTGAGGGATTCGTGTTTGTTCAGGTTTTGATCCATATACATTGAGCCTTTATCTAATAATTGTAAAGGCGAAATGGCACCAATGGTCAATCCGAATTCTTCCGTCAGTATTTTTGCCGATACAAAACGCATTTTATTCGATTCGATTAATTTCCGGGCTTTGTTTTGATGTAGGTTCTCATTCATGGGAAGCATGAAAATATGGATGTTGTCTTTCTTGTCATAACAAATCAGGGTCTTGACGGCTCTTGACCAAAAGGCGTTTTTTTCTTCCTTGGTTGCCAAGGAAAGTATTTTCTCCTTTTCTATGGTTTCGTATGGGACGTTTTTTTCTTCTAAAAAAAGAATGACTTTTTCTCTTGGATCTGACATAGTATTATTGATTATTTTTTCCGCTGACAACTATAACGATTTCCCCTTTTACCTTTTTTTGATCAAAAAAAGAAATTAATTCTTTAATACTGTCAGTTTTTATTTCTTCATGCATTTTCGAGATTTCTCGACAGACGCAGGCTTTTCTGTTTTCTCCACAAACTTCTGAAAGTTGCCGGAGTGATTTTAATAAACGAAACGGAGATTCGTAAAGGACAAAAGTATGGGGTAACTCAGATAAATATTTCAAGCGGGTTTGCCTTCCTTTTTTATGAGGGAGGAATCCTTCGAAAAAAAATTTATCACAGGGAATGCCTGACGCAGTCAAAGCAGGAACAAATGCTGTCGCTCCGGGCAATGCTTCTATTTTTATATTGGCTTCGACACAGGCCCGGACCAATAAGAATCCAGGATCCGAAATGCCCGGACTTCCGGCATCTGTAATTAATGCAAAATCATTTCCACCCTGCATTTGTCCTATCAAATCTTCTAAGATTTTATGTTCATTGTGAGCATGGTAAGAACGTAATGATGTTTCGATTCCGTAATGGTTCATCAGTTTTTTCGAAGTCCGTGTATCTTCGGCCAGAATCAACCCGACTTCCTTCAATATTCTGATGGAGCGGAAAGTCATGTCTTCCAAATTGCCGATAGGCGTAGGCACAAGATACAGCATCGGCTAAGAGGGGCTTATGGAATAAGTGAAATATTCCATAACGACATTGCTCAATAGCTTTTTACAGGCTGTTTCTATTTTTTCATTTGCTTGACTTTCATCTTCGGCCTCTACTTCCAATTCGATATGTTTCCCGATACGCACATTCCCAATTCCACTTATCCCAATATTGCTGATATTTTTTCCAACGGTTTTACCTTGTGGATCAAGCAATTCCTTAAGGGGCATGATATCGATAGTGGCTTTGAATTTCATCGGTCTTATTTTCTATTGGTAAATATGAATGATAATAAAAGATATAAAATAACGCCCAAAGATAATCCCAAATATTGGAATATGAATAAAAAACAAATTGAGATACCCAGAAAACCATACCGCAATTCGTTTCCTTTCCACCCGAAATTCTTGGCTTTGAAACTGAACATCTTGAATTCTCCAATCATGGCCATACCCATAGCCAGTGTAACTGCATAGAGAAACCAAGGGTTGGCGAGCCACCTGCTCCACCCCCAAAAGTCCTGATGATAGGCCATCATGATTCCCATGACGAAAATCGTACTGCCGGGTGTGGCCAATCCTCGGAATTCATCGGTTTGTCGTTCGTCGAGGTTGAATTTGCCCAAACGGTAGGCAGCAAACCCGGTGAAAAGAAAACCCGGAAGAGCCAGGTATGGGAAATATTCACCCCATCGGTCTCCATACCATCCCCGGGATAATAAGGAGAAAAGAATCGTTCCCGGCACAACTCCGAAACTGACCATATCAGCTAGAGAATCGAGTTGTTTGCCCATTTCACTGGAAACACCCAATGCACGGGCGACCAATCCGTCCGAAAAATCGAAAACCAAGCCCAAAATGAAGGTGGCGAATGCCATCCCATACCAACCATAAAGGATGCTTACCGTGGCTATACAACCACAGATGAGATTGGATATGGTAAAAAGATTGGGAATGAGGGATTTCTTCATAGGGACAAAGTTAGGATTTGGATTGGATTTGGATAGAATACTGCTTTAAAAATATTGAATATGTCTTTTTGGCGGTTCATGAGTCTAATAAATCATCCGAAAGATCCGGACTATTCCGGCTTTGGGGGAATTCTGCAATGATTTTCTCTTGTGTAAGGAAGAAAAGGATGGAAAACTGTGGAATAAGTATTAGCATGGAAAGGCCTATGGTTTCCAGAATCCTCCTTGAACCATTGTTGATATAATTATAGGAGATCAATCCCAATGAAACAAGCATTCCCATTGAAATCAGGATAATCAGTGCTTTTCTGGCCCATTCCAGTCTGAAAATAATCATCAAGCCGAAAAAGAAGAAAACCAATGAAAAAGCCAGCATGGTGAGTTCTTCCTTATTCCATCTTTTATTGAAGAAGATAGAGATATCTCCATTCCAATCATATGGCAGCCGAATATCCAACATAATGATGATGCCGAATATGCCGGCGAAGAAAATTGTCCCTCCTAAAATGAAGGATAATGGGATGGAATGTTGGAACATAAGTTAAATTTAAAGGATTTTGTATTGTCCAAGTTAAGATTCAGTACATAAAATGTCAAAATATTAGACTTTATTGTGGAGACATTTTTAATGCAGTCAGCTTATGGGTTTTCAGAAACTCAAGCTGTCTTAATATAATATTTCGGAATAAATCTAATAAGAAATAGAATGGCTCCTTGTCCAAATGTCCGATGAGTGATGAAACAAGATCTGCTTTATATATTATCGATAATGATAGCTGCTCTCTTGCTGATATTATTGTGCTTGGATCAGGGCCATCGTTGGGGTGGGGATTTTTCAATGTATATACATCAGGGACTGACACTTTTTACTAATGCTTCCGATCAATTATATGAACTGAGTTGCAGGTCGAAAGAAATCGGAACACAGGCTGCCCCTCCATTCTATGGCATAGGTTTTCCATTGGTTTTATATTTACCTTTGAAATTGTTCGGTTTGGATCTGTATAGCCTGAAAATATGGAATGCCCTATTCTTTATATTTTCTATTCCATTGATGTATTCCATATTTAAAAAAAGATGGAAGGACGATAATCTTTTATTGTTTTCGACCTTGTTGATTCTTGCCTCCCACCCTTATTATTTATTCTTTTCTGATAATGTTCTATCTGAATTTTCCTACTTGTTTTTTTCCTTGATTATTTTTGTGTTGTGGGATAAGTTGGAAAAGAATCCTAATTGTATCCTGTTTGCTTTGTTAGGATTTGTTTGTGCATTTTCATATTCCATTCGAAGTTTTGGTTTGTTGTTAGTGGTGTCTTCCTTTTTATTTTTTTTCATAATAAGGAAAAAGATGTCCCTTGTTCATTTTCTATCATTTTTGTTTTCTTGTTTTGGATTATTCACGATACTGAATCTGTGTTATCCTTCTACAGGAGGGGATTATTTTAATATCGTAATGGGAGGTGACTTGAAGCACAATGTAATGGAAAGCTGTAAATATTATTATCATGAAATAGGTTTCTTTCCCTTTTTTGTATTGAGGAAAGTGGAATGGGTGGGGAAAGAATTTATTTTATTTTTTTCTTTTTTGATTCAGTTTTTTCTATTTGCAAAAGGGATTGTTGCTTCAGCGGAAAAAAGGCGGGATTTCCATTGGATGGTTTATGTTTTTTCCTTTTTTGGATTTTTATTGATATGGCCTTTTAGATCCTATCGTTTTATTTTGCCGGTGTATCCTTTCTTTTATTATTTTGTTTTCAACGGTGTCCGGGTAATCCTTCAGGATAAGGAATATAAAAAAGAAATATTCCTGTTGGTTTGTATTCTGATGTCGATACAAAGTATGATTTTTGCTTGCTTTGCTTTTTTTAAATTAGACTCGAATCAAGCTTACACTCCGGATGCTGTCGAGGTTTATACTTGGATTGAAAATAATACGGAGGAAGAAGAACTGATTGTCTTTTTTAAACCACGGGTGTTAAGATTGTTTACTCAGAGGAATGCTTTCAGCTTCAGGGATAAGGAAAAAATGAAATCATCAGGTGCAGACTATTATCTGGAGTGGAAAAGAAATGGGAAAATTCCATTGGATGGGAAATTCAATAAAAAATATGAAAACGATTCTTTTGTGCTTTATGAAATCGAAAAGGAATAACCATTATTGAATCAACCAGTTTATCCAGAAGAACAAAACCAGATAAATCCAAAGCCCATCCAGAAAGTGCCAGTAAGTTGTCAGTAACTTCAATCGCATTTTTTTTATCGGATCGGAAAAATAAACAAGGACGCTCACCGGTTCCACCATTCTTTTCTTGGCTGTGGAATAAAAAAGAATCAGAAAAGGCAATCCTGAAAGTACATGGATCAAGTGGAGGATCGAAATGATTTGGAGATAGGAGCGGGCATTGTCAGTCGCACTGAAATATGAAGTGTTGGAAGCTACAAGTTGATAAAACCCCACGGCCTGTAAGACAATGAATAATAAAGTCAATCCAATAGTACCCAATAACGCATTCTGATATCCTGAGGTGTTGTCCGTTTTGTAAAATACATTGGCCTTGTGTATCAGGTAGCTGGTGCTGGCCAAAACCAATGTGTTCACAACAAAAATAATAGGAATGTGGATCGGTGGAATCCCCTGCTCGATTCGAGTATATAAATATGAAAGCGTCAGGAAAATAAAAACAACCACAAGGCTGGTCAGTATCAGGGAAATGACAATTCGGGAAGGATGGAAAAGTGGGGCATCATAATATTCATATTCCTCGTTCTCTTCTTCTCCGGATTTATTGTAATGCTCCATGATTTACTGATAGTTTTAAAGGATAACAAATCCAAACATCGAATGTTGAAAACCTCCAATTCATCCTGAAAAACAAACGGGATTCCATTATGGAATCCCGTTTGTGGAAAAAGATTTTACCTGACCCTCAATTGTTGTCCAATGGAAATCAGATTACTACTCAAGCCATTCCAAATCTTTATCTGTCCGATGGAAATATTGTATTTTTTAGAAATAGCATACAAGGTTTCGCCACTCTCCACTGTGTGGTAGGAAACCGCAGGTGCCGGGCTCGGTGGTGGAGGCGGCGTCGGTTGAGTGGTGGCCGGCCTCGGTGGAGAAGTCGGTGTGGTTGTCGTCGGTTGCCCTCCCGTATGAGTAGGATGGGTTACGATGGCCGGCGGTGGTGTAGGATGTGACCCTCCGGTGTGGGTCGGCTGTGTCGTCACAGGTCTAGGGGGAGTTGTGGTCGTTGGAGGAGGAGTATAAGTGGTTGTCGGTGGTCTGTAGGTGCCATCTGTGATTTTGGCATAGGCATCTATCCTACGATTCATGTCCAGCGTCCTGACCTTATTCCTGATCACATCCGCAACATTGGCTCCGTCCACCAATTCTACTTGGGGTTTGTGGGGAACATTCGTTACGGGAATATTATTGGAAGGAGGTTGATACTTACTTTTCTTCCTTAGTCTAACTACATCCTTCCGACTCCTTTTTCCCCTGACATATATATTTTGATTAGAGGCAGGCTCGGTACCCATGGTCATGCGATTACGCCTGTACAGTTTTTCCAGTTTTACACCATACATCTGGGAAATGTCATACATCGTTTCTCCGGGATTTACCTTGTGGGTTTTTTCCTGTCCCCTCCAAGCCTTCCTTTTAGGCTGTAGATAAACCCGATCCCCTTTGTCCAACGGCATCCGTCCCGATTCGTAGAATTCATTGTATTTCGATAATTTCTTGGGTTTGATGCCGAAAAAATCCCCGATGCTTCTAGGAGTATCTCCATTGGAAGCGAAGACCATCCTCAAACCATTGTTCATGACGACTTCGTTCTTGATGCGATCATCATCCGTATCCGTAGAGGTTTCGGCCAGCATAGGGTCATCTTCCATCGGAAGAATCTCCATTTCAGGGAATTCTATGGGAATACGGGTAAGGTCGTCATATTTGTAGAGCTGGTTGGCCTCGATGATTCCGATGAGCAGATTCGCATAATTGGGGTTGGTTGCATAACCGGATGCTTTTAACCCTTTGGCCCAAGCCTTGTAATCCTTGATGTCCAAATCGAAAAGGAAACCGTAGCGGTATCTTTTCTCAGGATTGCGAAGGAATTTCGAATGTGCCAGATAGGATTGTTCCGGTATGTCATACACCCGGAAGCAGGATTTGACAAGATTGCCATTGCTGTCATAATCATCATCCTTGAGGTAATAGGTATCTCCTGTCCAATCATTTCCGCACTTCATACCGAAATGATTGTTGGCATTGGAGGCCAACTTACTCTTCCCATCTGCCGATTCCAAAATGCCTTGTGCCAATTTGATACTGGCGGGTATGCGGTTCCGGATCATTTCTTCCATTGCGATAGCCTTGTATTTTTCTATATAGGCTTTTCGATCCGGATTATCCGGATTCAGGTAATCTTTGATTTCATAATCCCGGGCCTCTGTCATTGTCGATCCGATAAGAATGAAAGCCAGGGCTAGCAATAAATTCAATTTGGTATTCATGGTTTTCAAATTAAAATTGTGTAGTGGTTCAATAGATGTTATCACGAGATGTTTTTTATGTAAGACAACTGAGGAATTTTGGAAATAGGCAAGGCATTCGTCGAAAAGCGTAGCCCTAGCTACGGTTGAGAGGAATAACGCAGGCATATTTTCAAAAGAACCGGTTGGCTATAATCAATTTTTCGTGATAACATCTAACATCCCGTTTTGTAGTATGGATTATTTTGTTTGAAGACTAAAAAGCAATTTACGAATAATATTTATTTTTTCAATATATAACAAATATTATTAATATGTCAATAATCAATTGATGATGGTAATATCTGATGATGATTCCGGAAACCGGGCTTCACCCCATCCCGTAAAAAACGCCATTCATCGAATCAATAGGCCAGTATCTCTAACTTTACAACCATTCCCGTTTTTTCTTGTTAATTTTCAAGCCTGATTCGGGTAAAATAATTCATATGAATTTTTTTGAAAATATAGGATTGGCATTTAATGCTATCAAAACCAATATGCTGAGAAGTATCATTACCCTAATGATTATAGCGGTGGGGATCGGGGCATTGGTGGGCATATTGGCGGCACTCGATGCCATTCTGCTTTCCCTTTCCTCCAATTTTTCATCGATGGGGGCTAATTCCTTCAATATAGAGAGGAAGGGAGAAAGCCTTTCCGGTAATCGGAAGGGAAGACGCTCCAAGAGAGGAGATGTAATCTCATTCAAGCAGGCGATGTCTTTCAAGGAACGGTATGATTATCCTGCGAATGTAAGTATCTCTATGGAAGGCACTTCAATGGGTACGATCAAACATAAAAAAGAAAAATCGAATCCCAATGTAATGGTTATGGGGGTAGATCGGGATTATCTGGATGTCAGGGGATTGAAGGTGGAACATGGCCGGAACTTTACCGATGCCGAAATGGAAAACGGTGATCATCGGGCCATTATCGGTATGGATATTGTAAAATTGCTTTTTGATGACAGAAGCGAAAAGGCAGTAGGGAAAACCATTTCCAATGGCAATGTAAAATATAAGGTTATCGGTGTTTTGGAATCCAAGGGATCGAGTATGACATCCAATGAGGACAAGGTCGTATTGGTACCGATAACTAATGCGGTACGTTATTATGATCATCCGAAAAAGAATTACAATGTTGCGGTTGGAGTAGGGGATGCCACGAGGATGAATGCCGCTGAATCGGCGGCAATCGGTGTTTTCCGGAATGTCAGACGCCTGAAGGCCGGTGATCAAAATGATTTTGAGATTTTCAAAAGCGACGGCCTGATGGATATCCTCAAGGAAAATACCGTCACGATTCGTTTGGCCACTATTTTTATCGGTTTAGCTACCTTATTGGGAGCTGCCATCGGTTTGATGAATATCATGCTGGTTTCGGTCACCGAACGAACCCGTGAAATCGGGATCTGTAAAGCGATTGGCGCATCCAGAAGCAATATACTTTTACAATTCCTAATGGAAGCCGTTGTTATTTCCTTATTGGGTGGATTACTGGGTATCGTTTTCGGTATTTTTTTCGGAAACGGAGTTTCCCTATTATTCCGGGGAGCGTTTTTTATTCCCTGGGGGTGGATTGGTCTTGGTATCCTGATTTGTTTTGTCGTAGGTGTCGTTTCAGGATTTTATCCGGCTTATAGGGCCAGTGCCTTGGACCCGATTGAAAGCTTGAGATATGAGTAGGTATGTTTATTGTTTTCAACAATTTTTATATTTATCATAAAGCCCTTTCCCGTCCAGAATCAAAAGAATGATTTTTTCCATCCTTTGGGTTTTCGTATGTTCTCTTTTTGCACTTGAAATATATTCGGCATATTCCCTTTGTTTGGATAATGGAAGACTTTCGAATTGTTTTTTTAACTTTTCGTCCTTGTTCAATTTCTCGAATAATAATCCTTCTATTTTCAATTCCCTTTTTCTTTGCGGTTTGATTTCCTTACCGTCTTTTTGATTTTGAATCGCTTCCAAAACATAGGATTTTATTTTTTTGCGATCCAGGTTTTCATTTTCAGAAAAACGCCATTGTCTCAATGCCTTGGTAACACCTTCTTGGGCGTTGTACAAAACCTTGTCTTCATCCTTGAGAAAACAACCCTGATAAAACCAGATGGCACAATGGTTTTTAAATGCGGCAATACCGATAATGTTTTTTTTATTCCAAACAAAAACGGGGATGCCCCATTTTTGTTTTTCTTCCAATCCGGTTTCAAGGATGATGGAGCGGAGATTTGTAATCATTTCCTTTTTCCATCCTTTTTCTAGTTTGCTATAAAATTCCTCAAGGGATTTTGAATATTCCATAAATGAAAATTATTGGTGCTTCCTGAAAATACCATTGATTTGTTGGGTAGTGAAATTTTCAGGGAATTCTTCTACGTTTTCAAAACCCAGTTCTATATCCCTGCCATCGTAAGGGATGTAATTCGTTCCGAAAATATAATCCCATATACTTAATGTCAAACCGAAATTCACTCCACTCATTCCTTCCGGAATATCTTTGGCATGATGCCAGATATGCATTTCCGGATTATTCATTAAATATTTGAAAGGGCCGAGGGGAATGGTGAAATTGGCATGGTTGAAATGACCCCATCCCAGATTGAAGATATGGATGATTAAAAAATCGTCGATGCCGAATCCAATCATGGCCATCGGAATATATCGAAGGGTATTGTAAACCACGTTTTCCATCCAGTGATAACGCAGGTGTGCGGCAAAACCCATTTCCCTGACGGAATGATGTACTTTGTGGAATTCCCATAAAAAAGGAATTTTATGTAATAACCGATGTATCCAATATCCAATGAAATCCGCAATAATCAACATTAATAATAATTGAATCCAAACGGGAAGATTATTGATTTGTACGGCCACCAGGTTTTGGATACCGAAGGCCCAGGCTAGGAAATCATTGAAGGCGATGCTGAATACATCGGCTGCTGCATTATATCCGATTAATGAAAGTATTATGATGTTGAAAAACATGTAGAATGTATCCAACCAGAAATCTTTTCTGAACCGATCCTGTTTTTTCCGCCAAGGGGCCAGGATTTCCAAAAGGAAAAAAAACAAGGAAATGCCAATAAACCAATAGTAATAATTATCCCATGCCGGGCGGGCCATTTCGCCAAGGAAATAATTCCAGAATCCGGTAAGTTTGGCAACGAATAAATCGAAATAATCCATTAGGTAATTATTTATTCACTTCGAAATTTTCTCCGACCCATCCGGAAAATCCGGTATCCAACTCATAGACGGTTTCAAAGCCCAACTCTTCGAATTTTTTACAGGCTTTTTTACTGCGTCCACCTGCTGCACAATAAACCATGATGGGTTGTTCCTTGTTCAGGGCAGCGATTTTTTCCTTGAAATCCGAATCGGCGATATTGATATGCCGGGCATTGGGGATATAGCCTTGTGCTACTTCGTCCGGTCTGCGTACATCGACAAGTTGTTCATTGGTCAATTCATCCATTTTTACTTTGAAATCCTTAGCGGATAAATGATGGACGGTCGTTTTTTTTGTAGCTGACTGTGAATTGTCATTTCCTTGTGATTGGCAGGAAATAAAAAAAATCGAAATGAAAAAATAAATAAAATATTTCATGATGATGTTTTAATCTAATTCATTAATTTTTTTACATATTTTACCGGAGCGGAACCGAAGCTTAGGAATTTTTCATGGAAATCCTTCAACTTGAATGCTTCTCCCTTTTCTTTTTTCAGTTGCTCCCTGAATTCATATATTTCCTTGAAGCCCGAAAAATAACTGCACAACTGTACTTGGCTGACTGTTGCCCTTTTCCATTTTCCTTCTGCTTCTGCTTTTTCCTGAAAGGCTTCGTTCAATAAAATATCCATTACCTTATCTTCATCCCAATCCAAAACATGTATGCCGTAATCTATAATGGTGTTGCAGGTGACCCGCATGTTCCATTTGTTATACATGAGCCACATTTCCGGTTCATGATTACCATAGCCTTCTTCCAACATCATCCGTTCGGTATATACGGCCCATCCTTCGACCATTGCTCCGTTGCCTAATACGGATTTAATTAAGGAAGGGGATTTGTTGGCATAAACCAATTGGGCATAATGACCCGGAATTGCTTCGTGGATATTTAAAATCTGAAGGACATAATAATTGTATTCCCTTAAATAGGATTCGGCACCGGCATTGTCATAATGATCCAAGGGGGTTACATTATAATATGTCGGAGCATTTTTGTCGTAGGGGCCGGGAGAGGAAATAGATGCTCCGGCAAATCCCCGCATATATTCCGGCGTAGGTCGGACTTCCAAGGGTTTCGTCGGATCGAGATATAGTAAATCTTTTTCCTTGACGAATGCGTTCAGTTCAGGGATCTGAGTTCGGATGGCTTTAATGAAATCTTTTCTGTTGACATGGCGTTCGGAAATTTTTTCTATTAATTCCTTGACCATTAATAATTCCTTTTCGGGCTTTTTCTTTTGCCCCATATGCTTTTCCCAGATTTCATGGGAAATGCGAATCATCTCTTGGTGTAAGTCGTCTTTGTGGGCTAATGCTTTTTGATACATTTCTTCCGCCGTAAATTCTGAAACGATATCGTATTCGAATTTTTGGGAAAATAATTCACCGCCGATTCTGAAATCCTTCCATCCTTTTTCTTTTTTATTATTTTCAGTTTCCGTTTTTTTGAGAAAACCGATATAGTCATTAATTGCGGTTTTTGCATTATCCATTCTTTTTTTGAATAATTTTTTTTCCTCACCATTCAAATTCGATTGGTTTAAGGAATCCAATAACTTATCTCCGAAAACCGTCAATGCCCCTTCATTTTGTTGAATGCCTAATCCGGTGTGTTCTTTTGTTGGATTTTTAAGATTGGATTTTGCAGTGGCATAATATGTCGGGATGTTTTCCATTTTATTTAAAATATCCCTGAGTTTTCCATCTGTCGGTTTATATTCAGAAATCAATATTCTATTGATCGAACCTCCTACATTATATTGTGCCGGATTCCATTCTCCTTGTTTGAATTTTTTGATTTCCCATTCGGTAGAATTCAGGAAATTTTCAATCATTTTCAAATCGGCCCTGTTATTGGACTTTAAACTTAATAAAGGGAAGGACTTTAATGAATCCCTCATTGATTGTATGAATCCCAATTGTTTTTTTTCAGATTCCTTATTGGGAATGGATAACACGTCGGCATATTTGTAATACCCTTCATAAGTGGCCCAGTCAGGATAAATTTCCCATAATTTTTCAATAAAATGATTTTTGAACTCATCAAATGCCTGGTCTTTATTCTCATCCATATCAGAAGAAGTATTGGGTTGGCATGAAAGTAGGAAGAATGCCAATGAACCCGTTAGTAGAAATAGTCGGATTTTCATGATTCGTTTTTGGGAATAAAGATAAAAAAGAAAAGAGGATATGTGGTGTTATAGATGATGCCTATATCATAAGGCAAGCCAATGCTCCCTGGATCAGCCCGACAAGGAAGCCAATCACCCCTCCGAGTATTTCAATAAATTTGAATTCCTTGCTTAGGATATCGTTCATGACCTGTTCCAATCTTTCAGTAGAAAGCTGAGAGAATTTTTCGGTAATCATGGCTTCGATGTCCAAATTATCTTCGAAATGTTGGATGTATTTATCCATTACATCCGGGAGTTGGACTTTTACCTCATCCATCATCTGATTACGGATGTCCATCTTGAGCTTACGGCTGGCCAATAAGGAAAGGAAAGGGAACTTTTCAACCATCCGCCCCTTCATGAAATTATCCATTTTGACTTCCACTTGGGTGTAGATGTTTTCCATACCTTCGTCGGTTACCACTCTTTCCTTGATGTCGTCGATAGATAATAGTTCATCGGCCACGACCTTGCCGATTTGCATGGCAATCTGCTTTTGCCGTTTAGGGAATATCCCTTGAAAGGTAATGCCTTTGAATCGGAAAGAACCTATGCCGAAAGCCAATGCCGTTATCGGTTCCTTTGGGTGGAACAGCATTTTTACGGCTAGGTAGTTTGTAAACCAACCCAGTAAGGCCCCCATTAGGGGATAACCTACCAAGAATAAGACATAGTAATACCACATAATAATCTATCAGCCCTTTCTTATTGTACACTGTCGGATTAATAAACAACCAAAGTGTCCAATCCGGTTTTGATTTTGACAAATTTTAAGAGGAGATCCTTGTCGTTTTTCGACGAATACATGTCGTCCTGCCATTTAATCAATAGTATGGGAACATCGTCGAATCGGCTTTGAACCAGATCAACATCTTTGAGGTGGGGCATGAATACCTTGGCTTCCGATACAATGTTTTTGATTGTCTTTACATTTTGGATACTATCGGCCTTCATTTCCAACTGACGGATGCGTTCATCCTTCTCCGCTTCCCGTTGGGCATATTCATCCAATTGTTTATTGTTGATTTCCTGTTGTTTGCCAAGTTCCTTGTTCAATAATGCCTCTGCATTGGATGTCCCTCTGGCAATTATCCTTGGGTTTTCGATGCCGCAACCGGCCAAAGCCCTTTCAAAAGATGACTTTTCTTCATCGGAGATTTTTTCCGTATCTTCTGAGTAATAGTCGATGAAAACGTAATTAAGGGTATCCCTTGTCACGACCTTATGACTTAGGTAATCCCGTGTATTGGTACCGAATTCTTCCTGCATGAAAGCCAAGACACTCCGTTTCTGATTCACCTCCGAATATACCCGGTAAAGGATGAGGACACTCGGTATCAATACGATGACACTGAAGACGGAAACGAAAAGGGTCGTCCTGTATTTTTCTCTTCGGTTGAGGTAGGATGTATAGGGGAACCTCAAGAACCGGACGATGAGATAGGTGGTTAGGGCGATAAAGACCGAGTTGAGGAAGAAGAGGTAGAACGAATTAATGAAAACACTCCAATCGCTATTAGCGATACCGAACCCGGCAACACATAAAGGAGGCATCAAGGCGGTAGCAATGGCCACACCCGGAATGGCATTGGATTTATCCTTCCGGGAGGCTGAAACAATACCTGCTAATCCGCCGAAAAGGGCGACCAATGCGTCAAGGATGGTCGGTACGGTTCTGGCTTCTATCTGCTCGGTCATTTCACCATAGGGCGAAATGACAAAGTAACAGATACTTGTGATTAATGCGATTATAATGGCCAACATGAAATGTTTCAGGGAAATAAAAAGTGTTTCCCTATCATTGATTCCGACCCCCAAACCAATACCGAGAATCGGGGACATCAAGGGCGAAATCAACATCGCTCCAATAATGACGGCTTGTGAATTGATATCCAAACCAATAGAAGCTACCATGATGGAACAGATGAGGAGCCATACATTTGCTCCTTGCATCCGCTTGTTGTTTTTGATATTGTTAATGGTTCCTTCCCGATCCAGATCACTCTTTAATTCGAACATCTGTCGGAAAAAATCACTGAGTCCATAGATCAACTCCCAAAAACCGTTATTAATCCGTTCCTTGGATTGGGGGTCGATGCCGGTATCTCCTGTAATCTTGGGTTGGTTTTCCATCTATCAAATTATTTGAATGTCCAAAATTAACTATAATCATCCAATACCTTCCGAATTGGATTCAAATATCCGGTTCCGAAAAGATTGACATGAACAAGTAGGTAATATATCCGGTACACTTCCATCCTTTTTTGCCATCCTTTTTTCAAAGGGAATACCTCATGGTAGGCTTCAAAAAAAGAAAATGGCGGACTGCCGAAAAGCTGCATCATAGCCAAATCCATTTCTCTCGGCCCGTAGCAGGTTGCCGGATCTATCAACACTGGTTTCCCTGCTCGATCCGTCATCCAATTCCCTGACCATAAATCACCATGGATCAATGCGGGTGCTTCTTCAGGGAGGGTGGTGGGGAGTCGTTCGGAAAATAGATTGAATCGTTCCTCTAATGCTGAATCCAACAAGCCTGCATTCCTAGCCATTTCGAGTTGTGGATTTAATCTTTCTTGTATGAAGAACTCCACTAGGGAATCTTTTTTCCTATTGTATTGGTGTAAACTCCCAATATAATTATCATGTTCCCATCCGAATTCTTTGTCGGTGTATTGGTGTAAAAGAGCCAATTGTTGACCGAAGGTTGTCCAGTAGTTTTTTTGTGCAATCCCACTTTCTATCCATTCCAATAACAAATAAGCCTGATTTCCAAATGTACCATATTCCAAAACTTCAGGGCTGCGGATGCAATCGGCTGCGGATAAGCTATTCAAACCGAAGGCTTCTTTTTCAAACATGCCGGGATAAGTTGTGGCAGTGTTATGTTTGAAAAAGAAAGTACCTTTGGTAGATTCCAGTCTAAAGGAAGAATTTATACTGCCCCCACTTACCGCTTGGATGCTGATATGGGGTATATCCCATTTTTCCTTGAAAAACCGAAGCCAATCCGCCACAGGCCTTACAGTCTGTTTTTATTGATAATGTCCAACAGCTCTTCTCTATAGTTCTTACCTATGGGAAGATGTTTGATTTCCCCTTTTTCATAGACTTCCACCATGTTACCCATGATAGCATTGATCCTGTCCATATTCACAATATAGGAACGATGCAGCCTTTTGAAAATGCCGGAGGGGAGTTTAACATCTAGGCTTTTCATGGTTTGTAAGGTGATAACCCTTCCGTGATCCATCCTGATGATGACATAATCCTTTAGCCCTTCTATATAGATGATGTCATTGTATTTGACTTTTACCAGTTTTTTATCGGATTTGACAAAGATGAAATCCTTGCCTGTTTCGATTTCGTCCTTTTCAGGAATTTCTCCCTGTGATTGTAGGTCATGAAGTTCCGAGGCACGATTCACCGCTTTCATGAATCTCTCAAAAGAGATAGGTTTCAATAGGTAATCCACAGCATTGAGTTCGAAGCCATCCAAAGCATATTCAGAATAGGCTGTAGTGAAAATCACCATAGGTGGATTCTTCAGGCTTCTTAGAAAATCAACACCGGTGAGTTGAGGCATCTGAATATCCAGAAACATGAGATCTACTTCTTTTTCTTCCAACACCTTTTGTGCTTCCAATGCATTGCTGCATTTGGCTACAAGGGTAATGGTTCCGGGAATCCTTTCTATGAAGGTTTCCAATACATCCAGGGCCAATGGCTCATCATCTACAATAATTGCTCGTAACATCGTTATCTTGTTTAGTAGTATATAATCGTTTAGAAAGGATTGCCTAACCTTTCTTTAACGGAAATTAACTTTTTGTGGGATATAATTCCATTCCTATCGACTTTTCCTAGGAAAAATACGATGAATCCAAGGAGACTGCCGAAATGACAAAAGCCGATCCTGTAAGACCGGCTTTTGAATGAAATCAATAAATCGGAATGGATTATGATACCGATTTTATGGTTTTGATGATGGCACCTGCAACTTTGTAGGGACAAGCATTGGATGCAGGACGTCTATCTTCCAAATATCCTTTCCATTTTACGGGAACGGAAACGGGAATACGTATGGAAGCCCCTCTGTCCGAAATGCCATAGGAGAATTTATCTATGCTTTGTGTCTCATGAAGACCGGTCAGACGTTGTTCATTGTCAGAACCGTAAACGGCAATATGCTCAGCATGGTTTTTTTCCAATGCCTTGCAGATTTTATCGAAATATTCTTTTCCTCCTTTTTCACGCATTCTCTTATTGGAGAAATTAGCGTGCATACCCGAACCATTCCAATCCCCTTTAATCGGTTTGGGATGGAATTCGATGTGTACGCCGTATTGTTCCGCAACTCTATGTAAAAGGTAACGGGCCAATGTCAAATCATCTCCGGATCTTTTGCCTCCTTTGCCCAGACATTGGAATTCCCATTGTCCTAACATCACTTCGGCATTGATACCTGTGATATCTAAGCCTGCATCCAAACATAAATCCAGATGTTCTTCTACTAATTCCCTTCCGGCAACATTGCCTGTACCTACAGAACAATAGTAAGGTCCTTGTGGTTTGGGATATCCGTTTTTTGGAAATCCCAATGGGATCTCATCCTGTACCAAAACGTATTCCTGTTCGAAACCGAACCAGAAATCCTCATCGTCGTCAATAAGTGCACGAGTATTGGAGGCGTGTGGTGTCCCGTCAGGATTGAGAACTTCACAAATGACGAGGAATCCGTTTTCCCTGGCAGAATCCAGGTAAACCCTGCATGGTTTAAGCAGACAGTCGGATGAATGTCCTTCTGCTTGTTGAGTAGAACTTCCATCAAACGACCACATAGGTAGGATATTGACATCTCCGTGGTAGAAATCCAAATCGATAATCTTAGTTTTACTACGAATCATCGGTTCCGGCTTGTAGCCATCAAGCCAGATGTATTCAAACTTATACTTTGCCATAATAAATAAAATTGAATAAGGTGTTCATAATGACCGCAAAGGTAATTCCCTATGATGAAAATCTTATCGGATTTGACCCTAAAATTTTTTCTTTTTGAAAACATGATCCGATATTAGATGTTATCACGAAATGTTTTTTATGTAAGGCAAATGAGGAATTTTGGAAA
>JAHDFN010000290.1 GCA_020628145.1 Saprospiraceae bacterium | reverse complement strand
TACAAGGCTTGGCTAAAAGGCACAAGAAATATAGGAGAGCGTACAATCGTAAATCACCTTATAGTCCTTCGAACAATCTTCAATCAAGCCATTAAAAGTGGATCGGTTGAACAAAAATTCTATCCATTTGGAAAAGACAAAGTCCCTATCAAATTCCCACAATCTTTAAAAATAGGCTTGACAGTAGAGGAAGTGAAGGCCCTTGAGGATCTTGACTTAAACGAACATCCTCTTCTCCACCACGCACGGAACATTTGGCTTATCTCTTTTTATTTTGCAGGGATGCGCATATCTGATGTACTTAGAACCCGATGGTCGGATTTTAAAAACGGACGACTACATTATAAAATGGGCAAAAATGAGAAAGTCGGCTCTATGAAAGTGCATCAAAAAGCCGATTCAATCTTAAAGATTTATAAGGCTGAGAATACTAAGCCAAATGAGTTAGTGTTTCCTAATCTAAAACAGATTCAAGATTTTTCCGATAAGTATTCTGTACAAAAAGCAATAAGCTATGAAAACGGGAAGCTCAATAGGAGGCTTAAGAAAATTGCAAAACTCATTGACCTTGATAAAAAGTTAACCATGCACATTGCCCGCCACACTTTTGGTAATCTATCCGGAGAAAAAATCCCCATTCAAATGTTGCAAAAGCTTTATAGGCATACTTCTATTACTACAACAATAAATTATCAGGCTAATTTCATTTTTAAAGATTCAGATGATGCCTTGGATTCTGTTGTGGATTTTTAGGGTCATGATGTAACATATTAAAAGATCCTTTTTCTCATTCTTGCATCATATGGCTAGTCCTCACTGGAACCACAATCATTCCACATAGAACTTTTCAACGGTACTAAAGGAGCTTTCATTGTCCACCTCATCCATGGATTTTACACGCCAGAAGTAAAAATTACCAGGAGTAAGGCTCGGAACCTCATAACTGCCCACATTGGTTTCCTCCTTGATGATGAATGATGCAAAAAGAGAATCGGATGAAATATGGATGGAGTCCATGACTGCATCAAAGGACGGATTCCATTCAAAATCGTAAGGAAGGGAGATCGTATCACTATTTGCCGGGTTCAGGTCGGAAGGTGTCGTGGGAGGTTCTGTATCTATGGTCATGGATCTTTCTTCGGAGTTCAACAATTCATTGTCTTTCTGAGCCTGGACCCTCCACATGTACTCACCGTTCGGAACATTGAATGTATAGGCATTTCCGGTTGTGAAATGTTCCGCTTCAATATTGTTGGGAGATGAAAAATCAGGAGAAGCCAATTGCCATCTGTAGCCATCATAACCGCTGATGGCATTCCAAGAAAAAGTAGTCCCCGTTTCATTGCTCAACCAACCATCAACGGGTGTTGACAATATCAGTTCATCGGCCGCACCGATACTGTCTTCCAAAATGGTGAAGGAAAAAGTATCGCTGTAAGCCTGATAAGCCGAATTTTTCGCAATCACGGTCCATTCGTATGTGCCATCTTCTAAATTCGCATCATATATGGTTCCATCAAGTGTAACAGCCACATCAACAAAAGCTATGGAATCAAAACTGGGATGTACCACTTGCAATTCGTATTTATCGACCCATTGTAGGGAATCCCACCAAAAGGAGATGTCATTACTATAGGTTTCCAAACCATCGAAGGGTGATTTGAGGTTCACTCTTTCATCCGAAATATCTTCGACCAAAAAATCGCTACAACCCATTACCAAGAGAATGGATAAAAATAGGATTGCCATACTTTTCATATGTTTCATGTCTTGTTGTTTTATCTTTTAAGTATCTATATTTCTTAGGATAATGCTTCCCCGAAGCCATGTCTTTTTTTCCATCCGATCTTCTACACGATTGAATTTCAGTGAAACCACCGCTCCCATCCTTTCGGAATATTCCAACAGATATGCCAGTTGGAGTATGTCCTTGTATGAACCTTGCACTTCGATCAGGTTCGTCATATAAACGATATTGTTGGCATCATGACGTTCCGTTTCCGGGAAATTCAATAGAAGCATCTTGTTGTTTTTGCAAAATTCGGATACTTTTTCCAAGAGCAAATCCCTATCATAGGTTCTGAGGGCAGAAGCTTCCATTTGTTTTTTCTGTTTTTCCAGAAGGGGTATCTGTGACGAAGAATGAACCGAGGCTTCCAAGCGTTCCTTGTATTTTTGGTTGGCTTTCCAAAGGTTGAAGGTTTTTTTGAAGTTGAGTTGCCAAGACAAAACCGCCAACAATAAGAACCCGATCAACAAGGCATATAAGGCCTGTCGGTAATCCTTTAAAAATGATATGTCGGGTTTTGGCATCTCTAATTATTTTCTGTTGATGGTTTTCCATTCCCCATTCAGGGTAATCCGAATGGAATCGAAATGGATTTCCCTTAAAACCATCCCATTGATTTTCTTTCCCCTATCCCAATTATGGGATGTTCCGTCGACCACTACATTCGCAGCCGAAGAATGACCTCCCGTTTTTTGCCTCACATATCCGTTGTATTCGATTTTAGGGAAAATGACGGGTTTCTTTTTCTTCTCTTCGGTTGTCGTTTTCGCATCAATGATGCTCTTGGACACGTTCGGATTGACAATGGCCGGACGAACATATGTAGAACGGGTCGCTTTTCTCTTTTTCTTCACCCTACGGTTCAGAAAAGGATCATCATAATCCAAAGACAAATCGAATTTTTCCATCTCGATGGGAGTAATGTTTGCCGTCCGAACCACAGGAGTGGCGACCGATTCTGTTTTCTCTGCAAAAAGCACATAATACACCGCCCCCCATACTGCAAGGCAGAGGATGAGCAACGGCCATTTCATCGCATTATCCTTCATCCTTATCCTTTTTGTCTTTTCGCAAATTCAGGAATCCGTTCACCCGCCTTCCTTTGGCGACCCGATACTTATGGTTCATCTTATGTCTCTTCCATTTTTTGAACAGTAGTTTGCTCTGTCCTTCGACTTCATACTCGACCCCATCGTATAGTACATACTGTTTGCCGAAATCATATCGTTCTATTCCCAATCGGAAATATTTGCCCCAGCCCTTCGGCTTTTTGAATTCCAGATAACTGGTATCCCCATCCTCGAATGCAATCTTCAATATATCCTCTTTTTCACCCAATAAAATACCGGGCGTATGCTTTCGGATTTTTATCAGTTCCGAATAAATATCGTTGTGCTGTTTGACGATTCCCCGAGCAGTCCTGATTTCCTTTTCATCCAAAATCCGGCGGAGATAAATGGTTTCCTCATTAAAAAATTGGACTTTTCCCAATTCGATTCCTTTCTTATCCAATTCCGTTTTTTCCGATTCGGTAAAAACGAGCTTTCTGGCACATCCGCTGCTGAGCAATGTGATCCCAAAAACAAGAATCAGATATGTAATGATATTCTTTTTCATTTCAATCGGATTTCGATTTCGAATTCGCCGATTCCATCATCGGTATCGGAATAACTCACATGACGTATTTCATCCACCCATTCATATCGGTTCAATTTCTTTTTCCAATCATTATATGATTTGGCATTTTCCGCCCATCCTTCTACGATGATGTTATTTTCCTGATAACGGAGCATATCCCCCTTCTGATAATCCCGCTCCTTTCCTTCCAAGGGGAAAATTTCCAGACGGGTCAGGGTCAGGTCGTCATCCATGCTTCCTCCCAATTCATCCGCATAAAAGGAAGAACGGGACGGTTTCGTTCCGCCTCCTTTTCCATATTGTAAAACTTGGGCTTTCAATTCTTCCATTTTCTTAAGTTCGGTCGTTTTTGAAGCCAATCGAATTTGTAAATCCATATTTTTTTGTTGCAGTAAATGCCCCGCTACAAACGATACCAACAATAGGGTGAGGAACGATAGCAATCCCACCGAACCCCAAAACGAAAACATGGATTTTTTCCGGTGCTCTTTTTTGTTGTCTTGGAGGTTGTCAAATTGCAACAAGGGTTCATTATCCAACAGTACATTGAATCCGACGGCAATGGTGGAAAGTAGAAAAGAGGAAACATCCTGTCCGCCCAATTCCAAAATGGAATCTTCATATTCGCCCTTTTCATAAGAGGATAAATTATCCTCTTCATTATACTCCAAAAGGGTTTGTGCCGTATGAAAGGTTTTTTGATTCAGAAACGGAACGATAAGTTGAGTCGGAAATGCTCCCAAACCCATGTCCAATACCCAATAACCTTCCTTGTCAAAATCATCCATCCATTTGTCGATGATATCCTTCCTTGCCATACTTGCAACCATCCCTCTCTCTGAAGGAAAGGTCTGTAATACGAAATCCTTTCTGTTGGCTCCGGGCAGCATTATGGAGAGAATTTCATTTTCCGGAGTATCGGAATG
>JAHDFN010000289.1 GCA_020628145.1 Saprospiraceae bacterium | reverse complement strand
CACGACTTCATTCAATTTCAATGTCTGATTTATTCTAACTGTCAGAACTAGTCGTCGCTATTACATATTATGATATTTTCACGACGTTTTGATACATTCGTACATATTCACACAGGTTCTCTCCTTTTCCTTTCAATTTAGACTCCCTTAATGTTTGCGATTTCATGATACAATCGTTATTTTTGTGCAATTAGCGAAAATTCGCTAACTATTTTCCTTTTTGCTTGTTCAAGCATTAGGAATCAATTCAATTCTTTAAATCTTAATTAAATCCTCTTTATATGGAAACGCCCACTTTGGAGGCAAAATCTCAAACCACATCGAATAAGAAGATGAGTCGTAAAATCAAAAAAGTCGCTGTCTTAGGTTCGGGAGTGATGGGAGCCGGCATTGCCGCACATTTCGCCAATATAGGATTGGATGTGTTAATGTTGGACATCGTACCTTTCAACCTGACAGACGAAGAAAAAAAGGATCCTGCCAAAAGGAATTCCATCGTCAATAATGCCAAGAAAGCCCTTTTGAAGTCCAAACCTGCCGCCTTGTACAGCAAGAGCTTCGCAGACAGGATCAAAGTGGGCAATTTCGATGACAACATGAAAGATATCGCCGATTGCGATTGGATCATCGAAGTCGTTATCGAAAGATTGGATATCAAGCAACAGGTTTTCGAAAATGTTGAAAAATATCGGAAACAAGGTGCTTTAATCACATCCAATACTTCCAGTATTCCCATCCACTTGATGGCAGAAGGAAGAAGCGACGATTTCAAGAAGAATTTCTGTGGAACACACTTTTTCAATCCACCACGATATCTTAAATTATTCGAAATCATACCTACTCCGGATACGGATGCTTCCGTAGTGGAATTCTTGAAGAACTATGCCGATGTTTTTCTAGGGAAAACTCCTGTATTGTGTAAGGATACCCCTGCATTCATTGCCAACAGGGTCGGTGTTTATGCCATGTCCAAAATCTATCAGTTGACTGAAGAATTGGATATGACCATCGAAGAAGTGGACAGGGTAACCGGTACACCGATGGGCCGCCCGAGAACGGGTGTATTCCGTTTGGGTGATCTTGTAGGACATGACACATCCGCCAAAGTGGTCGAAGTGATTCGTACCCGTTGTGAGGATGACGAGCAGAAAGATGCATTTACCGCACCTTCCTATACGAAGTTCCTTGAGGAAAATAAATTCTATGGGGACAAATCCGGACAAGGTTTCTACAAGAAAACCAAGGAAAAGGATGAAAAAGGAAAACGTATTGTTCTAGCCTTGGATTTGAATAAATTGGAATACCGTCCGAAGGAGAAAGTCAAATTCGCCTCCTTGGATGCGACCAAGCAAATCGAAAATCTTCCGGGCAGGATCAAGACTTTCTTCAAGCATGAAGACAAGGCCGCCTTATTGGTACAAAAATCATTGGGGGCCTTGTTTGCCTATGTTTCCAATAGGATTCCTGAAATATCTGATGATTTGTACTCCATTGATGATGCATTGAGAGCCGGTTTTGCCTGGGAAGTAGGGCCTTTCCAATATTGGGATATGCTTGGTGCAAAGGCTGGTATCGAAGCAGCAGAAAAGGAAGGACAGAAGGTTGCACAATGGGTACATGACATGGTAGCTGCCGGTCATGACACTTTCTATAAATTGGAAAACGGGGTGAATCATTATTATGATATCCCATCCAAATCCTATAAGCCTGTTCCGGGTGCGGAATCCTTCATCATCCTGGATAATCTGAGGGCTACCCAAAAACCGGTTTATGAAAATGCAGAAGCCGTAGCCCATGATATCGGAGACGGTGTTCTTTGTTTGGAATTCCGTTCCAAAATGAATTCCATCGGAGAAGGGGTATTGAAAGGTATCAATGATGTTATCCAACTGGCAGAAGACGAAGGATGGAAAGGTGTGGTTATCGGTAATAATGCCGAGCATTTCTCCGTAGGAGCCAACTTGATGATGATTGCCATGATGGCCTACCAACAGGAGTTCGATGAATTGAATTTTGCAGTAAATGCATTCCAGCAGACCACCATGCGTTGTAGATATTCAAGCATACCGGTTGTTGCTGCTACCCAAGGATACGTATTCGGTGGAGGATGCGAAACCATCATGCATTGCGATAGTGCCGTTTGTGCTACCGAATCCTATATCGGATTGGTAGAAGTGGGTGTCGGTCTGATTCCCGGAGGTGGAGGAACCAAGGAGTTCGCTTTAAGGGCTTCGGATGAATTCGTTACCGGCGATGTACAGATTCCTTCCTTGATTGAGAAGTTCAAGACATTGGCGATGGCCTCTGTTGCTACTTCAGCCCATGAAGCATTCAAGCATGGTTATTTGAACAGCAAGGACAGTGTTTGTGTAAATACGGCCCGTAATATCGGTGAAGCCAAGAAACGTGTCTTGGAATTGGCTGCCAATTATACCCAGCCTATCCAACGTACCAACATCGACGTTTTGGGTAGAACCGGTTTGGCTGCATTATATACGGCTTCCCATTCATTGAAGTTGGGTAAGTTCGCATCCGAGCATGATATCAAGATTGCCAATAAGATTGCTTATGTGCTTTGTGGTGGTGACTTGTCAGCTCCACAGAAGGTATCAGAACAGTACTTGTTGGATATTGAGCGTGAAGCATTCCTCAGTCTTTGTGGTGAGCAGAAGACTTTGGAAAGAATCCAACATATGTTGCAGACGAATAAGCCACTTCGTAATTAAGATTTTTAGACGCTAGACTTAGTGGACGCTAGACTCAGTCTTAGTAGATGCTAAAAATCGTTATTCAACCATTACGAAATGAAACATAACTTCAAGGAACTGATTGTTTGGAAAAAATCCAGAGACCTAGTGAAAGATATTTATCGAATTTCTTCCACATTTCCAAAAGAGGAAATATTCGGTCTTACGAATCAGATGAGAAGGGCTTCTGTTTCCATTCCTTCAAATATTGCCGAAGGTTGCGGAAGAGGAACGGATAAACAGACGAACCAATTCTTAAACATAGCTCAAGGCTCCAGTGCCGAGCTAGAATCACAAATTTTTCTGGCTTGTGATTTAGGATTTATTGATTCACAACAACAAAATAAAATGTTGAAGCAAATCAATGAAGTACAAAAAATGATTCGTGGATTTCAATCCATACTTATTATTAAATAACTGTCTAGAATCTATTAATCTAGAGTCTAGTATCATTAAAATTAAATACAATGCGTGAAGCATATATAGTAAAAGCATACAGATCTGCGGTAGGTCGTGCCAAGAAAGGCGGTTTCCGTTTCTATCGTTCAGATGATTTGGCAGTTGATGTAGTGAAACACATAGCTGCGGCCCTTCCGGAACTAGATCCTGCGAGGGTTGATGATATGATTGTAGGCTGTGCGAATCCGGAAGGAGAGCAAGGCTTACAAATCGGTCGTCAGATTTCGATGAGGGCCTTAGGCAAGGAAGTACCGGGCATGACGGTCAACCGTTATTGTGCATCAGGTTTGGAAACGATTTCCATTGCCGTTGCCAAAATCCAAGCAGGGATGGCCGATTGTATCATTGCCGGTGGTACGGAAAACATGACCATGATTCCGATGACGGGTTATAAACTGGCTCCTTCCTATGAAGTGGCGAACAATACTCCTGACTATGTGGTAGGAATGGGTTTGACTGCCGAGGCTGTTGCCAATAAATATGAAATCAGCCGTGAGATGCAGGATGAGTTTTCTGTGAATTCCCATATCAAGGCCGCTGCGGCCATCGATGCCGGAAAATTCAAAGATGAAATCGTTCCTGTAAAGGTGAAGCAGGTCTATGTTGCTGACAATAAACGCCAGGAAAAGGAATGGACGGTTGATATGGATGAAGGTGTAAGAAGAGGAACTTCGATGGAAGGATTGGGTCGCTTGCGTGCCGTATTCGCACAAGGAGGAAGTGTAACAGCCGGTAATTCATCCCAAATGTCGGACGGAGCCGCTTTCGTATGTGTGATGTCGGGAGAAATGGTGAAGGAATTGGGCTTGAAACCAATAGCACGAATGGCTGCTTGTTCCGTTGCCGGTGTGGAGCCTTTGTATATGGGTATCGGGCCTTGTGCCGCTATCCCAAAGGCATTGAAGCAAGCCGGTTTGAAATTGAATGACATCGAGCAAATCGAGTTGAATGAGGCATTTGCCGCTCAATCCTTGGCTGTCATCAAGCAGGCCGAATTGAATCCGGATATCGTGAATGTGAACGGCGGAGCGATTGCATTGGGTCATCCACTGGGTTGTACGGGAGCGAAATTGTCCACTCAGTTATTCAATGAAATGAGAAGAAGAGAACTACGAAATGGTTACCGCTTTGGTATGGTCAGGGTATTGC
>JAHDFN010000288.1:4070-4445 GCA_020628145.1 Saprospiraceae bacterium | reverse complement strand
ATTGTTAGGCCATAAATCGAAGTTGTTCAAGCCGGGTAATATTATCGAGCAGGTAAAAATGATATGAAATAAAATTGGTTTTCCTTTGAATGAAAACAAGGATTCACCATGCTTGAATAAGAAAAAAACCATTATCGGAGAAATGATGTTCCAAGGATAAACCACAGGGTTCCAATCATGCCCCAGAGGGCCGAGGAACATTAGAATGGTAAAATGGAAAATAAAAACCATTATGATTCCTAATTTCCGGCTCCTGGGAAAAAACAAAAACACACCAATCATTAATTCGAATAAGGCCGAAGATATGCCCAGCCATTTCAGATCTCTTAATGGTTTCGTGAATTCGAAGGCATCCATGATCCAGGTGAAAACAAA
>JAHDFN010000288.1:0-4060 GCA_020628145.1 Saprospiraceae bacterium | reverse complement strand
AATTGAGATAACCTGCATTCAATTTATGGAATCCCGCCCAGAAATAAGTCCCTATGAAAACCCAGCACAAAGCTTTTTTCCGAATGGGTTCATCTAAGATCAAAAAAGAAAAAAGAATGAGCAATGCCTGATAAATCCATGTCTGAAAACGATGGACATCAAATAAAATCAATAAAAATATCAAGGCAATGGATACAGAGATAAATGCTTTTTTGTATTGACTAAACATTACAACCAACAAAGATGCCACTAAGGCTCCATAAGCAATGCTGCTGCCTATTATCGATAATTCAAAAGGCAAAATGGGTGTGGTGTAAAAAGTACGATCAATACAAGTCCATAACTTGTATGAAATCCCGAACATGAAAATCAGTTGGATGACAATAAGAGAAAGCACCTTGTTTAAATCATTAATCATTTATTCTCTTTTGGAAATATATAGTAGTTGATTTTAATGTGTGATTTTCTTTGTATCGAACTTGAATCTGGCACGATTTTCATAGTATGATATTTTGATATACTAACATCTGTTTGTAGAATTATTTACTTATGAGAACATCATTACTAATAAACACATTGCTTCTATTTGTAATGGGAACCTCCCTAGCTCAAGATACGGATTATATTCTTGATAAAAATTATTATTCGACTTCTGGTATCCCTGGACAGATAACTTATGAGGATGGGTATTATTATAACTTAGGTGCGACCGAACCTTCCTTAAATCCGGAAAATTGGTCACCTATTGTGAATGGTATCGAGCCATCTGTACCAGATGAATTCGAATATTACCTCTCTAAACATGATGAGGAAGGCAATATTGTTTATGGTACTTTTTGGGGAGGTCCGGGAGGGATTGAAGAAGACGGTTCAAGAGATATATTTGTCAAGGACGGCCATATGTATTTTTTTCATGATTATAATGATGAGAATATGTTCGTAACTGATGGATCAAGTATTGCTCCGGGTAGTTATGGCCTCGCTTTGACCCGATTCGACCCTTTGGGGAATATCGTATTTAGTAAATATCTCTATGATTTGAATGGTGGATATGCCGGAGAAATGGATATAGTTGAAAAAGACGGTTATTTTTATCTGGTAAGGCAGATTCAGGCTTCCAATATTTCTGTTACGACTACAGATGGTTCTACCAACAATGGAAGTTCGGATATACTATTTGCCAAATTGGATATGAATGGTAATATTATCCATTCCAAATTTATCGGTGGATCAGGAAGTGATAAGCCGTCTCATATTGTGATAGAAGGAGATTATATATATATAGCCGGAGAAACAAACAGTTCGGATTTTCCCATAGTAGGTGGAGATTCGTTTCATGGCCTGCTTGATATATTTTATATGAAAATGAATTTGGACGGCTCTATTGTATATTCTACTCTGTTGGGCGGGAATAACTATGATGGATTACCGGGCTCTTATAATAATATCCATGATTTATTCTATGTAGAAAATGGCGTTGCCACAATAATAGGATCAACTCAAAGTCCGGATATCAGTGCTGCTCATGGTACGAATCTAGTTAATTCAAGAGATATTGTTATTTTTAGAATTGATGAAAATTATCAAAGTACAGCGGTCTATTTTACTACAAGGTTGATTAACAATATGTTTAATTCCGTAGCACATGCCAACGGGGAAATTTACATTGCCGGAGCTGCCGGCAACAACTTTTCTTCAACAGATGGCACAACTATGCCTTCAGATGCTAATGCCAATTATATAGCTAAATTCAAATCGGATTTATCTTTGGATTTTTCAACTATTTTTGGAGGAGAAGGAATTGATGGAACACCATTCATGGTTACAGACGGAAACTATATTTATACCGTAAATTCTACTCGTTCCGATGATATTATGGTAACAGATGGAACGTATCTCAATACTGCGGCTTCTCAATATGATTTACTCCTGAATAGATATACCAATGCCGGCGAACTAGTCAATAGTTCCTATCTGACAGCTAGTTCGAATGATCTTATTTACTCTTTGCATATGCTAGATGAATGTCGTGTGGGTATAGTACATAGATCCGGGCCTGTTCAGAATGAATTGGTAATGAACTCAAAACCACCCATTGGATATTATCATAATACTTTTACGGCTTATACTTATGATAACATCTTCATTCAGGAAAATACGATTTCCCCTTCTACTCAGTCTCCTTGCCTCGGAGGTTATATAGAAACATTACTTGGAAATAAAATAACGACCGAAGACGGTTTTATCAGTGCCGATTACCAATGGCAAGTAGCGGACAGCCCTAGTGGTCCCTGGTCTGATATCGTTGGTGAAACCAATAGGGATTTTAATCCCGAACCTCAGACCGCAACGAAATACTATAGGCGTTTGGCTTATGATAATATATCATGTACATCGTCCTTGATATCCACTTCCAATACGGCTACGGTAAATGGAAGTTTGTTAACCGCTCCTACTATGGATGCTGGAGGCATTTATTATGTCTGTGCCAATGATCCGGTATCATTGGCATCTGCTACACCGGCTTCAGGAGGTGTAGCTCCTTATTCTTTTGCATGGGATAATACATCGGGAGGTTTGAATGATCCTTCTTTGCCTAATCCAACGGCATCTGTAAATGAATCTACTATTTTTACCGTTACGGTTACGGATGCCAATGGTTGCCAAAATCTGGATCAGGCAGTTGTTATCATTCCAACTGCAGATGCAGGTATGGATAGGGATATGTGTGAATCAGGAGCAGCCGTTTCCATCGGAACTCCCGGATTACCCGTAGAAAGTGGAATTTCTTATTCTTGGTCTCCTACGGATGCTTTGAGTTGTTCGGATTGCCCCCAACCACTAGCAACGCCGTCTTCTACAACCACCTATACGCTTTCAATGGATGTTCCTTTACAAAGTGGTGGTGGAACATGTACTCTGACGGATGATGTTTTGGTAACGGTCGTCAATGCTCCAACTACTGATTTCGCAGGTTTGGATAAAGTAATTTGTGCTCAAACCACTACACCTTTGGGAATAGCTCCGGATGCCGGTTTTTCATATACTTGGGCTCCGGGAACCTTTCTTACACTCAATGATGAATCCATCACTACATTTGATCCCGGAGATTTATTACCGGCTGTCAATGCTGTTAATCCCAGAACCTACTTTGTAACTGCGACACAAGGTGAATGTACTTATATAGATGATGTGCAGGTTGCTGTTATAGAGGCCCGGGCAGGTGAAGATGGTTGTGGTCAAAGGATTGTAGGTGAACCGGATCGGACGCCTAATATCAATGAAACATATACTTGGACGGCGATTTCAGGTACTCCTAGATTTATTGGAGCCAGTAATCTACCTCAGGTCATGGTAGATGGCCATGCTACGGAAACAACGATTTATCAGGTAGAAGTCTGTTATCAATTCGGAAACAGTACACAGACTTGCTGTACGGATCAGGTGGTTGTTCCTCCTTGTGGTGGGATTTGTGATGTGGATATAGAAGTATTGGAACCTTATGCTTGTCCTTCCAATCAATTTGGAAATACGACATTATACGCTTCAGTTGCTTATCCCGGCCCTCAGGAAAATTTTGAAATAGTATGGACTTCTACAGATGTTACTTTGAATACGAATTCAGGTGCAATTGTAGAAGTGACCAATAATTTGGAAGGAACCGTTACGGCTTCCATTCAAAATATCCATACGGGAGGTATCATCTGCTCGGAAATGATTAATGTCAATAATCCGGCAATTTCTCTTCCTGTTTTCAGTCCACAATCTCATAATATATGTCCGGGTGTATCGGTCAATATCGGTCAGACATTGGTTGCCGGTTATGAATATCTTTGGGAAGGACCCGAAGGATTTACCAGTTCTGCAAGTGATCCTTCCGTGTCTCCAACAAGTACATCGACTTATTATGTAACAGTTACCGATACGGGAACGGGTTGTGCTGCTCAATATAATACGACAATCAATGTAACCGATGTCAATGCAGATGCAGGCCCTGATCATATTATTTGTACAAATGCCATAGTCCGATTGGGAACTCCTGATCCTAGCGGTGGTGTTT
>JAHDFN010000287.1 GCA_020628145.1 Saprospiraceae bacterium | reverse complement strand
CAAATTATCCATTGTGTTCTTGTCGGTATCCAAACACATGATGGAAACATAATCCTTGAGTTCATCACTCAATTTTCCTTGTATTTCATTTACAATGTAGGAACCCAAACCTCCTACACCCAAGAGTAATGTTTTCGTATTAGACATTTAAGGTTAATTTTTGATATTTAGTACAAAAGTATATTTCTTTCCTGCTTCTTCATAAGACAGTTCCCTACCTCCGGTGACCAAGATGTGTCCCTTTTTAGGTAAGGATAAATCCATGCCATCCATTTTCAAATCCGAACGATAGGAATTCCTATGTAGATAAACCCTGTTCTTCCTCTTTGCAGCGATGAAGGTAAGGGTTTTAACCCTTTTCTTTTCGGGAATGTAAGGAATCAACCACCGTGAAACAAATCCGGTAGGTAAGCGGTAGGTAAATCCATCTGCGGAAACGTGCCTTTTCCTAAGTGGTTTTTCCTCGTATTTGATTTTGGCAGTTTTATGGAAACGGGGTTTGGTCATATAAGCCCAGATGAGGGTAAGAAGTGTAATAATCCCGAAAAACATCAGGAGACACCCTTTGCATCTGGCCCAAAAACCCTCTTCTTTAAGAATCGTAAATTCCCATTTCCCCTGAATGAAATCATAGCCTTCGGATTTAGGGGAAGCCATGAAACGGCCTTCCAGTTTTCCATAGGGAACCATACAGTCACACATGAATTTCCTGCGGTTGAAACAGATCCTGAACCTATCGGCAAGGGGTGTGATTGTCACCTCGGTAAACCAGGGTTGATCCATGAATTCAAGATCATAATGATCCGGTTCTATAATCGTTCCGTCTTTTAGGAATATCTGTGCTTCGATACAACTCCCGTTCCTGCTGAAATCAACAACACCCTTTTCGGGTATGATGATTCTTAGATCGGGGTCAATCGTTGTCTTGGCCTTACATCTTCGTTTCACTATGGTAATGATGGGAGATTTTTTCAGGAAATATCCATCATACTGGGCAGATACTTCGACCAATACCGAATCTCCGACAACCGGTATTTTCACTTTGAGTTTTCCTTTTTCGTAAGTGAAAGAAGATTCCCGATTCCCTCCATATCTGGCTTTTGCATTGACTTCAGATAATGCTTCTTTTCTCAGTGGTGTCCCATCCTCATAAGTGAGTAGTAGTTCAAGATTGGCAAATTCATCATCTTCACAAATGGAATATAATCTCTTGGATGCATCCTCAAGGGTCAGGTTTTTTCCCGGCCGCACCTGCATGGCTACGGATGTAAGTGGGATGAGAATGATATTATCTGCCGTGAATTCTCCTTCGAATTCCAATTCAATATCCGTCCCTTCGGGAATAACCTTACCGCCCTTCATTTGGATTCTATAAAAGCGACCGGATAATTTGCTGTTCCGATTAATGGAGGGATTGATTTTGAAATTGGATAATTCATATTCTTCCCCCCATTCCAAAGCCCGGTTTACCTTACTCAATTTTGCCATTTCTCCGAGTTTCCGGTTTCCCTGAACAAAGACCAATAAGGCCGTTAATGGAAATTTGGATGTCAATTTTACCGTTGGCCCGTCAATTTCCGGATTCACACTGCCTACATCCGCATCTACGATATTCCTTGACAATTTTTCCAATTCGGCTACCAGTTTACCCGTATCCGTTCCCTGTACTTTTATGACTTCCATCAGGCCGAGGGCAGCCAAGTTGGTTTCGGCAAAGGATTCCTTTTCCAATACATCCTTCTTATTTTCAACCTTTAGAAAATAAATCTTAGGTTTTATGGTAGCGTATAAGGCGACCAATTCGGCATAAACATTCGATTGCCCCCATGCACCATCACCGTACAGGATAAGTATTTTTTCCCTTTCCGGATTATTGCGGAGCAAAGGCATTGCATGGGTCAGGATATCGTATTCGGGATGTTTTAATACATGTTTCTTTTTCCTAAGGTTTCCAATTTCAACCGTCTTGTTTCCGGTATTGAGTTCCACACTACCTTTGCTGTCTGAGAGGAATAATTTATCGGATTCATCCAAGACACAAAGGAAACTTTGGAGAGAGTAAATCATACTTTCGTACTTAGCCCCCTGCATGCTTCCACTTTCATCGATGCATACGATGATGTCCCTGTTTTTGGCTTCAAGCAACAGGGTTATCGAAATGAAGAATAATATGGTATTGATATGTTTAAAAAATAGGGGCATTTATCTCATAGTTCAATAAGGATGAAAAAATGGTTTCCATTATTCCCCTGGATAAATAAAAAACACTGATCAGTAATCCCGAAAGAATAATGGCCGACCTCCTGTTATTATTGACGATATCCCTATATTCATCCAAGGAAGTTGTCAGCATCGAAAATAAAAATATACATAAACCGAATACCAGGGAATAAACCAGGATGAAAAGTAGAAATGATTTTCCGAGAAAAATCCAGAAAATAGATTGTCCGACGATCAATGCCCCCTCGGTTAATTCCATTCCGATATGGGCATGGAGATTATTGAGCATGACTTCCATCATGAATGCCATTGAAAGGAAAACGCCGAACATATAAATGGCAAAGGCTTCATTAATGACGAATTTGCTTTTATTCGCCTTCATGATCCTGAACTGCACACTTTGGAACAAATAGAAAAACAATACCATCAAAGTAGCGATGGCAAGGAGTTCTGTCAATCCGTTCAAGAATATGTTCGTGTTCATCGGTTTTTCGTTTTTTATTCCAAGACCACCTTCCAGAGATTCCAACTCCTCATGTATCTCCTCCCCTCTCTGTGTACTCCTATCCGACTTTGTTTCCTATGATAGAAAGTGGTTTCCACAATGTAGTATTTTTTTCCCTTATATTTATAAAAGACATTGCCATAGGCTTTGGGGACATTGATTCCCAATATGGCATGTGATTCCGCATCACTAGCTAACTGAATCACATCAAAGCCCAGGGCTTTCAGTATGAGGTAGAGATAAGTGGTTCTGCTATCACAATCCGCCTTTTGTGTAAAGAGCGTTTCCAGAGGACTCATCACACCATATGGATTGATGTTTTCCAAGCATCCTCCGATACTGTTCATGGGGTTGTCCATTTTCTTATGATAATCCTTGACATAGGGATACAAACGCTCGGCCTTCCGATGTGAAAAAGGATGTATCAATGTGTAGGGAACGGATTGTATGCTGGCACAGACCATTTGTGCGGCTTCGGTTTTTCCGTATTTCAAATCATCGATTTTCTTCCTGTATGTTTTTACGGCCTCCTTGAGGTAGGGAGCATCATGTCTGATGAGCGGCAGGTACATGTTGGAGCCATTGATTGGTTTTTCCCGATTGGCCGAGGCCGCATTTAAAATGGAATCGCAGGTTTGGAAATCCATGACGATTCTTCTCTTGTCATAATTGACAAAACGAAGGCGGCTCGATTTGTTTTTGCAACCGGAGGCGATGGGTCGTGGAGGTGGCGCCGGTTCCGGGATTGTTATTTCTTTCTTTTCGGGTTTCAGTTCTTCCGGATTCAACTTTTCTTCCGGAGCGGTTTTATTCCAAGGGGAAAGTACATGTTGGACATAGTAATCCATTCCGAGGAGGAGCAAGGCTCCAAAACCGAGAAAAACCAAATACCGGGTTATAAGAGGTTTCATAGGGATAAAAATATACAAATGGTTCTACCAATTCATTTTTGGCTCTGTATTTAATGTAAGGCTAATTGGTTTTCGAAATCCATATTCCAAAGGAAGGATTTTAAAGCAGCAACATGACTTTCTCTTTTTTAGAAAAAGACAATGATTTCCTACCAATCTGCTAACTTTAATCTGAACCTTAGAAAATAATGATATAATTAGACGAAATAGTTGACAAAACATTTGTAAGATTTCTGATTATCCATTCTTTATTGAAATTGGTTTCAAAATAACATTTCCCCTATATTTTTCAGCATTTCTTACCTAAGGAAAAAGAACACTCGAATATTTTAATTCGATATTTGTCCACATTTTATCTAATAATTGGAAACCAAGTATCTGATTTCTGTAAGCAGAAACCACTTTCAAGTATAACCAGTCCAATTCCCATAACTTCCATATAACTTTAATCAAACTGTTCCTCTATTCCGTTTTCGCCAAATCGAAATAATCATTCGTATTGCAAATACAAACAAAGAAAGAATCGCTCCTACTCCGAAGAAAGTCATTTCTGCTCTCATATATTTATAAATTCCCTGTTGTTTTTCAGAAGGCAATTGGCCGAACATACTGTTCCAGGTTTTATCATCCAAATTATCTAAAAATGTCTGAAATAAATTCAAACTTTGTATCAAATAAAAGGCCAAAGGGATACATGCAAAAATGAGTACAATCTTCAATAAATTCAGATCAGCTAAAAGCGTATGTTTCAATAAAAAAACATATCTAACGGCAGTAATAAAGGTGACAATAAAGACAACATTCGGGAACAGAAATCCT
>JAHDFN010000286.1 GCA_020628145.1 Saprospiraceae bacterium | reverse complement strand
TAAGCAATAAAGTGAGTTTCGCAGACCAATTATTAAAATTTAAACATACTCTTAATTAAATCACACATTTTTTTGCTAAAAATATTCGGCATACGACATCACGGCCCGGGTTCGGCCAAATCGCTTCGCAAAGCCCTTGCGGAAATGCAGCCCGACTGCATATTAATAGAGGGCCCTGCAGATGCCGAAAACATTATCCATTATGTTGGGGATAAAGCACTCATACCCCCTGTTGCGATATTAATGTACAACCCTAAGGCCCCCAAACAAGCATCATATTTCCCCTTCGCTCGATTTTCTCCAGAGTGGCAAGCGATGAAATATGGTTTGAAAAACAATATTCCCATTCGTTTTATGGATTTGCCGCAAGGCATCCATTTCACATTGGATACTTCCGAAAAAGAAGAAAAGCAATTGGCCATAGATGAAGGAAAAAATCATCAAAAGAAAGAAGGGAAAGATGTCATTTCCGATCCTTTGGGATATGCTGCACGATTGGCGGGCTATGAAGACAGTGAACGGTGGTGGGAAGTAACATTCGAACAAAGGGACGGCCATAGTGAGACTTTCGATGCCGTCATGGATCTCATGGAAACCCTCCGTACAGAATTAGGCAAACAGGAATCCCCCCGAACACTTCTAAGGGAAGCGTTCATGCGGAAAACCATTCGGAAAGCACAAAAGGAATTTCAAAAAATTGCCATTGTCTGTGGAGCATGGCACGGCCCCGCCCTCAAAGACATGAAGGCTTTCAAGGCAACAAACGACAATAAATTATTGAGGGGCATCAAAAAAACTTCGGTAAAGGCAACCTGGGTACCCTGGACTTATGATCGCTTGGCTGTAAGCAGTGGCTATGGTGCAGGTGTAGTTTCGCCGGCTTGGTACAGATTACTATTCAATAACCGCAAGGATGTGGTTATCCGTTGGATGACCAAAGTCGCACGATTATTCAGAGAGGAAGATATGGATGCTTCTTCTGCCCATGTGATTGAAGCCGTGAGACTGGCAGAAACACTCGCCGCCATGAGGAACCTATCTGTCCCCGGTATGAACGAATTGTACGAATCCGCCATCACTATTTTCTGTAATGGATATGATAGCATGATGGATGTTGTGGAAAGGAAATTAATCATAGGTGACAGGATGGGAAAAGTCCCTTCGGAAATTCCGGTCATTCCCCTACAGGCGGATTTGGAAAAACAAATCAGATCCACCCGGATGAATAAATACCGGAAGTCACTGGAACCCGAAGAAAGGGAATTGGATTTGAGAAAGGATATCCAACTCAGAACGAGCCGGCTCCTTCACCGGATGAACATTCTAGGTATCCGTTGGGGCGAAGTCAAACAGAATCGAAGAAGGTATTTCTCAAGAACCCAGGGTGATTTCAAGGAAGTTTGGAAATTGAGATGGAGACCTGATTTTGCCATTGCCATTATTGAAGCCGGCATGTGGGGGAATACTGTAGAATCCGCTGCTTCAAATCTTATCCTGCATCTCGCTGCCGGAAAATCGGATCTGCCTTCCATTACTTCATACCTCAATCAAACCATCAAGGCCAATCTTATCAAAGTGATGGATACCCTGCTTAGGATATTCAAGGATGTAGCGGCCCTGACAAAAGATATTACCCATCTAATGGAAGCCGTTCCCAATCTTGTAGAGGCCATAAGGTATGCCAATACCCGACAAGCGGATTTGGAATCTTTAAACAAACAATTGGACCAGCTCATACCTAGAATCTGTATTGGTCTCCCTAATGCATGTTCCTCCCTCAATGAAGAATCAGCGATGGAAATGTTCGCTCTAATCTCCAATACCGATTATCAGATAAACCTGATGGATAATCCGATTCATTCGGAATTATGGTTGGAAACATTGGAAAAATTAACCGCCACACCTCCTGCTAATGGAATTTTAAAAGGGGCTGCCACCCGAATATTATATGACAAGAAAAAAATCGGGGAGGAAGAAACCGGTATTCGGATGGGACATGCACTTTCCAAAGGCAACGATCATACCGAAGCTGCATATTGGATAGCCGGATTCCTACACGGTAGCGGACTTGTACTCATTCATGATACATCCCTCTGGAATGTCTTGGATCAATGGATGGCTCATGTACCTTTTGATATTTTCAGGGATATCCTTCCGGTTTTGAGGAGGACTTTTTCAAGATTTCCGAATGCCGAACGGGAACAGATGCTGTCCCTTGCCAAACAGGGTCGGATAAATATCAAAGAAAAAGAAATTACCGCCATTGAATCACGATGGGATAAAGAAGATATCCGAAAAACACTTCCTACGGTCAGCCTTATTCTCGGAATAACAGAATCGTAAAAAGAAAAATGAAATGACATGATTTAATCTAGAAGCCATCTCAAAAAATCCGTCGTTTTGAAAAGCATCCTAATATCTTTTCAATAAATGAAATAACGATATATCCTGACTCTTTTTTAGAGTCAGGATTTCCTTTTCAGGATTAATCCCATTATTAAAAATAATACAGCAGTCAAAATAATTATGAATTTGGGTATGGCACAGAAAAATGCCTGAAGCGGATACCACTCTTCCTTACTTCCATGAATTAATTGGATGAGGGCGTAATTTTCAAATACATCCAATACCGCAGCAAGAATCATTAGAGCAGCAAGGATTTTTGCCGTTTTTTTAAAACGGTTTTTCCAAAGACTTATTAGAATACAAGCCAAGCCGATAGCATGGGCATACACAAAAAGAAAAAGAAAATCCAAGCCCATATTCAGGTTGGCTTTTATTTTTCCCAAGTCCTTGTTTTTCATCTCCCAAGCCTCCATCATTTTTTCTGCATTGCCTACCGTGTAGGCAAATTCAAAATCCAGAATCCCCCTAGGGGAAATTTCGGTTATTAAAGCCTGATTGGTTTTTTGCATGAAAAACATGACCATCAAAGTCATGCCTACAAAAAATATAAATACGGGTTTATAGTTATCGGGATGTATCCAATAAAAGGGGAAGCGGTTTTCCATAATGAGACAAAAAGGAATTACTTTTTGATAAAACTTTCATAAATCCTCAGTGCTTCATCCTGTGAGTAAGTACCGGTATAGGGTGTACGGAACCGGAAGTCCTTATCCCCCTGAATTTTCACATAAAAGAATTCATAACTTACATTGGAACTGTCAATAGCCGTTTCGTAAATAAACCCGGCATCATCCTCCCGAATGATTTTTGAAAAAAAACGGCCTTCTTTCACATCGGATATTTCTTCATTCTTAATTTTTTCCACATCTATGATTGTTGCGGAAGAAGACTGGACCAATAATCCATAATTATTGTCTCCTACAATCGTCAATTCTTCTATGATTCCACCGAGGGAGGATTTTTTCACTTGGGCACTATCCGGAGCCATTACCGAAATCGGAAAACCGTAGGACAACAAATCCAAAGGTTTCAATTGAACAGCCGCATCTTTTTGGCAGGAAAAAAACAAGAATCCGCATACCAAGATGTAAAAGAAATATTTCATACCTGTATTTTTATTTGTTGCAAATTATGAAATAATATGTCTTAATCCAAGCTGTTTGAAGAAAAGGAAAAATATTAGAATGACGGATTCTGGGTAGCCATATACATCGACCATCCGATAAAAAAAACAGTCATTACAATAATCATGATGGAAAGGAACATGAAAAAGTTTTTCAAAAGGACAACCCAACTCATAAGTTCTTCCGAATCTGTTACATTCCGCATCCGTATTGCCTTTAATGAAAACCGGAGTAGATAGATGACCGGAACAATCGTGAACACTCCCAATGCGAACATAAATACAGACAATCCAACCATAGAAGGTACACCGACCCCCATTGTTTTCGAAGCGAAATATACTGAAAATCCGGAGAGGGCGAACATCATGATCGAAATGATTCCTATTACCGTTAGAAACATTCCCCAGATGCCAATGGTCCGAATTTCTTTTTGGGTTTCATGGGTCAATTTGGCACCACTTTCCATGATGCTATCATCCATGATTATATTATTTTCGTCATCCAACATAAATATCAGTTAATGCCATAGATTATAAACGGCTCTCAAGATATGAAACAATTGCCAATTGATAAGCACAAGAATCGTAACGATAAAATATTTCATAATGAAACGGAAAATATTTTCCCAAGCATGAATTTCATCTACTTCATTCCTCATTTTCAAATTCCTATGAATCCCGAAAAGAAAAACAGTGGAAAAAACAGTCAATACCATTCCGGTTATGGAATTCAATATTCCCGAAGTCAGTAAGGAGGTATCTCCTTCTCCGAGGCTGACATAATTATAATAAAGAAAAGGAAAAAAAGTAAATACCTTCAAAGCGGTTATCACACCGGCAACCAATGTCCAGAAAATCGTCTTTTCCAAATGGGAAATACTACGGGCGGTACTAGGAAATAATGATTGTTTGTTTTCCATTTAAATTAAAAAT
>JAHDFN010000285.1 GCA_020628145.1 Saprospiraceae bacterium | reverse complement strand
TTTTCGTCTTTTCCATCCTCATTGTTTCGTCTTTATTTGGACAAGTTGCCAATGAGGACAAGATTCAAATTATGAATCTGAAAAAACTACTCGCAGCATTTAATGACGATGCCCCAAAAAGTGCCCGGAAAATCTTCAGTAAGAAAAATAAAAAGTTGCTACCAAAAAAGAAACTGGGATTATTATTCGCAGAATTGAAAAGGAATGGAGGCAATATCCTAGGGGCGAAAAACACCTATAGGGTTTCTGAAGACCATATCATATCGAATCTGATTTTTGAGCAAAAAGGAATGCCCGACAACTATCTCCATTTGTTTTTCGATTCGGAAAACAAAATCGATGGTATCCGGTTCAAACCGGATAGGATCATCTATCCTCCTTTCAATACAACATCAACTTTGGAGGAGTTGGTACAGCCCTACATCGAAGATGAAGAGACCTTGGGATTGGTTATCGGTATTTTAAAACAGGGAGAAGAAGAATTCTTTTCCTTTGGAGAAACCGAAATAGACAGTGGAAAACAACCGGATAAAAATAGCATTTTCCAAATTTCCTCCATTTCGAAATTATTCACAGGGGTAATATTTGCCCATGAAATCCGGGAAAAAGAATTAGGGAAAAAATTAAACATCGGAGAATATCATTCGGAATTCCCATTTGATAAATTAAAAAAAGTCGAGTTGGTACATTTAGCCACTCATACAACCGGGATGAAACGGGATTTTCCAATATCGAAAAATAAATATTTCTCGGAAGACCCATTTGAGGATATTAAATATGATGATTTTGAAAACTATTTTAATCAGGATTATACTCCACCTAAAAAGGCAGGAAAGAAATATGCCTATTCCAATATCGGGATGGGTTTATTAGCCTATTTGATTGCAAAGGAAAATAATACTTCGATAGAAAATCATATCAGGGAAAAAATATGTAACGACCTTTCCATGGAATCCACATGGATAAATTTACCTGAAGAAAAGTACGAATTAAAAGTCGGTAGCCATAAGAGAGGAACCGCTATATCGGATTTCTCAATCCCCGATTTCCTGGATGGGGCGATGGGGTGGTATTCCTCTGCCGATGATTTGATGAAGTTCATACGACGCTCTCTTAAAGCATCATCCAATGATCCTTATGGTTTGTCTCTGGAAAATTGGAGTAAATCCAAATATAATAAAATGGGATTGGGATGGCAGGCGTATGAGTTCGGGGAAATAACCTATTGGGGACATTCTGCCCAAGCGCCGGGTTCCGGTGGCTTGCTTTTACTTTCTAAAGAAAAAGAAATCGGTTTAGTCATTTTAAGCAATGCTCATATTCCTGTAGATCAGTTGGGATTCAGGCTTATGAATTGGCTTATGCTCAATTCAGGGAAATAGAAGGCATTCCAATCTTGACTAATTCATTGAATAACAATGGATGGATTTCATATTCCATGAAACAGGTCAATGGAAAAGCATCCACCATTTCAATAACATCAGATTCATTTTCAGCAATGAAGGTCGCCCAAAGTTTCTTCCGGTCCTTGGATAAGGTATAAGAAAACAATCGTTGTTCCATGAAGTAACGATTCACCATTTCACGTTGTAAAGGAATCAATTCCATGAATTCCCTATTCATTTGTTGAGGCAGATTGAAATCCACCATGTATTGATACATTCGTATTTCATTTTCCATAGCAGTAACTTTAACTATTCATACCATATAAACGGATACATTACTGATTTAGTTACTCTTTTTATCATGAATTATCTTTTAATGAGACGGTTTAATTGGGAATTCAGCACAAAAGATTAATTTTGGGCTTCGATTAAAACAGTCAGCCATGTCAAGACAAATATCACTACGTGAAGCCCTAAGAGAAGGGATGTCGGAAGAAATGAGGAAGGATGAAACGGTATTCCTAATGGGAGAGGAAGTCGCCCAGTACAATGGAGCGTACAAAGTAAGTAAGGGAATGCTGGATGAATTCGGTGTGAAAAGGGTAATCGACACACCGATTACCGAGTTGGGTTTCGCCGGTATCGGAGTAGGTGCCGCGATGAACGGATTACGGCCCATCATCGAGTTCATGACCTGGAATTTTGCAGTATTGGCATTTGATCAAATCGTAAACAATGCAGCCAAGACGCTTTCCCAATCTGCCGGACAATTCACCTGTCCCGTCCTATTCAGGGGGCCTTCCGGCTCTGCCGGACAATTGGCTCAACAGCACTCACAAACCTTTGAAGCTTGGATGGCCAATGTACCCGGCCTAAAGGTTATTTCCTGTGTGGATCCTAGAGATGCCAAGGGTTTGATTAAATCCGCCATCAGGGATGAGGATCCGATTTGTATGATGGAATCCGAAGTATGCTATGGAGATATGGGTGAAGTCGAAGAAGGGGAAATCATCGTCCCTATCGGCAAGGCGGCGATTCGAAAGCAAGGTACTGATGTTACCTTGGTTTCCTTCAATAAAATGGCTAAAGTGGCAAAAGAAGCGGCAATTGAATTGGAGAAACAAGGTATTTCCGCAGAGGTCATCGACTTGAGAACCATCCGCCCTCTGGATCATCAAACATTGGTGGATTCCATCAAGAAAACCAATAGGATGGTCGTTATAGATGAATCATGGCCTTTCTGCGGTGTCTCTGCAGAGATAGCATATGAAATGCAAAAATATGCCTTCGATTATCTGGACGCCCCCATTACCCGGTTGAATGCCCAAGATACTTCACTGCCTTATGCATCTACTTTGGTCGATGCCTATCTGCCTACGGTTCCTAAAGTAATCGAAGCTGTAAAGTCAGTAATGTATCGTTAGAATCCAATTATAGGAAACGGGGTTTGATTTATCTTTTGTATATTGGATTGAATATGCAATTAAAAACGTCTATTTTATCATAAGACTATAACTGGAGATGCCCGACCCTTATGACGATTTCCTTTTCGGTGATGATGAGAAAAAAAAGAAACGCTTCATCAATGAAAATCCCGAACCATTGGATTTTTCTTCCAGGTATGTACCGGAAGAAAACAATAAGGAACCCTTGGATGAAATCCTGGAAAGGAATCGTTTATTCCAACAGAAAGCCGATGCTTTTTCACAGTTACTGAGCCAATCCAAAGCCATCGATCACAAAGTCGATAGCGGCATCGCCCGCTTCTTCCTATCTGCTGAAAAAAAATCCACGCCCACATCGCTCCAAGAGGAAAAAGAATACCATAAATATCTAAGCCATACATTTCGGAAAATTATTGAAATGATGCGGGAATTAGCAAAAATCCACCAAGCATCCGTAACCCAATTCAATGAAGATATCGATAACGATTATTATTCATTGGACAAAATAGAAAAAGAAGTGGATTTTGAAATTTCCTCAGCTATGGAAGGTATTCATCTGCAACGACAAATCCTATCCGAAGGAAGCGAGGATTTGGAAATTTTCGAATCGGCATTAGAAGCATCCGAAAAAAGAATCAAGGATTATATCAATAAAGGAGGTCGGGATAATATTTCCAAATCGGAAGCCATATTGATTATTTCCAAAAGGGAATTATTGACATCCGGCAAGGAACACCATTTCGATTATTCCTTTTTCAAAATGAATCTATTGGATAAGGCAGCATCCAATCTGGGTTGGTATATGAAGGAAACCACTTCCCAATATCTGAATAAACTGATAAGGGTAATGGGATAAAATCATTATTATGAAATCAATCATTAAATCTCTAGCCGATAGAATTCCTTTCCTTAAAAAATCCTACCTGAATATTTTCAGACCTAATCATATTTATTCCAGCGGTTATTGGATAAGCCAATGCATCCCCAACGAGGCAGTAACCGTTGTCCAAATCGGTTCGAACGATGGAGTCAGTGGCGACCCGGTAATGATTCCAGGTTCTTGTTTGAAAATGCGGCCATTAATCTTGACGGATCGAATCAGGGTTTTTATATCGTCAATGAAGAAGCATATTCAAAAATAGACGGTCTTTCCAAAGAATACCAACAAATAGGTTCTTTTAATAAAAACCATATTCCCAATCTTTCCGACGGGCATTTAAATGATTACGTATCAGAGATACAAGTGAATTGTATGACGCTGGATCATCTCTTCAAAAAAAATAAAATCGAAACCCTTGGTTTATTTTTAATAGATGCCGAAGGGTACGATTGGAAAATATTATCCCAATTGGATTTAAAAAAATACCAACCTAAAATAATCGTATTCGAATTTTGTAACCTAGAGGAGCAGGAAAAGCAAAATGCCATAGCCTTTCTAAAAGAACAATATCATATTTTTTCATTCAGAATCAATATGTTCTGCTTCCAAAAAGAAATTTTAAAAAACAGTGATTTTAAAAAACTGGAATCGAAATTGGTAAATGATTAACAAAGCATTTGTTAAAACCCTAATCTGTTTAAGTACTTGTTCAAAAGTTCTCGTAGTTTCAAACTTGTCCTTTTCATCTTCCTCTTCGTTCA
>JAHDFN010000034.1:1866-26807 GCA_020628145.1 Saprospiraceae bacterium | reverse complement strand
AGGAGTAGCTAAGAGTGAGCGAGACGACCGTGCGATGGAATTGATAAAAAAGGTAGGATTGGAAGGCCATGAAAACAAACATGCCCAATACCCTACCCTTTCGGGTGGGCAGTTACAAAGGGTAGCCATCGCAAGGAGTCTATTGGCCAATCCTGAAATCCTTTTGATGGATGAACCTTTTGGGGCTTTGGATATCAAGACCCGTTTGAGTATGCAGGATTTATTATTGGACATCTGGTCTGAGTACCATCCTACTATCATCTTTGTAACCCATGACATACCTGAAGCCGTTTATATGGCCGATGATATCTACATCATGAAATCCGCTCCTTCCCGGTTTGTAGAACACATCCATATCGATTTACCTTTAGAACGGGATAAATTGACTAAAAGGATGCCACATTATACCGAATTGGTTCATTTGGTTGAAGATAAAATGATGGGAGTATCAGAAATGGGTTGATTAAAATTTGGGTTATGTCTGACAGAATTGCACAGCTTCAAAAAGAAATAGAAGAGAAAAGAAAGGAAATCATTGCCATAAGGCAAGAAATGCTTCGGGAGGAAGTTAAGGATTACACCTTAACCGATAAAGATGGCCAACCGGTAATGCTTTCGGAATTATTCGATTCATCCGATGAATTACTTGTCATTCATAATATGGGAAAGGAATGTAGGTACTGCACCATGTGGGCAGATGGCCTCAGAGGATATTCCGAGATCATCTCGGATCGGATGCCTTGGGTTTTGGTCAGTCCCAATGACTATGAAACAATGGCAGACTTTGCCGGCAAAAGAGGATGGAATTTCCGCTATTTGAGTTTCAATGGGACAGATTTCGGTTTCGATTTGGGTTTTGAGATACGTAAGGAGGGAAAATCATCCTACAAACCGGGTGTATCGGCATTGATTAGAAATGATGGAAAAATCTTCAGGACTGGAAGAGACGATTTCGGTCCGGGAGATTATTACAATCCGGCTTGGCATTTCTTTGATTTATTTCCCAAAGGGCATAACGGTTGGATACCTAAATATGAATATTGAATCAGACCTTATTGAGTAATTTAGCCGCCTGTTTCAACACCTTATCCGTTTTAGCAAAGCATAATCTTACCAACTTATCATCTCTTTTGGAAGAATAAAAAACCGAAATCGGAATAGCCGCTACGCCATATTCTGTGGTTAACCGTTTTGCAAATTCGGTATCAGGTTCATCACTTAAACCGGAATAGTCATACAATTGGAAATATGTTCCTTCGGATGGAATCGGAACCAGATTCGACTCCTTCATCAGACCTTCGAATAAATCCCGTTTTTCCTGATAAAAAACCCCTAATTCCTGATAATGGCTTTCCTCCTGTAAATAATCGGCCAAAGCATATTGCATAGGTGTATTCACAGAAAAAACATTGAATTGGTGTACTTTCCGAAATTCACGGGTCAATGATTCGGGTGCAATGGCGTACCCGGTCTTCCATCCGGTTACATGGAAGGTTTTCCCAAAGGAAAAAACGACATAACTCCTCTGCCTCAATTCGGGGAAACGTAAAACGCTCCAATGTTCTCTCCCATCAAAGACAATATGTTCATAAACTTCATCACTAAGAATGATGATATCAGTACCCGTAACCAATTTCTGCAAGGCTTCCATATCCGAACGCTCTAAGACTTTCCCAATCGGATTATGGGGGTTATTGATAATGATCATTTTGGTTTTGGATGTAATCAGGCGAGCGAAGGAATTCCAATCAATGGTAAAATCGGGAGCTTCCAATTCATACGAACGGGCGATACCTCCACAGAGCTGTATCACCGGTTTGTAGCTGTCATATGCCGGTTCGATCAGGATGACTTCATCTCCCGAGCGGATATTGGCTGTGATAGCATTATAAAGTGCTTGAGTTCCGCCGGCTGTAATCGTCACCTCATCCTCTCCAACATCTATCCCATAGGAGCGGGACGTTTTTTCTGCAATGGCTTTTTTCAATTCAGGAACACCGGACATGGGTGCATATTGGTTATGCCCCTTGGCCATATACCTATTCACCAATTTTTTCAATTCCTTATTACAATCAAAATCAGGAAATCCCTGGGAGAGATTGACTGCTCCGGCCTCTCTTGCCAATTGGGACATAACCGTAAAAATCGTTGTGCCTATTTGAGGTAATTTCGAAGGGATATTCATGACAATAGGATACTTTAGGTGAAAAGAACAACCGATTGTCTTTTCTCATCAACGTAAAGATAGAATTCTATACCCAACTCTTCTTCCTTGCGACGTATTTAACACCCGGAAGACCGTCAAAATCGATTTCCTCATGGAATTCCATGCCTATTTTCTCCATGACCCTTATGGATGCGGGGTTTCTCAAATCAGCCCTAGCTACAATCTCTTCCAAGCCCAATTGCTCGAATCCATATTCCAAGCAAGCTCTTGCAGCTTCGCTGGCATATCCCTGCCCCCAACATCGCTTTAGGAAACGATATCCAACATCCACCTCATCCTTTTCAGGTGTATATTTCAAGCCACACCAACCAAGGAATTGATCGTTTTCATTTGTAAAAACATACCACCTACCCATTCCATATTTTCTAAAGGAATCATAATCTTTCAAGAACATTTTAGCCGACTCAATGGACTCGAAAGGAGGATCTCCCGTGTATTTAAGTACCTCAGAGTCATTATTCAATTCAAAGGCAAATTCCGCATCATTTTCATCCGATTCCCTCAAATAAAGCCTATTTGTTTTAATTAATTTTTCCACACTGCACCAAGTAAAATTTCATTTTTCAAAATAAAAACCAAAGATAAATTGCCACAACCATGTTACAAAAAAATCGAAAACTTAAAAAATTGTGAAGAACGTGACATGGAAGCAGCACAAAGGTCAAAACATTCGTGTTAACAATCATCAAGAACAAATTCATTGATTCATAAAAATCGAAAACCATGAGAATCATTGCACTCTTATTACCCCTCTTAATCATCTTCATCAATAATGTCCAAGCTCAATACGAAACGGTATTATTGAATTATGAAAAATCATACTTTGGAGAAAACCAACCCTTGCCCGCAGAAAAATACTTCATCATCAACGGGACCATCCGTCCGGATGTGCATTATGTGGAAATCCAATTGTTTTCGGCCAAAGGCAAAGCTGATCGTAAGCCACTGGAGACGAATTTCTGGAAAAGGGATTTCAACAATTCGACTCCGGCCTTCAATCTTCCTGTCAACTATAAACTCAAGGAAGGCAAGGATTACGATATCCTTCTGAATTTCTTCAGAACCATTACCGAGAAGGAAAGGGCCAAATTGACCCGTGACATCTTCGGTACATTGGATGCTTATGTTGACCAATCCTTCAACATGTCTAATAAAAAGCTGAAGTTGCTCCGCAACAACAGACAGGTTATCAATGATATGAATGAGATTGTGGAAAGAGGAATGTCTCTTTATCGTTCAAGAACGCTAGCCACATTTCCCGGATTTTCCGATATGGTCAAACTGAAGTTGGAACAAATCGAGGGAATAAAATTGAAGAAAGCGGAAAAAATGGAAATGGAAACCGACACGACGGGTGCCAGAATGAATCTCCGTTCCAAATTGATCAAGGAATTGAAATACATCCTTCACAAAGAATCCGCTCCTTATTTAAATGCCGAAATCTATGTTCTTTTGGATGATAAATACATTGATAATTATCCGACGGAAACGATTCGTAATGCCTACTACCTGGCTCCCCATTTCGGTTACGGTGGTGTAGCATTCAACACCAATCCTGACGAATTCAGTTATGATTCGGATATGTATGTCGGGCTTTCCGTGCCATTGGCCAAAAGAAGTAAAAACAAATTCCTGAGCAATACCTCCATTTCCTTTGGAGCCTTTATTTCCAATTTCGAAGATGGTGATGGTAATAAAATCAGCGGCCCGTTGTTTAAAATTCCTACATATGTAAGTTTAGGATATAGGCCTTTCGGGTTCTTCAGAATTCAGGCAGGGGTGGCGTTCCTTGAGGATGCCTCAACCGCAGGAACCGTTTCCGGCTTTGAAGACAAAGTAGAAATCAGGCCTTTTGTAGGAATCAGTGCCGAGTTGAATGTCTGGTTCAATTTGAGCAATAACAAATAATCGGAAACGATTCCTGAGCAGGGAAACGGTCTTGGTTTTATCTTTTTGGAAAACCAAGGTCTTCCGTCTCCCTTTATTATTCACATAAATCCACGATTATGAAAAGGACAATCCTTATCCTGTTCTGCACGGTACTGACTTTGTCGGTATTTGCACAACAGAATCTATATAAATGGAGGCTAGGTCTTCACGGAGGGATAGGAACATACTATGGTGATTTGAGTACGGGGCGTTTTTTAGATCCTCAGACGGATTATCTGAAATTCTGGGATAACCCTGAAAACCTTTCCTACGGACTGAGTTTGGAATATAGCATGAACAAAGTTTGGAGTCTTAGGTTCATGTCCACTTTCGGGTCGTTTAAAGGAAACAGCCGAGCTACAAAATGGAACGGTGATCCCTACACCGAAGATTTGGAATCATACTCCAAAGCTTTGAATTTCAGAACGACTTATAAAGACTTGGATGCCATTTTTATTTACAGTTTCGACAATGGCAAGCTATTGAGTGAAAAGAGTTTCTTTGCCCCTTATTTCGGATTGGGAATAGGTTATATGAATTTCAAGGTAAAGGGAGATCTTTATAATGAAAACGGTGGCAGATATTATTACTGGTCGGATAATACGATTAGGGATTTGGATGAAAATGACCCTTTTGCCGGTAATGCCAATATCATCGAACAGGATGGAGATTTCGAAACCGATTTGAGGGCCTTGCAAACAGAAGGGAAAGATTACGGGAAAAATGCATTGACCCTTCCTTTGGCCTTAGGCATGAAATTCCGATTGGGAGACAGGTTCAACCTGAATCTGGAAACCCTACTCCATTATTCATTCAATGACTATCTAGATGACGTATCAGGTGATTATATCTATGATTACGATTCTCCGGAGCAGGCATATGCCGGAAACCCCTCGGGCATTCTGACCAAAGACCGGGGAGCCGGTAATAAGATGAATGATATTTACGGATTATTCAATGTATCATTAGGCTTTAATTTCGGATATAAGAAACAGGCTTTCAATGCTCCGATTTTCTATTTGGGGAATGATGATCCTATCAAGGAAGATGTGAGGAAGAATACGAAAATGGAAACACCTGCCGTAATTCCTTCAACGACAGTTGTTCCACCTCCTGTCATTCCCGAACGCCCCGACATCGATATTGACCAGGATTATTCCGACCTATATTATGTAGAAGAAGATACTTTCGAATTCTATACGGAACCGGTTTACATCATGAATCGGGACACTGTTTATATCGACAAGATAGATACGATAAAAAACCAAACTTTTATCATCGACAATGTTACTGTAAATCAAATCAATGTAGATACGATAGTGGAAGGCAAAACCACGATTATCCGAGATACGATTTATGAACAGGGTACGATTATCAAGGAAAAGGTCATCATCCGTACAGATACTGTAAGGGAAATATTCCAAGAACAGAAAACAATTATCAGGGATACCGTCATTGACAACCGTTCGGGTGGACTTATTCCTTTGGAAATGGAAACGGCCGACATTGTTTGGGAAGCCGCAGAAGTGGATACTATGGTTATTTTCAACCCGGAAACCCGTGAAGAAGAAACCTTCTTCGTTCTAGACGATGAGTTGGTTGTAGAATCCGTTCCTGAAGAACCCATATTTACCTTAGAGGAACTGGAAAGTGTCGAAATAGAGGAATTGGATGAAAATTATTTCGATGAGACCATCGGCTTTCTTGAAGAGGATTTATCCGAAGAAGAAGTTATGCTATCAGAAATTCAGGAATCCAATTTCGAGTTGATTGTATTGAGGCATGAAATCAATGAATTGAAATCCAAGGAAAATAAAAGCCAGGAAGACATTGATGCCATTTATGATAAATTGGATGAAATCAGTAATGAATATCGGACTTATGAAAGTTACAATCATGGCTTGACTGTAGAAGCAAGTGATGCCCATATGAAACCTGAAAATCAGGACATCCGTTATGCCACGAATACCATGGGGCAGGATCTGGCTGAAATTCGTACCGAGATTATTTATCTGGAGCCATCCAATACCGAAACCATTTCCAAGGAAGAATACGAGGAAATCCAAAAGGAAAATGAAAAAAGGATAGAGGAATTGGAAAAGGAGATGAGGAAATTGAGAAAGAAGGTCAGGAAAGCCAACCGCCCTGACTTGGTTGTCAATAATCCAAGCAGATTGAATCATGTCAAAAAACCGAGGGATAAAAACAAAAGACCCAAGACCGAAACCGTTGTCATTAAGCATGAAAATCCCGAATTGGATGCTTACTATAAAAGTCAGATTTCTTCATTGGAAACCGAATTGGAACGTTTGAGAAATGCAGGGACTGTTTCCGGTGCTAAGAAGGATGCCGAAATTAAGGGCCTAAAGAATAAACTTGCTGATTTGGAACGTAAAATCAATACTGTCCAAACAACGGGCAATACGGATTCAAAGACCTTGGATTACATCACTGATCTAGAAAAGAAGATGGATATGATGAATGCCGATTTGGACAGAACCAAAAGCGAATTGGCAACCATTAAAAACCGCCCTGCTCCCAAACCGTCCACTACAACCATCATCCGTACCGAGCCGGCTACGGTAATTGCCCCTACTCCGCCCCCCGCACCTATCGTCCGTTCTCAAATCACCTATGCCCCCCCTACATCCTACGATGCCATCTCCCGTTTGGGAAATGTGAATGTTTATTTCGATACGGGGAAATCCAATGTTAAGTCCGAGCATTTCGGTCAACTGGACAGGGTTGTGAATTTGATGAACCAATACCCTGAAATCAAGGCAAGGGTATCAGGTTTTACTGATAAATCAGGTAACCCTCAGGCCAACCTCATCTTATCGAAAAAACGATCCGAAGCCGTAGCATCCTATCTTAGGACTAGAGGTATTCCTTCTTCTAGAATATCAATGGATTATCAGGGAGAAGCACAATCTGCTTCCATTAACGATCCTTTTTCAAGAAGAGTGGAAATTATTCTGAATAGTTATTAAATAGTTTAATATATTGAGGACAGGAATGTAATTTCCTACTAAAGAAATTTCCTATTTTCTACTAACTTTAAACAAGTGAAGCGGCCTAGTGGCCGCTTCTTTTTTTTTATTCCCCTTCATTATCATTCAATAAATCAGGACGCCTTTTTTTCGTTCTTTCCAATGATTCCAGATATCTCCATTCCTCAATTTTGGCCGTATGGCCGGAAAGCAATATGTCCGGCACCTTCCATCCTCTGAAATCCGCCGGACGGGTATATACAGGTGGGGCCAACAAATCATCTTGGAAAGAATCGAAAAGTGCGGATGTTTCATCTCCCAATACACCGGGAATTAAACGCCCTATGGAATCGACAACCACAGCCGCCGCCAATTCCCCTCCCGAAAGCACATAATCCCCGATGGAAATTTCCATTGTAATGAAATGCTCACGGATTCGTTCATCAATACCTTTATAATGTCCACAGATAATCATCAGGTTGGTACATAAGGACAATCGGTTTGCCATTTTTTGATCATACCGTTTACCATCCGGTGTCATGTAAATGATTTCATCGTAAGTTCGTTCCGATTGGAAATGTTCTATACAATCGGCCAAAGGCTGGCACATCATAACCATTCCCGCCCCGCCACCGAACTGGTAATCATCCAACTGCCGGTGTTTACCCAAGCCCCAATCCCTAAGATTATGGACATGTACCTCCAATAATCCCTTATCAGCAGCCCGTTTCATGATAGAATGGGAAAACGGGCCTTCCAATAGTCCCGGTATGACAGATATGATATCGACTCTCATGATATTATAAATTCAACAAGCCTTCAGGAAGTTCCACGAAAATCCGTTTGTCTTTATCATTAATTTCTCTGATAAATGCATCTATCAATGGAATCATGATTTCCTTGTTTCCTTTTCGGATAATGGCCATTTCCTGTTGGGGATAATCCAATATATCTTCAATAACACCCAATTCGCCCGCTTCCTTGTCAGTCATCAAAAAACCTATACAAGCTGCATACTCCAAACCGGAAACCTCCATCACTTTTTCTTCCTCAGGTATTAAGTCCTCTTTCCGTATAAGGATATTCTTCTTAGCGATTTTTTCAGCTTGGGTTCGATTAATAACCCCTTCCAAGGAAACCAGAAGCTGCCCTCCCCTCACATTATTGATAAAATAAGGCACGGGTTGTCCCCTCTCTTCGATGAAAAGAATTCTTACCTGTAGGAAATCTTCAAGATATTGTTCCTCTACAGCCATTTTCAGCTCACCTTCCAATCCATGGGCTTTGAGCGTCTTCCCTATTTTTATCAAATCATTCATTCCAAAAAAAATCCCGACATTCAGATGAATATCGGGACATTTATCTTAATCGGGATAAGATTATCCTTCAGCGTTATCATCTTTTGAAGGAGCTTCCTCTTCAGCAGGAGCTTCTGCTTCAGCAACTTCTTCAGTAGCAGGAGCCTCTTCAGTGACAGGTGCTTCTTCTGTCACTTCAGCAGCAGGTGCTTCAGCTTCTTCAACTGGAGCTTCTTCAACAGGTGTTTCCTTGATAACAGGAGCTGTACCACTCACTTTTCTCAAGAAATCCTCCCTTTCTTTTTTCGTTTCCTCCACACGTGAAGCGATCTTGGATTCCTTGGCTTCTATCCACTCCTGATATTTGGCCATAGCCTGTTCTTCGGTCATTGCACCTTTAGCTACACCTTTCATTAGATGTTTGCGGTACATTACTCCTTTGAAACGAAGAATCGCCCGAACAGTATCCGTAGGTTGTGCACCTTTACAAAGCCATTCATAGGCTTTATCCCTATCCAGTTCGATTGTAGCAGGCTTGGTCATTGGATTATAGGAACCAATCCTTTCAATGAATCGACCATCACGTTTTGCACGTTGGTCAGCAATTACGATGTGATAAAACGGAGCTTTCTTACGCCCCTTCCTTTGCAATCTAAGTCTTACCATAAGGCTTGTTAAAATTTTAATTATATGGAAATCCAAACCCGGTTCCTCGAATAATATCGGCTCCGGATTTTTAACAGGCTGCAAATATAGGCTTTTTATTGAAACCCGACAACATATCATCCAGTCTATTTTTTCTTCACGTATCTTCCTATGGAAAAAGTTAACAGACTGTCATTTCACTTCGTTTCCTACGTGTGACAATCTATTTTAGCTATTTTTGCAAAAAATCAACATTAACTATGATTAGAATATTTACCTTCCTTATTACCACATTGTTATGCCTCGGCAATCTAATGGGGCAAACTGTAATTTCAGGCATCATCAATAATTATGGTGCCGTTACCAACATTGACAATTCCAACATTTGTGCCCCCATTATTTCCGTAGATGATGCCACGGGATTCATCCCAGGCGATCATATCATGATTATCCAAATGAAAGGAGCGGAAATGGATACGACCAATACGCCGACATATGGGCAGATTACCAATCTGAACAGTGCGGGACTTTATGAGAAGGCCCGAATAGAGTCCGTTACGGGTAATGACATTCTTCTATCCACCCTCATGACCAACGTTTATAATGTAATGGGTGCTGTTCAGATTGTAAGTATTCCCCAATATGAAGATGTAACCATGTCGGGGCCGGTTTACCCTATGGTTTGGAACGGAAGCAAGGGAGGCGTCATTGCTATGGAAGTTGAAAACACCTTGAGCCTCGACTATAACATAGATGCCTCCGAAGCCGGATTCCGGGGAGGTGTGCGGGAAACCCTTCAAAGCACCTGCAACTCCCTATCCTCCTTCAACGACCAATACTATACTATGGGTGATTTCAGAGGAGCAACCAAAGGAGAAGGTATTGCCGAATACCCTGAAATGGAAAAAGGGCGAGGCCCTATGGCCACAGGTGGCGGCGGTGGAAATGATCACAATACCGGCGGCGGCGGCGGTGCCAACTACGGATATGGGGGTATCGGAGGCCAGAACCTGACCCCTACCACAGGTACTTGTCAAGGTTTTTTCCCTGGAATAGGAGGTGGTGCCAATACAACAATTACCAATAGGTTATTTATGGGCGGCGGCGGTGGAGCCGGACATGATAACAATGATGCTATTTTCATAGGTGGCGGAACAGATGGAGCAGCAGGAGGAGGAATCATCTATATCAAAGCCAATGAAATTATCGGTTGGTGGAACTATATCAGTGCCAATGGCAAAACATTATTCCCTACTTCGGGATTTGATGGCGGCGGCGGCGGTGGTGCCGGAGGCTCCATCCTCCTTGACATACCTACATTGACTTTCGGTTTATTATTGGAAGCCCGAGGAGGAAAAGGTTCCGATATGAATGCTGCCGACAATGACATATGCATGGGTCCGGGCGGCGGCGGCGGCGGCGGTGCCATCTATACGGACATTCCTTTTTCAGCCATATCCATAGACATATCCGGAGGAAATTCGGGAGTTGTACTCACCGGATCTTGTGATGGTTCCAGCATGCTTGCCCAAGCCGGGGGTGCTGGAAACATATCCACTTTCCCCGGATTGGTTACTGCTGTTCCGGTAGAGCATATCGCCATTACAGAAGAACCCACAAATCTGATGATCTGTAATAATGAAACTGCCGATTTTACGATACAAACAGATATTCCCGCAGATTCGTACCAATGGCAACTTAACAATGGAAGTGGTTACAGCGTCCTTATAGACGGAACAGATGTCAATGGCTCTTCTTCATCCAATCTTAGCCTCAGCAACCTTTCTTCCGGCACTTACAATGTTCAATGCATTGTAGAAGGAGGATGTGATGACGTGCTGTCTTCTTACGAAGCTGTTTTGGAAGTGAACACCTCAGCCGCCATCACCCTGGATCCGATTAGTCAGACCTTGTGTGAAGGAGAACCCTTTGTTCTAACGACCGATGCCTCCGGTAATAATGTTGCTTACCAATGGCAAATAGACAGTGGTTCGGGTTTTTCCAACCTGATGGACAGCGGCTCTTTTTCAGGTAGCAACACCAATACACTGACAGTGGATGTGGATTTGAGTATGGATGGTTATCAATTCCAATGTGTGGCAAGTAATGAATGCCCCGGATCGGATGTTTCCAATACCGCCACTTTGGATGTCAATCCATTGGCCGTGCCTGATTTCACCTACTATGTCAGTAATGATACGGTATATATCAACAACACCTCTTCCGGTGGTACTGAATATTACTGGGATTTCGGAGACGGTACTCCATTACATCCCGGAGGAACGCCCTATTATGTTTATGAAAACAGCGGCACCTATAATGTTACCGTATATGCCATCAATGATTGTGGTACTTCAACCTTTACGATTCCCGTTACCATTAATATCGTAGTCGGTTTGTATGATATTGATCAGGATGTTGAATTCTCCATCAGCCCTAATCCGACGTCGGATTTCATCCAAGTGGATTTGACAGGAGAAAGTTTTACAAAAGCAGGCTTACACCTGTATGATGTCAGTGGAAAAAGAATATCCGGCCTATTGACCGAAGACAATATTACTACAATGGATTTGAGTAGTTATCCTTCCGGGATGTATTTCCTTCAAATCGTTATCGAAGGTAGGACGTCCATTAGTAAGGTTATAAAAAAATAGACCGGATTCATATGGGTTTCATGGATTGCGGTTGGACAAATGTCCAACCGCAATTTTCGTTTCAACCCTTTCCGATCATAACTTGTTCCTTAACTTAAAATAACGTTGACTTATCAATCAGAATATATATACTTTTGTAACTCATTAAAAGCAGTCTTTTGTCAGAACGTTTAGTCATCATACCTACCTATAATGAAAAGGAGAACATCTCCGATATCATAGATGCGGTCATCCGTCTCGAAGGCGGGTTCCATGTTTTGATAGTGGATGACGGCTCTCCCGACGGCACGGCTGATATTGTCAGGAAGAAACGCTCTAAAGAGCATCCTGATCAGCTTCACTTATTGGAAAGGAAAGGAAAGCTGGGATTGGGGACTGCATACATCACCGGCTTTAAATGGGGATTGGAAAAAGGTTATGATTTCATTTTTGAAATGGATGCCGACTTTTCACACCCTCCTCAAAAACTGGAAGAATTATATCAAGCCTGCAAACAAGGGGCAGATATGTCTGTTGGTTCCCGTTGGGTAAAAGGAGGAGATGTGAAAAACTGGACAACAGATCGGATTGTACTATCCAGGGGGGCATCCATCTATGTACAATTAATGACCTTTATGCGTGTAAAAGACCCGACAGCCGGCTTTGTTTGTTACACTCGAAAGGTACTTGAAAGTTTGGATTTGGATAAGATCAAATTCATCGGATATGCATTTCAAATCGAAATGAAATATGCTGTCACCCAATTAGGTTTCAAAATCAAGGAGATTCCCATTACATTCATCGATAGGGAAAAAGGGGTTTCCAAAATGAGCATGAAGATATTCAAGGAAGCCATTACAGGAGTTCTTCATATGCGCTGGTGGTCGTTTTTCAATTCTTATAAAAAGAAGTAATGCTCCTAGCCTAGATTCATTATTCTCTTTAAGAGTATGTTTAAATTCTAAGTACAGGACAAAACTTATTCAACCGCCTTGTCAGGTGTTAGTTCACCTGACAAATGCTAGTGAAATGGAGTGTGCGAGGTGAACAAACACCACGCACCGCAACTGGTTTTGTTTTTTGTCCTGTACTTAGGTTTAAATTTTAACAATTGGTCTGCGAAACTCACTTTATTGATTACTCTTCGTTAAAAAATCAGGCTTGATAGCCCTGCTATCATCCCGATTTTCCGCCTTGATAAAGCAATAAATTGATGTTTTTCGACATAAAGACCAAATTTTAAACATACTCTAATTTCATTAAAACAATTTAAGTACTAGGACATATTAAATCACTTATTAAATGAATCGTCTTTTCATCCTAGTACTTATCCGTTGGTTATTGAATTTTGAATTACATTTGATTTTTCAAATCAATCAATATGCTTCGTAACCTTTTCTATGCTTTTCCTCCTTCTATGAGATACTGGGTCAGAAGGATATATTATCTCCCAACGGATATTTACGAAGGTGCAACAGGCAAACGACACCCCCTACAACCTCCCAAAGGGATCATCTACACCGGCTCGGGTGACTATCTCAAAGAATCCTATAAACGGCTCGAACAACTGAAAAAACATTGCGAACTAAAATCTTCATCTCATATTCTGGATATCGGAAGCGGCATCGGAAGGATTGCCGTCCCCCTGACTGAATATTTGGATCATTCGGGAAAGTATGAAGGATTCGACGTTGTAAAATTAGGCGTGGATTGGTGTAAGAAAAACATCAGCAGTCAATTCCCTCAATTCAATTTCAGGTATATTCCTTTAATGAATGACTTATATCGTTCTGATGGAGCAGATCCGGCGACGTTCCGATTTCCATATGATGATAATTCTTTCGACTCCTGTGTTGTGAATTCCGTTTTCACCCATATGGTTCCCGAAGAGGTCAGTCATTATATGTCTGAACTCAGCCGGGTTTTGAAAAAAGGTGGAAAAGGCATTGTCACCTTTTTCATTTATGATGACAATTATAATCCCGACACCATTAAAAGTTATGATTTTCAATTCAGATATGATTACGAACACTATAGATTGATGGATAAAAAAGTCAAATCGGCCAACGTAGCTTACAAAGAGAATTATCTTAAAAATGAACTGCTACAAAAAAACGGGTTAAAGGAAATCAAAAGAATAAATGGCTTTTGGCCGACAGGTAAAAGAAGACATGAAATCGATGATTTCCAAGATGTGGTTTTCATTGAAAAAACATAGAAGCCGGAACAACACATCCATGTTAAAATAATTATTCACTACAATTCAGATATTTTTTTCCGTTTTAAATGTAACCTAATGCAATTCCTGCATTATTAATTCGGATGAAAAACATTATTCACATATGGCTTTGTGTTGGAATCCTTAATTCCAACACACTGAATATTTCCATCGCCGATGGAATATCATTATATATCCAATGGCAAAAAGAGTTTGAGGAAATTGCGGAAGAATACCATTGCGACAGTCGATTAGTTGCACCCATCGGCTTACCTGAAGTGTTGCGTTTTTCAACCTGGCAAAATTATTTGGAAAATCTGGCCCTGCATCATTCCTACATTAAAAAAGGAAGCAAATTCGCAGATTTTTCTGTCGGACATTTCCAAATGAAACCTTCATTTATCGAATCATTGGAATGCGAGATATTGAGTTATGACAATACTTCTATTTTATTTTCAGGTTTAATTCCCGAAGGAGACTGGACTGAAAATAAAAAAAGGAAATTCAGGCTGGACAACCTAAAAAAAACAGAAATGCAATTCAGGTATCTCTGTGCTTATTTCTCTGTTATGGAAAACAGGCATGCAGATAAAACATTTCGAAATAAAAAAGAAAAACTCAAATTTTATGCTGCGGCATATAATTATGGTTTCACCCGACCATATTCGAAAATTAAAAACTGGCAAAAAATAAAAGCATTTCCCTACGGAACAACTTTTAATTTCGAGCAGGATGCCTATTCGGATATTTCCTGGCTCATTTATCAAAGCATCGAAGAAGATACATGCAAGACTAACCCTTAGGTCAATTTACAATTACATTTCAAAAAACCTGTTTCTCATGAAAAAATCAACTATTTTTTTCAGGTACTACTGCATTATGTTTATGGCTATGGTTTTCATTTCCAGTTGCCAAAAAGAAATAGAAAAAACCATCGTCGAATCCCCTTTGATACAACCGCCGATTCCGGAATGGGTACCAGAATTCATAAGTAAGGAATTCGATATTTCCAAGGGGTTGAATTGGGCAATGAAAAACGGAACTACAATCCGTATTCCTGCCAATGCCCTGATGGGAATGGACAGCTCGTCCCTTAATGGAAAAGCGATTTTAAAATTCAGGGATTACCATGATGCAGTTGACATTTTCCTTTCGGGTATTCCGATGGTTTACCAAAATTCCAAAGGAGAACCCGGCAATATGGAAACTGCCGGGATGTTCGAAATCCGAGCAGAAGTTAATGGCAAAAATGCATTGCTCAAAAACGGAAAAACCATTAAGGTTGATTTAGTCAGTCGTGTAGGAAGCAAAGGTTATAATTCTTATTTCCTTAATGAGAAAAAAAGAAATTGGGAATTTTTATCCAAAAACAAAGCAAGGGTGAATTCAAAAAAAACCGAGCAAAAAAAGTTAGTTAATGAATTAAAACCGGAAATGGTTTTCCCTTTGGGCAGAAAATATTTTGCTTTGGATTATCGAATCCTACTTGATGAATATTTCCATAATGACTATCGAAAATTCAATGATGCATTATTCCAAGAAAAACTTGAAAAATATGGTTTATCCTGGCTGGATGCCACAAGCAAAGACGGCGTAGAATACAACGGCAAAAAACAACCGGCTTCCTTGATGGTATGGAAAAAAATTTCAGATGAAAAAATTCCTTCATGGGTAAAAAACAGCGATTGTTCTTTTCGAAAAAAAGGAGGGAACAGGTATATTTTACGCATCCATAAAAAAGGGCAAAATTACTTCACCGACTTGGAAGTAGAACTGGTCATGCCTGTCAATTATCTATTCCGTCTTCCACCTGAAGAATGGGCTAAGGATTACCAAACAGCATTCACCAAATTCAAAAAAGAAGAAAAAAGATTGGCCGTCATGTCGGATTTTTTCCGGGCATTACCTGCCAAGCAATTCGGTATTTACAATTATGATCGAATCATGAAGGAAGAAGAAGCGATTTTAATGGTCGCTGATTTTAATTTCGGAAAAACATTTGACAAAAATGTTTCCCAACCGGCGATATATTACATACCTGGAAGTGAACGGGCTGTTGTCAAATATCCGCAATACCAATGGAATGACTTTCCATTAATGCCTGAAAAAGGAGGAATGTTTTTCAGTTTGTTACCTGACAATAAAATCGCCGTTTTCAAGCGAAAGGATTATGGTCGGTTGAATTTTGAAAAAATTCGGACTATGGAAAAACCGACACATGAATTCAATATGGTATTGAACGGAAAAGACATTTCCTCAGGAGAAGAACTCAAGGAGTTCTTACTTGAGCGTTCTTAAAAATTCGAGGACACACATTGAATGTTAAAAGCCCTATCCCATAAAAATGGGATAGGGTCGGGCATTTCCATAAATCCCCCTTAACAGAAAAATATGAAATGCCAATTCTAAACCACAGCTAGAACACGTCCGAATCCAATACTTTTTTCACTTGAACCAGACACGCTCTTTAGAGAACTACAAAAACTCTTACACATGAAAAGTACACTTAAATCTTTCATTTTAAAATAATCAATTGTTTAGAAATCGATATTCCTTTTTCATTTCGGAAGGATATATAATAAACTCCTCCTTCCAAATTCGAAACATCTATTTCATTAACCATACTAGCTTTCAAATTCGCATTCATTAGTGTGCCACCGGCATTAAACATTTTAAATTCTCCGTTGTGATTTGAAACAATTGAGACATCATTGGATAATACAGGATTGGGGAATATTTTCACAATGGGTGTCCTTCTATCTATCTCAATTTTCTCATAAATAATTTTAGAGTATTCAAACTTCCCTCCAAAATCGACTTGTTTTAATCTGAAATAATTATTTTCATTTTCTGCATTTTCAAAAACAAATACATAATAATTGATTTCCTCTGTCGTTCCATGTCCTGCAATTTTCCCTATGGTTTTGAATTTTTCTCCGTCGGAAGAATATTCGATTTCAAAATATTCATTATTCAATTCGGAAAGTGTCGTCCATTCCAAAACAATATCCTTGCCTAAGACCGTACTTTCAAACTTATAGAGTTCGACAGGCAATGGCACCAGCGGTTCGTTTCCAATCTGAATCTGATGACCACTAGGGTTGCCATTTGATATCAAGAGATAATAATATTTTGTTTCATCCAAAATAACGTCCTTAAAAGTAGAACTTATCACGGAGTGCGATCTCGCATTTAAAAAATCGGGCGTATCGCTTTCATAAATTCTTACTTCTGCATTACCACTTACTTTTTTCACATAAATGATATCTGTAAAAACAATATCATCCAACAACCACACATCCGAATCCTGGTTACTTGCCCCATGTAATAAAGCTTGCGGATCGACGACTTTCTGAGTTCCCGGAGAGTTTACGTTGTCATTAATTTCCGTTTCGAAATAATCTTGGGGAGCGGCTAAGGCGGCTATTGAAAAAATCAAAAACAGCAATGCCATACTGAGTGATAGTAATTCCTTACGTCTCATAATTCATTAGGTTTTTATTGTGAGTAAATTCAGTAGTAATTGAATTCATCTGTCTGCAGGGCAGACATACACTATCCGACAATATGCATTCTCGAAATAATCACAGTAATGTGAAGGGTCGATCAATCTGTTTGATTATCAACAAATAAATTTTCTACAAAAAATTAGGCAATAGCCCTTCCATTATGGAAAAGAGCCACGGTTAAGGGTAAGCAATTCTCGTAACTAAAAAGAGTGGTTAGGTTTTGTCTATTGGAAATAATTCAAAAAAGTCGTTTAAAAAATTACGATTATCCAAAAAACAAAAAAGTCATCATGTGTATGTGATATAAATTTAAAAATAGATCCTTTTCAATGCAAGAAAAAAATCATAAATAAAATCCATTAATAAAAAAACCGATGTAACAAATCATAGATTCATATATAAAAAAATGCGTCGATTTAAAAAAAAATAAAAAGCCAATACAAAAATCTAACAACTAAAAACCAAGCAGTTACAAAGCAAAATAATCAAAAGACTAGACACATAAATTATTTCCAAAACAACCCTTCACTGAAACCAATCACACAAATATAACGTCACACTAATTGGTGTTTAACTGAAAAACCATTAACAAATAATCCATTTTATTCCCTCCTAAGAATATTTATGCCGCATCTTATTCATCAGGCATTTAATTTATAGTCTAAACCCATGTCCCTGATGGCATTGGCGAAAGTACTATCTGCCAATACTTTTTTACTTGGCGCCTTGAGAGACAATTTCTGTTTATTTATCCGATCTATTAAAAGGAATTTCACGGCATGTTGCCCCTTGTGTGTTTTACACAATTGATTAATATTGAAAATCATTTCATCAGTTACAGAGTCTATAGGAATCTTAATCGTAATATCCCTTGTCAATTCCTGACCCACCGTCGCCATTTGGCGAACTTCATTCACCATGAAGGAAAATTCATCCCTACCCCATCTTTGCTTATACTGTCCCTTGACATAAACAACTTCGCCTTGCCTCAACAAATCCTTATATTTCAGATAATCCTCATTGAAAAGCATGATTTCCAAAATATCATTATAATCCATGATCGAGAAACGTCCCCAGCCCGTACCTTTTTTACTCACTCCGTGACGAACAGCCGTAACGAGTCCTCCCAAATTGATTTTCTGCCCCTTGAATCTTTCCAAATCACCGATGGTACATGTGGTAAAGTTTTTAATCTCCATCTGGTAATCATCCAAGGGATGTCCGGAGATATAAATACCCGCCACTTCCTTTTCCTTTTCCAATTTTTCGACCAGGGGCCATTCGTTGCATTCAGGAATCTTAGGTTCCGGAATCATCACATCTTCCGAAGCTCCGAACAATGAAGTCGCCATTGTCGATTGTTGACCCTGATGTGCATTACCGTACTTCAGGACATGTTCCAAAAGGGAACCGTATTTTTCAGAAGGAACGAAATATTGTGCCCGATGGACGCCCTCGAAGGAATCCAATCCTCCTCCCACCGCCAAGCTTTCGAAGCAACGTTTATTGACGGTACGTAAATCCAAGCGGCGAGCCATATCGAAGATATTCACAAAATTACCATTTGCTCTTTCATTGATAATTGCTTCAACCGGCCCTTCGCCCACTCCTTTCAAGGCAGAAAGACCAAAACGGATTTTCCCTTCCTTGTTCGGCGAAAAATCGGATTGTGATTCATTGACATCCGGGCCGAGTACTTCGATTCCCATCTTCTTACATTCACGTAAGTATTTTGTCAATGTTTTGATATCGTTTTTATTATGTGTCAAAACCGCCGACATGAATTCTGCCGGATAATTGGCTTTGAGGTATGCCGTTTGGAAAGCGACGAATGCATAACAGGTCGAATGGGATTTATTAAATGCATAAGAAGCAAAGGCTTCCCAATCCGTCCAAATCTTATCCAAGGTTTTTTCATCGTGGCCCCGTTCCTTTCCTCCTTCCACGAATTTGGGATACATCTTATCCAGCAATGCTTTTTTCTTCTTACCCATCGCCTTACGGAGCATATCCGCTTCACCTTTGGAAAAACCCGCCAATTTCTGCGACAACAACATCACCTGCTCCTGATAAACCGTAATGCCATAAGTCTCCTGCAAATATTCCTCACAGGCATCCAAATCATAGCTGATTTCCTCTTTGCCGTGCTTACGGGCGATGAAGGAAGGAATGTATTCCAATGGCCCCGGACGATACAAGGCATTCATCGCAATAAGATCCTCAAAAGCAGTAGGCTTGAGCGCCTTCATGTGTTTCTGCATCCCGGGCGACTCGTATTGGAATACACCGGTCGTATATCCTTTTTGGAATAATTCATAGGTCGGGCCGTCATCCAGGGGGACTGTTTCAGGATCAATTTTCAAACCGTGGTTTTCTTCGATCATCCGCACCGCATCCTTGATGATGGTCAATGTCTTGAGACCGAGGAAATCCATTTTCAACAATCCCGCATCTTCTGCAACACTATTGTCGAATTGGGAGACGAGCATTTCCGAACCCTTATCCTTTTTAACAGGGACGTATTTGGTGATTTCATCCGGTGTGATGACTACACCACAGGCATGGATACCCGTATTCCGAATCGAACCTTCCAATTTTTTGGCCGTCCTAATCATTTGGCCGATATGATCCGATTGCTCGGACATCTCCCTGAATTTCCTAGCGGCTTCCCGATCATCGTTATTCATTTTGCCTTGCAGCTTCGCCTGTACGCCACCATCTGCCAATACCTTTTTCAAGGTGGCACTCAGATCCTGTGGGAACGCCTTAGCAACGGCATCCACTTCGGGCAGGGGAATATCCATCACACGACCTACATCCCTCAGAGAAGATTTGGCCGCCATTGTACCATAGGTAATAATCTGGGCTACCTGATTCCGACCATATTTATCAATAACATAATCAATGACTTTCTGCCGACCGTGATCATCAAAATCAATATCGATATCCGGCATGGAGACCCTTTCCGGATTCAGGAAACGCTCGAATAGCAAATCGTATTTAATCGGATCGACATTGGTGATTCCTGTACAATATGCGACAACCGATCCTGCGGCAGAACCACGTCCCGGCCCTACGGCAACCCCCATGTTCCTCGCTTCGGTTGTGAAGTCCTGAACGATGAGGAAATATCCGGGGTAACCCGATTTCTGGATCACATCCAATTCGAAATCCAATCGTTCCCTGATCTCAGGCGTAATGGTTCCGTATCTCTTTTTCGCTCCTTCATAGGTGATATGCCGAAGGTATTCATCCTGAGTCTTGAATTCCTGTGGTATCTGATAAGCGGGTAACAGAACATCCCTGGCCAGGGTCAAGGGTTCTATCTTATCAAAAACTTCTACCGTATTCGCAATGGATTCCGGAATATCGCTAAAGAGATTATTCATCTCTTGTTGTGTCTTGAAATAAAAATCCGAACTGGGGAATTTGAATCGGTTCTGCTCTTCCAATAAAGATCCCGTATTGATACACAATAGGATATCATGGGAAGAATAATCTTCTTCTTCCACATAATGGGCATCATTGGTGGCAATGATTTTGACATCGTATTTCCTAGCAAAACGAATGAGGTGCTGGTTGATATCTTCTTGGCTGATGCCGAGGCCGTCTATGTTTTCCAAACCCCGATGGCGTTGCAACTCTATATAGAAATCCTCACCGAAAACATCGAGCCACCACTTGAGCAATTCTTCCGCTTCTTCTAATTTGCCATGCATAATGGCTTGAGGAATTTCAGCACCGATACAGCAGGAAGTAGCAATCAGTCCTTCGGTATGTTGCAATAGGATTTCCTTGTCTATCCTAGGGAATTTGGAATATAGCCCCTCGATAAAACCGATGGAACAAAGTTTACAAAGGTTTTCGTAACCGGTTCTGTTCTTAGCCAATAGCAATTGGTGGAAACGCCTGTCCCTTTCTCCCTTCGCTCTGGAAAACGTCTTATGATGGCGATCCTTTACCAAGTAGAATTCGCAGCCGATGATCGGTTTCACTCCATTCTTATTCGCTTCACTTACGAATTTGAAAGCCCCGAACATATTACCATGATCGGTTAGGGCTACGCCTTTCTGACCATCTGCCGCAGCCTTCGCCATCATGGTTCCTATTTCCGAGGCTCCGTCAAGAAGGGAATATTGGGTATGGGAATGTAAGTGTACGAATTCCGGCATATTCTATTATTCATTTGATGCAATGGCGGTTACGCATTGCGGTTTAACTCTGTCGGCATCGAAAAAGAAGCCGCTCTTCCAATATTAAATCCAGTCTTGTTCTTGCTGCTCAATTGTTCCAACAAAGAGATGGAAACATTGGTTTTCCCTGTTCCACGAAGATAAGGATTTTCATGATGGGATAGAAATCGCAAAGCTCCTTATTCTTCATTTTAACGGATTCGGTTGATCGCCGGGGAGAACAAGGAATCTATGGTATAAAAATTGCACCTAATGGTTAGGACAAAACATTTATCATGGCACTCCGATTATTAGGTTTATTGTTTCCTTTGTTTCTTCTTTCGGGTTGTAATGCGACCAAGAAAAACGTTTCCAAATTCGATCCTTTGGAAAATGCAATCCCCCTTTCCGAATTCAAGGAAGAAAGAAATCCCTCCAGAAAAATAAACAAAACCTTCCCTCACGATATCCGCCTGATTACGATGAACGAACAGGTAGCCTTATCGAATGATGTTTTCAAGGAAGTCAATGAGCCTTTGGTTATTTCATTTTGGCTGACCACCTGCGGGCCATGCAAAATGGAACTCAGGGAAATGACGGCCAATTATCCGGCATGGAAGGAAGAAACCGATTTCAGGTTCGTGGCCATTTCCACGGATTTTCCGAAAAACAAACACCGCATCAAGGAAATCGTAGAAAAGGAAGGGTATAATTTCGAAGTATATTGGGATGTCTTCAAGGAATACATGTGGGTCATGCCCGGAGGGCTGAACGGGCTTCCCCAGATTTTCATTATCGGCAAGGATGGTGAAATCAAATGGCATAAGAGGAAATTCAGGCCGGGCGATACGGAAAAACTTTATGCTGCGGTAAAGGAGGCTGCAAAGGAATTTTAATTTGATTTTCCTTTATGATTTTTTGAATCCCTCAAAATCGGACGGCGTATTAATATTTTTGAAAATTTCGGTTTCACTTCTTTCTATAATCTCGAATTCATCAGGGTTGATATTTTTCTGAAGGGAACATTTATTTTCCAAAAAAGCCGCTTTGAATTCCCCGAAGGATTTTTTTTCATAAATGGCAATTAAGGGTTCGTATTTTCCCGTATCATTATTTTTGAAAACAGTACCTTTTTTTGAAAGGTTTCTTGACTTCAATAATTCCTTGATGACTTCCTTGTCAACCAAAGGCATATCGCAGGCCAACACCAGCCAATCAACACCGGGGTGTTTTTCCATTGCCGTAAGAATACCTCCCAAGGGGCCTGCATTTTCATAATGGTCGTATATCAAAGGGAATTGAATTGGAAAATCGAATTTTTGATTTTTTCGACAGGAAATAAAAACCTTAGGAAAAAAATGATGGAGTAATTCTGCGGCAAAAAGTAATTGAGGTGTTCCGTGGTATGACAAAATGCTTTTATCCCGCCCCATCCTTTTACTTGTTCCACCGGCTAGGATCAAGCCACATAAATCATTCATTTCTTTTAAAATCTTTTTTGCCTCCGGTTTTTTCCATAAGTTTGATTTCACGGATAATCAGGTCGTGCGAAAAAGCTTTACACATGTCGTAGATTGTGAGAGCGGCAATCGAGGCCCCGGTCATCGCTTCCATTTCGATGCCGGTTTTAGCCGTGACACTGGCAGTACATTCGATGACTACGTTATTGTTTTCCACCTTGATTTCTATCTGACAATTTTCCATTCCGATAGGGTGGCAAAGGGGAATTAATTCTCCTGTTTTTTTAGCCGCCATGACACCGGCAATAATTGCGGTTTGAAAAACAGGCCCTTTTTTCGTTTTGATTTCTCCGTCCGTTAAATGAGTCATCACTTTTCCTCCCAGATGGATGGTGGCTCTGGCTTTGGCCGTGCGGTGACTTATTTTCTTTTTCCCTACATCCACCATCGAGGGATTCCCTTTTTCATCCAAATGCGTGAATTCGTTTTTTTTCATTATAAAATATTTCTAAATGAAATAAATGGGAATGTCATTCCTTTTTCAAAACGGTTGATTTTTTCAGGCAACTCCAAGAAACCGTCTGCTTCTACAAGATTAGCCAAATCCCCGGAACCTTTCCCTATCATAGGGAAGGCCATTAATTTTCCTTCATTGGAAAATCGGATTTTAACCTGCAAAAAATACTGAAGTTTTTTTTCGAAAATAAAATCCTCCGCCAACTCTGCTGAGGGAAATATTTTTTCTCCACCGCCGATTGACAATCGAAGCCAGGGCAGGACATACCGATGTACACACATAAATGTAGAAACCGGATTTCCCGGCAGTGCGAAAATTATTTTCCCATTTTCATTCCTACCAAACCAAAAAGGTTTTCCCGGTCTTTGCCGTACTCTATGAAACAATTTTTCAACACCGATTTCTTCAAGGATTTCCGGGACGTAATCATATCTTCCTTTGGAAACACCTCCGCTTAAAATAACAAAATCGTTTTTATCCAATGCTTTTTCCAATGCCGATTTAATAATTTCTTTTTTATCATTGACATGGATTCTTTCGGATTCTATATTTTCTTTTTCCAAAACCGCAGCTACAACATGTGCATTGGATTTTCTAATCTGAAAAGGTTTCGGATTTTCATCGACTTCTACTAATTCATCACCCGTACTGAAAATAGCCGCCTTTGGATTTACATATACTTCAATTTCCGATTTACCAACGGTTGCCAAAACACCAATTTCGGCAGGAGAAGTCATTTTCCCTTTTCTCAAAATCAAATCTCCTTTTTTCCGATCCGTTCCCTTTAGATGGATATTCTGTCCTCTTTTCACTTCGGATAAAAGTATTTTTATTTTGCTTTCTTTTTTTTCCATTTCTTCATAAGGAATCACCGCATCCGTATTATCGGGAAGCACGGCCCCTGTCATTATTTCTATACAGTGGTTTTGGTTTTCCAAAGGAATGGGAACCGTCCCTGCTGCTTGTATATTTTGGATTGGGAAATATTTATCCGGCGAAAAACCGGAAGAAGAAATGGCGACTCCGTCCATCATCACACGATTGAATGGTGGGAAATCCCTATCGGCAAAAACATCCTCGGCCAATACTCTCCCTGGAGCATTTTCCAAATTTATTTTTTCCGTTTTTAATTCCAACGGATTATCATTAATAATTTCCGTCGCTTCTTTTACTGTTATCACATTGTTTAATTACGAAAGTGATTTTCACTTTGTTTTAAAATTAATTTCATAGTCATTTATCCCAAATCCGTTTTCGGCTTTAAAAGCCATACCGGTCAACACCATTTGATATTCTTTACCCTCTTTCAAATTCACCTTCAGAATTACCGATTTCTTATCTTC
>JAHDFN010000034.1:0-1856 GCA_020628145.1 Saprospiraceae bacterium | reverse complement strand
TTTCATACACACATATGTTCAATTCGTTGACGTTTATCTTCAGAATAATTAATTTCCGTAATCCCGGGAAATGCACTTTTCCCTTTTTCTCCATAATTAATTGAATACCCCTTACCTTTCAAGGGTCTGTCAAAAACAATGGTAATCTTTTCAATCGCAGCATCCACGCCCTCACTCCCATTTTCAAAAGGAATCAATTTGACCACACTAGGTCTTTTTGATTCTATTCTTTTTTGTATCCCTGCAAAATCAGAGGCCACTTGATTAAAAAACAACACAATTCTCGGCATAAAATCTTCCAAGGAAGGATACTCTTTCCTGTTTCCATCATATTCTTCAAGAAGCGACACAAGTTCGGGAGTCCACAAAAAGCCCCGATCAATTTCACCTATGGTTTCCATTTGAACAAAACCATCATCATAATCATGATCTTTGAGATATTTAATCACTGCAGCCCGGACAACGGCTTCGGCATACATGGTTTCCCAAGTCATATATGCCTGGGAAGCCATTTTCTTTTCCAATGGTTTAAAAATTGTTTTTCCGCTATTTCTTAATTCTTCATGATGTTTTTCCACAACATGATTTACAAAAGAATGATTAAACTCATGTAGTAATGTAGGAAAATAACTATTGAGTTTATAATGAGGCATCCCCAAACTATCCACACTCCAAGTTCCCATGATCGCATAAATAATTTCCTTCCCATTTATTGAAATCTTGGGGCCGTAATTTCCTCCACCATTTCCCAAACCGTTTACAATCTTAAACTCACCTTTGGGTTCCTGTCCATAAAAATCCTGATACCAATTTATGTCCAATTCATCAAAAACGGATTTGAACCTTTTTGATGATTCAGCATACAATTCTTTATTCTTTTTAAAAAAAGAGGTACAATCAGTATCCTTATAAAATTCATTGAGCAAAGACAAAAACTTAGTCCCTCTTTTCTTCCCCCACCTTTCTTCAGGTATTTCAGTAGAAAATGGAACAAGAGGTTCGAATGGATAATCTTCGGAGATACTGATAGCCATACACATTACCGCATCAAAACCAATCCCTCTTTTCCGAAGTTTTTTCTTTATATATTTTATTAGCTTATGATTTTCATGTTTTCCAAAATGATTTTCTATCCCATCAACATATTTGGAAAATATTTTTGAATTATATTCCCGATTCCCTGCCAACCTGAAGACAATACTTAGCAACTCTACCCTCTCATCTACTTTAGGTTTATCTAGAATGGCGGCCTTTTGTCCAAAGGTCGAAAAAGATATTATGAAAAAACAAACTATTGCATAAAATCTCATGTCATTATTTTAATTCAACAATATCATCACCTTTCTTAATCACACCACCCTGAACGACCCTTGCCGTAACACCGCCTATCCCAATCATGGCATCACAACCGCCTTCTCCTAAATTAGCATCCATATTTCCGCATGGAGGACAATCTCCTGTAATTTCCAAAACGACATCGTTCCCAATTCGGATTTGTTTTTTCACTTGTGCAAGCAAATTCAATCCCGAAGCAATGAGATTCCGACGGGTCATGGCAGGATCGATTTCTTCCTTATTCAGAAATGAAGCAATGGTTATTAGGTGTTCTTTCTGAATAATAGTCACCTGCCTTTTTCCATTTTTCTTTGAATAGTGATCTCCTTCCAATCCGTTTTCCACAGAAACATTTATTTGATCTACAATTTCCAGGTTACGAGTATCAGGTCTAAAGCTGATCCATTCCAATTTTCCTTTTTTCATTCTATTTCGTTTTGGGTCTGAAAATTTTCATGACAGTTTCGTCCGTCTCCAGATATGGTCCTTCAATTAAATCTATACAATATGGTACTGCCGGA
>JAHDFN010000033.1:1619-26890 GCA_020628145.1 Saprospiraceae bacterium | reverse complement strand
ATTAAAAATAAAAAATTGAAATTACAATATTCATAAAAGAATTCACCAACATCAAAAGTCCTAAAAAACCAACCGCCCTTATGATATGCATTAGAGAGCGAGTGATGTTTTCCCATTTGACAGGATCGATATTTCCGGTTCCAACCCCATCCATTAGATGCTTACCGAAGGAAAGGAGATGAATGAAAAAATAAATATTAATGATACTCCTGAAAATCGTTCCGAAAATATTCAACCATGCATATGGCAATAACATGGAGTCATCCATTGATAATAAGACGACCCATTGTGTAAACATCCGGTATATGCCGGTAAAAAATTCATAAACCAATAAAAAGGCAAGGACATAAGACAGTATTCCCGTCCATCGGATCAATGGGGTGTTTCGTTCCAAAAAGGAATTCCAGTCACCAAAAATACCGTCATCTATGATGTTTTCATTTTCCATTTACGGATTTTGAATTCGATTATTCATCTTCGAGCCACTGCAATTCGATTTGCTGCTTATCCAAATCAGCCTTGATTACTTTTACGGTCAGAGCATCTCCCAATTTTATTTCCTCCCCCGAAGAAACGCTTTTCGCCTTCAATCTTCCTTCTTGGATGACATATCTTTCATCCAAGGTATCGAAAGGAATAAATCCTTCACATTTATTGGCCGTCAATTCCACAAAAATACCTCTCTCGATCATGCCCGAAACAATTCCCTTGAATATTTCCCCTACTTGATCCTGTAAGAATTCTACTTGTTTATATTTTACGGATTCCCTTTCGGCCGACATTGCTTTTCTTTCCTGTTTGGAAATATGTTTGCACAATGTCTCCAATTCATCTTTTTTCATCCGATGAATATCCTCAAGATTCTTGGCCAATAATCGATGAACTAGGACATCCGAATACCGGCGGATGGGTGAAGTAAAATGGGTATAATTCGGAAATGCCAATCCGTAATGACCGATATTATTCGTAGAGTATTCCGCTTTGGACATACATCGGATAGCCATCGGTTCGAGGATTTTCAAATCATCCCTTTCCTTGGCATCCTTTGCCAAGCGGTTGAATGAATTGGAAATACTTTTGGGTGTCGATACATCTATATTGTATTCGAAGCCTGAAGCGAAGATCGCAAAATCCGCCAATTTACCCGGATCGGGAGAATCGTGGATACGATATACATAAGGTATTTCCTTATCTACTTTCTTTCCTTTTTCGATGATGAAAGTTGCTACTTCCTTATTGGCCAACAACATGAAATCCTCGATAAGCAAATGGGCATCCTTTCTTTTCTTGACATATACGGAAACCGGTTTGCCTTCATCATCCAATCTGAATTTGACTTCTTCGGCCTCGAAGGCTATCGCTCCATTCTTGAATTTATCCACCCTGAGTTTCTTGGCCAGACGGTTGATGAATTTCAACTCGTTGACAAAATCCCCCTTGCCCGTTTCCAAAACTTCCTGTGCCTCCTCATAAGTAAAACGCCTATCAGAATGAGTCACCGTTCTTCCAAACCAACGACCGACAATCTTATCATTCTTATCGAATTCGAAAACGGCGGAAAAAGTGAATTTGTCTTCATTAGGTCTGAGGGAACATAAACCATTCGAAAGGTTTTCTGGAAGCATGGGAGCCACCCTATCTACAAGATATACGGATGTTGATCTGAAGTAGGCTTCATTATCCAAAGCCGATCCGGGCTTTACATAATGGGAGACATCCGCTATATGGACTCCTATCTCGCAATTTCCATTATCCAACCATCTGATTGAAAGGGCATCATCGAAATCCCTGGCTGTATCCGGATCAATCGTGAATGTAACGACATCCCTCATGTCCCTTCTTTTGGCAATTTCCTCTTCTGTCATTTCCGTAGGCAGGGCATCCGCTTCGGCAACAACCTCATCAGGGAATACCCAATCAAAGCCATTATTGACCAAAATCGTCTTCATCGCAACATCGCTCTTGGAGGTACCAGACAATATCGTCTGAACTTTTCCTACCGGATTTTTATTTTCTCCTTCACTCCAATCCACTACCTTGACGACGACCTTATCGCCATGCGTGGCTTCATTCAATGAACGGATAGGTACGAAAATATCCTGATGCATGTTGCTGATATCAGGAATGACAAAGGCATATTTCTTAGATACATGGATCGTTCCGATAAAATTATCGGTCGCCCTTTCCACAACGGCCGTGATGACTCCTTCCGGCCTTCTTCCTCTCCTATGTGTCACAACTACCTTTACCCTATCTCCGTTCAATGCAGAATTCAGGTTTTTTTGGGAAACGAATACATCCTGTGTCAAATCTTCACAGGTGATGAATGCTATACCGGAGCGGGCCATATCCACAATCCCTTCGTAGGCTTCCACATTGGGACCTTTGGTTGCGTATTTATTGAGCCGGTATTCATAATCAGCTAAAGCAATGATTTTGTTTTCTTTCGCCATGCTTCCCAACACAGATTGGACTGCCGGTGAATTATTGGCTATTTTGAGTTTTTTAATAATTTGTTTAGCATTGAATCTCTTTTTCGGATTCGCTTTCAGTAAAAAAAGGATATGTCTTTTCAACTCCTTGGGAGTCAATTTTTTTCCTTTTACACTTTTAGAGGTTTTCTTTTTTCTTGACATGATTTTTCAATTTAATAACCGGAAATTCCGGTGTTGTTTTTTGATTCCCAAAATCGGGAATAGGTTATACCTGAAGTGAGGCAATCAGATGAGCAGATAATCAGATGATGATGATTTCTCCGGTGGCGAGCAATTCCATATTGAAGGAGCGGCTATTTGAGGCATTGGTTTCCTTTTCCTCCACATCGGTACTACCTATCACCACATAGATCAACCAATCCTCTTCTATGGTAGCAACCGATCTTACCAACAGTCCATCATGGACTTTAGTTCCTGCAATCACTCTTTTATCTATTAATTGTCCTTTTTTGGTAAAAGTGGCCAGGGTATATTCATAATCCATCAAGCCGGCACGCCAATAAATAATCGCATGGAAATCATAGGTCTTGGGAATCCTAAAACAAGGAACGAATTCAGTAAATTCATCAAAATCGGATTGCTCTATCTTGAAGATAAATTCATGGACATGGGCTTGTGGCAATGGCTTGTTTGAAGCACTGAAATGCATATGACTCTCATCCGTAAGTGTAATGGGAAGTTCCAATTCGGGAAATACGGCAATAAAGGAATCGAAATCGGGTTTCTTGATTTTTTTCTTATCCATGAATTATTTTCACTATGAATGACAAAGGTAAGTCAATCATTCTGAACAACAATAACCTGCGAGGGTCTAATCAGTTCCTCACCTATCAAATAACCCGGATTAACGACTTCCACAACCAGTCCGTTTCTCTTTTTTTCAGACTTGACCGTTCCTACGACTTCAATAAAATCAGCCATGGTATCCAAAGGTGAGGCCAATTGGCTTACTTCTAATTCATCCAACAATTCAATCAAGGAAGAATGAAAGGAATCGAAGCGGGCCTTTTCGATTTCCCTTTCCAAATCGGAGTTGGCTTGGGCCAGGTTTTTCTGAAAATCGCTTTCTATGCGATCTTTCTTTTGTATCAATTTAAGCGCCAAATCATATTTGAAACGATAGTGTTTTTCTTTCCCTCTCTTCACATCATTTTCCAACTCTGCAATTCTGACCAGGAGTTTCGAAATTTTCCGTCTGATTTTATCAATTGTCTCTACCATCCAATTTGATTTTGATTTCCGTTCCCTTGCTGAGTAGCTCAGGATCTTTGATCCAGGAATTATATTCATGGATTTCCTTCCAACGTCCCTTATCGCCCAGATATTTTTCTGCTAAGAAGGATAAACTCTCACCTTTAACAACTTTATGTAATACTTCCTTTGAAGGAGCTACGGTATTCCTTGCCAGTTCTAATTCCCTTTTCAGTTCCAAGTTCTCTTTTTTCAAGGATTCCACCTCTTTGATTAAAACGGGATTGTCCACCTCTTTAGCCGGTACAGGGATGTTTTTCTTACCACACCAGAAAAAAAGCAAGGGAAACAGCAATAGTATCCAGTACATCCGCCCCATCTTCTTATCATATTGCTTCTTATCTCGTTGCCGAAGTTGGAGGAGTTCGGTCATATCCCCTTCCAAGGCGACCTTGTCCTTTAGCGTATCTACACATTGTTCTTCCAAATCTTCCAATAAAGGATAGGCCACCACATCCGTACCGCATTCCGAGCAATGGGTAGCAAAAGGAGAAATACTCTTATTTTCACATACGGGGCATTCCATTTATACTCTTTCATAAGTCAGTTGAAGGAAAAACATATCATATTTTACTCCAACAAGTTCTTCAAATTAGATATAAAGTTAATTTATTATATCGGCTTTTAATTTGTCTCAGTATTAAAAAGCATTATTTTTATTTAATACCTCAATAATCCGGCCTATTTTCACATGTGCTTATACGTCTCATATAAAAAACAGGTTGCAATGTTATCCAAAGAAATCCTATCCTTCCTAAGGAAACTTGAAAAAAACAACAATCGGGATTGGTTCAATACCCATAAGAAAAACTACGAAACCGACGTGAAAGCTCCATTCGAAGCCTTTGTAACCGAATTGATAGCCCAAGTTGGAAAATTCGATCCTTTAATCGATATGCCAACCAAAAAAGCTATTTTCAGAATATACAGGGATACTCGTTTTTCCAAAGACAAAACACCTTATAAGACCCATATTTCTGCTGCATTTGCTCCAAACGGAAGAAAAAATCCGAATGATCCGGGTTATTACTTTCATTTGGAATCCGGCCGGTTGATGATTGGCGGAGGGGCATATTTCATCGATAAAACCGGACTTCAAACCCTTCGGGAATTCATTGACAATGATGTTGCCCGCTTTAAGAAAGTCATAGGAAAATCGGCTTTTAAAAAACATTATGAGATGGTAAGGGGAGAAGCGAATAAACGCATTCCTAAAGAATTCAATACCACCTTTGAAAAAGAACCCCTGATTGCCAACAAGCAATTTTATTTCATGGCAGAATTACCCTCCGCCAATATTCTTGAAAAGGATTTCATGAAGAATTTGATCGGATATTATAAGGCCGGTTATGAATTCAATGCCTATTTACGGGAAGCCTTCTCCCACATTTGACCAAGGTTAATTCGGCCTTAACAAAACTTTCACAATATTTTCTTTCAATTTCTCACCTCGAAACAAAATAAAAAGACAGACAAAAGAGTTTATTAAACATTCTATTCAACATAAAACTACTGCTACCTATAAGATAGACTCATACACCTAATATTTTCGCTTTAATAACAATCAAACTTTTAGGAATATGAGAACATGGGTGTCAGTCTTAGCGGTAGTCCTCATTACCCACCAAGTACAGTCGCAGTGCCTTTCAGGAAACTGTAGGGACGGTTACGGCAAAAAGAAATTCAAAAGCGGTGCTATCTACACCGGACAATTCCAGAATGGCCAGATTACAGGCAAAGGAAAATTGAAATACAGCAATGGAGGTGTCTATGTCGGACAATGGAAAAATAACTTCCGAGAAGGCAAAGGCAAGATGAAATTCAAGAACGGAGACTTATACCAAGGCCATTTCAGGAAAAGCAATATGCATGGCCAGGGATATATGGAATTTGTGAATGGTGATCGTTACGATGGAAAATTCAATAATAATTCCAAACATGGCTATGGTATTTATGCCTATCATAGCGGTGATGTATATGCGGGTTATTTCAAGCAGGACAAAAGGCACGGAGAAGGGAAAATGACTTATGAAAATGGCTCCATATATCAAGGAAACTGGGCTGATGATTCTAAAAACGGTTATGGTGTATATACGGATGAAAACGGTTATGAGTATAAAGGAGACTGGTCTAATGGAGAATTCCTAACCGAGGAGACTTCTCAAGGTGGAGGTAACCTTGAAGATTTCAATACGCCTTCCAATCAATCATCCACTCCTTCCCCCCAACCCAGTCAGGAAACCAATGTTTCACCTACAGGAGGCTCTACATCTGCTGAAGCATCCTTACCCAATTGCAACAAGCAGATTTGCCATAACGAGAAAGGTAATTATACCTATGCCGATGGTTCCAAATATATAGGAGATCATAAAAACGGCAAACCACTTGGGCAAGGAACAATGTATTATCAAAACGGAGACAAATACACAGGTGGATGGGCCAAACATGCCCCTCATGGAAAAGGGTTCATGACCTATAGGGATGGCCGGACTATCGGTGCCAAATGGAAATACGGAAAGATGTTGGAAATCATCGAAGATGATGAAGGCGTTGTAGATGAACACATCGAAGTCGTCAACAGTACCGAAGTGAAGGTTTGGGCAGTAATTGTCGGTATTGGAAGATATTCCCATATGCAAAGCCTGAAATATACCGATGATGATGCCTATCGGATGTATGCCTTCCTCAAAAGCCCGGAAGGTGGTGCATTGCAAGATGAGCAGATCGCCGTCCTTATAGATGAAGATGCCACCCGTGCGAATATGCTCCGAACAATGAAAAGAGTATATGGCAAAGCCGATAGGAATGATGTTGTCATGTTATATTTTTCAGGGCATGGCTTACAAGGTTCATTCGTTCCTTCCGATTTCGACGGTCTGAAGAACCTGGTCAAACATACCGAAGTAAAAGAGATCTTACAATCCAGTAAAGCCAAGCATAAAATTGTTTTTGCCGATGCATGCCATTCTGGAAGTATGCTGGCCATGCGTTCCTCTTCTACAGTTCAGGCTACGATAGATAAATTCTATGGGGCATTCACAGATGTGAAGGGAGGAATGGCTTTGATGTTGTCTTCCAAAAGCGAAGAAACCTCCTTGGAAGATAGTGGTTTGAGACAAGGTGTATTTAGTCACTTCCTCATGAGGGGATTAAAGGGTGAAGCAGATAAGAATCGGAATAAAATCGTTACGATTACCGAGTTGTATGATTTCGTCCATGCCCATGTAACAACTTATACCATAAAAGCACAAACACCCGAATTGACTGGGAATTACGACCGGAACATGCCGGTCTCCATCATCAGATAAGCCGTTCAGGACTAATAAGAATATTGTGATTTTGTAATGGTTTTTGGTTAGTCGGGAGATTGTTTTCTCCCGGCTTTTCCTTTTTCGGCATAAAGGATCCTATTCCCTTTGATTTCGAAATGCTTCCCTTCGGGAAATATCTTTTTAAATTTTTCGGATTGGAACTTATCCGTTCTTTTCACATCATCCTTCAATAAGGATAATCGATTATATAGAAGGATACCGCCGGGATTCAATAAACCATTCAGGTGATTCAAATAATCCAAGGTTTCGAATTGGGGAGGAATGAAATCATCCTCGAAAATATCCATACAAATCATATCATAACGCTCAGAAGTGGATTGGACGAATATTTCAGCATCATTACATATATATTGAATCGGAGATTTTAGTTGGGACATCGAATATTTATTCGCCAGATATATAACAGCCTCATCTATTTCTACAGCTGTATATTCGGATGCCAGTCCGAATGAGTTTTCCAACATATAGGGAATACTCCCCAAGCCCAAGCCCAACAAAAGTATTTTTCGAGGTTTTCCGGATGAAATGTCCAATCGTTCAAAAGCTACTCGGAAATTGATATATAAATCATCGAAGGAATAAACGGCATTTTTCGTTACCAACTGGTATCTCCCCTTGACCAAATAGACATTCAAATCCTTATTGAAATCACTAGCCACACTCTCGATATGGATATCGGTCAGGTAACTCAGCCACTTTTTCCAAAAAGGTTGGTTCATGAGTTGGATTTGGCTTCCCAGGGGCGATATTCAGTGCTTTTCCCTAATATATAGGCAAAAATTTCCCGATCATGTTCGGATAATTCAATACCCCGCCTTGCCATCATGATTTTGGCCGTTTCTAAAGCTTTTTCCAATTTATGGGTCATAAAACCGGAAGCTCCACCCCATGAAAAAGATGGAATGAAATTCCGAGGGAACCCGGCACCGTATATATTGGAAGCCACACCTACGACAGTCCCCGTATTGAACATCGTATTGATTCCACACTTGGAGTGATCCCCCATGATAAGGCCGCAGAATTGTAAACCGGTGGGCTTGAATTTCTTAGAAGGGTAATCCCATAATTTCACTTTGGCATAATTATTCTTAAGGTTCGAATTATTGGAATCGGCACCGATATTACACCAAGCTCCTATGACCGAATTGCCTAAATATCCATCATGCCCCTTATTGGAATAACCTGAAAAAACCACATTGCTGACTTCCCCGCCTACCTTACAATAAGGCCCTAATGTTGTAGCTCCGTATATCTTTGCCCCCATTTTGAGAACCGATTTTTCATTCATGGCCAACCCTCCCCTGACTATGGCTCCTTCCATGATTTCAGCATCTTTTCCGATATAAATCGGGCCATTCGTAGCATTCAGTATAGCACATTCTACTTTCGCCCCTTCCTCAAGGAATATATTTTCCCGTCCCATCACTTGGTTTGTAGAACTGATAAATTGGGATTCCCGATTAAGGGTCAGCCAATCATAATCCTCCTGAAGGGCAATACCATTGTGTCTGAAAATATCATATGGATATTCAATATGGATAAAAGGAGTATCTTCCAAATCAAACCCTTTCAGGCTATCGACTTCCTCATCTCTCATGAGACGACTGAATTGTTGGGCATCCAAACGTGCGGCGATGAGTGCATCTCCTTTCAATAATGCTTCGTTGAATTCCAATTCTTCTATTAAACGACATAGCATCGGTGATGGGCAGACTCCTCCATTGATAACGATGTTATCATCTTCAACATTCAATGGGAATTTATCTGCCAGATAATCCTGGGTAATATAGGATACCCGGCCATTCAACCGTTTTTCCCACTTTTCACGTATGGTCATGATACCTACCCTTAACTCACCTACCGGTTGGGTATAAACCAACGGTAGCAAGTGATCTCGTTTATCATCATCAAAGAGGATAATGTTCTTTACCATGCGTTTAATTTCGTTTTGAAATGTAAAAATAAAAAAGTCCCGAATCTAAATGGATTCGGGACTCCTTATCTTTATGATAATTTCGAATTATTCTTCGGCATCATCATTTTCCGCTTCTGCTTTCTTTGCGAATTTGGAAAACTTTGCAAATTTCTTGTTGAATTTATCAATTCTACCTGCTGTATCTACAAACTTCATCTTACCTGTGAAGAAAGGATGGCTGGTGTTTGAAATCTCAACTTTTATCAAAGGATATTCCTGTCCATCATCCATTGTGATGGTTTCTTTGGATGGTGTACAAGAACGTGTCATGAACATTTCATCATTGGAAACATCCTTGAAAACAACCATTCTATAATTATCCGGGTGGATTCCTTTTTTCATGATATATAAATTTTAAATCGATTCTCAATTTCGGAACGCAAAGATAAGGCATTACATCTATTTTCCAAAGAAAATGCTTCCATAATCTTTTCTTTGAAGAAATATATGCCAATCCGTTAATACGTCATCTTCGTTTGGAAATATTTTGACAAATATCCTTTCAATTCCCTACCTTTGCAGCATTATTTTAAAAATATCTTATCAATAAATATCCTAAAATGAGTAAAGTAACCGTAGTCGGTGCCGGAAACGTAGGAGCTACTTGTGCCAATGTGCTGGCTCATAAAGACGTTGTTAAAGAAGTCGTCTTATTGGACATCAAAGGCGATTTTGCCAAGGGTAAGGCCCTAGATACCTGGGAACAAGCCCCTATCGATTATTACAGTACCAAAACCATCGGTACGGATGACTACGCCGATACGGCAGGTTCCGATATCGTCGTTATTACAGCAGGTATTCCCCGTAAACCGGGTATGAGTCGTGACGATTTGATTTCGACCAATGCAAAAATCGTGACTTCCGTTACGGAATCCATTTTGAAATACACGCCTAATCCTATCATCATTGTGGTTTCGAACCCGTTGGATGTAATGACTTACGCTGCATTCAAGGCTGCGGGTATTGATTCTTCAAGAGTATTCGGCATGGCCGGTATTCTGGATACCGCCCGTTACCGTGCTTTCCTTGCTGAAGCATTGGAAGTATCTCCAAAAGACATCCAGGCCATATTGATGGGTGGCCACGGAGACACAATGGTTCCTCTTCCACGTTATACAACTGTTTCGGGAATTCCTGTAACTGAAATGATAGACGATGAGAAATTGACCGCTATTGTGAACCGTACTAAAAAAGGAGGTGGCGAATTGGTACAGCTAATGGGAACTTCCGCTTGGTATGCTCCAGGTGCAGCCGCTGCTCAAATGGTAGAGACCATCGTCAGGGATGAAAACAGAATCTTCCCTGTTTGTGCCTATGTTAATGGTCAATACGGATTGGACGACATGTTCATCGGTGTGCCTGTTAAATTGAATAAGAATGGAATTGGTGAAATCATCGAACTTCAATTGAATGATGATGAAATGGCTCTTTTGAACCAATCGGCAGAGCATGTACGTCAAGTAATGAGTGTCTTTAATGATATGAGTCTGGCATAATCATCCATTTTCATTTCAATATACAAAACGGTCATTCCATAAAATTGGAATGACCGTTTTCAATTAATCCGTATTTTATAGGGTTTATTGGGTTACGACAAATTTGTGTAGCCCCTCCATATCACCTTCCTTGATTTTAAGTATGTAAGTTCCCGGACTGAAATTACTAATATTTAATTCATGAACTCTGTCTATCATGCCATCATAAGAAAACACCTTCCTTCCTACAATATCGAAAATATCCAAAGAGATTTCTTTTAAAACTGCCGAATCGTTTTCGATATATAAAAGATCCCCCGCCGGATTAGGGAATGCATCGAACCCGAAAACAGACTGAATGGTATTTGCATCATAGATGGGATCATATACATATGGGTCTGTATCGTTTAGATACTCTTCATAATTGGAGGCTCCATCATTATCAGGATCGTCATCTGCATTGTACTCTACTGTTAAAAGCATGATCATTTCCCATTCATCCGGTAGGTCATCCATATCCAAGTCTTCACCCATTCCACTGAAATCCGGATGGACAGGATCCGGTTTAGGGAATTGTGCATCCACTTCCAAAAGATGGTTTCTCATCTTCACCAACATAGGAGACATGATATTCCATCTATCCAAAGGGTTAGATTCATCAATATCATTATTAAGATTAAACAATAATTTTTCTCCCGTTTCAAAAAAGTTAATGAGCTTATATGGATATTCAATCATCATGGTATAATGGCTCGATGTCGGGATGAAATTGTGGGGCATATGGAAATAAATTGCCTGATCTTCCCTATCTGCCGTTAACTGCCCACCGTTGGTTAAGGTGGGAAAAAGGCTACCTCCTTCTACATATTCAGGAACTAGAACCGAGTCCATTAAGGAGGTATCTTTACTTATCGCCATATCTATGAATGTCGGATACAAATCATAACCGATTACAGGAAAATGACAATGACTCCCAGGATTGATTCCCGGTCCCCTTACAATCATGGGAACACGATGGCCACCATCCCAACAGGTAAGTTTTCCTTCCTTTAATGGCGTATTCGGAGATAATAATACATTACCAACCTTCCTGACCGCACCATTATCACTAAAATAAACCAGATAGGTATTATCGGTTATTTCAAGGCTGTCAAGCAAATGCATTATCTGCCCTAGACTTCGATCCAAATCTTCTGTCATCGCTCCATATCCTTTATCCCGATGATTGACTCCCAGAGGTCGCTGAGAGGAGTCATTATACAAATCGTACATTTCTTGGGTACACTGTATATCCAAATGAACAGCATGATGCCCGATTTGGAAAAAGAAAGGTACAGTGTCAGCCACTGCTTCGGCAATGAAATCCATTGTTCTATCCGTAATCCTATAAATCGACTTGGGATTTTCGACAATCATATCTCCTTGATTTGGAGGACCGCCTGCAATTTCAGCATCAAAACCATTATTGGCAGGGCCTCCTCCATACATATGCCATTTTGCAATATGTCCTGTTCTGTATCCCAATCTTTTTAATATTTCAGCATAAGTATCTTCGGTAGTATCAATCTCAAGAGCCCTTGGGGGGTCCAAAAGATAAGCAGAACTCGGAGTGACTGCTTCAGGGTTCAATGTCAATCGGGTTTTGGCAGTACTTTGTCCCATCATAATGCTTGCTCTGGAAGCCCCACAAATAGGCGAAGGGGAATAAGCCTTGGAAAAACGCATACCTTGGGATGCCAGTTGTTCCAAATGGGGCGTAACATAAAAATCACTTTTTGAATCGGATCTATTTTCATCCATTTGTACAGAAGTACCCGTCCATCCTTGGTCATCTACGAGAAAGAAAATGATATTGGGAGGATTATCTTGGGATAGGATGTTGGAATGAAACCAAATTACCAGTATGCAAATGGTAATTATCCGTTCCATAAATTTATTTTTGCGAGGATTCATATGAGGGTTCATTTTAAGAAGTGTTTTGGAATTTAATTTTACAAAAATATAAAAAATGATGGATACAAGTAAACAGGAAAATCCTATTATGAAATTACAAACAGTGTTCTATTGTTCATTACAAGGTAGATAATCCCAAGTATTTCTTTGATCGTATTGATTTGAAAAAAGGTGTAATTCAGGAAATTGAAGAGTATATTCGTCCAACAACCTCTTCCCTTTTTCATCATGGCCTTCCAATTTATAAACCGTAGCCAAACTCACTATGTATGCTGCGTTGAATTTGTTTAGTCTTATCTTTTCTTCCAATACCAACTCTAATTCGGCAAGTTTCAACATCGCATTTTTCGTATCTTCCAAACATAAATATGCTTTGGCTTGGGACAAATGCCCTTCAAAACTTCCGGGATTATCTTTTTGGTACATATCCCAAGTAGAAACAACTCTGCCATAATCACCTTCCTTCAAATACTTTCTGACTCGGTTTTTGGCAAAACCCAGCCCAACAGTATGCTCTGTTCCTAATTTGGAATGTTGATGAGGAATTCGATTTTGGATATGGTATATTTTATTTTTCGATTCCACCTTTTCAAACTCCTGTTCAGGAATTCCCTTATTATTATCCGGACTACATGAAAAAAAGATTGATGCCATCAACAACAATAAAAGGATATTCTTCATTATTTTTGGATTTTCATTCATCTCAAGCAAATCATTATGAAATTCAGATATCTAACATTTCTATTTGCAATAATCATCTTATTTTCTTGTCAACCGCAACAAACATCATCCGAAAATACATCAAATATTACACAAACGGATAGTCCTCCTAGTACCGAGATTCCTGATTCACTGATGGAAAAGTTTAAACAGGAAGAAGAGGAATACATCAGAACTATCAGACATAATGTAAAGTCCTATCTACCAGCCAATGTTGCAGATATGCTTCCGGAAGGAGAATATGCTTGTATTAATATTGAGGCCGAAGGGCCTGTTCATCTTGAAGCCGATTTGAATGGAGATGGAAGAAACGAATATATCCTATTGGCACACAATGGAAAAAACCAGTCAAGATTGATGATTTTCCATGCCAATGAAAAAGGAGTTTACAATGTCATGGATCATACCGGATTGATTTCCTGTCCATTGAATTACGATGATTTGGATTTGGCTCATATCCAAGTAAAAAAAGAGGGAGTGATAGATTGGTTTCTGAGCTGGATGACACATGAATTAACCTTGAGTTTCAAATACGATAAGGAAAAAAACGGTTATTATTTGTCTTATTTATTCAGTTTAAACCGAAGTGCAGATTATTATACCATGACCGAAGTGGACTATGCCAAGAAAACGAGGATACAGGGAGGGGAACAGATTTCATCACAGACCGGAGAATTCGTTCCCATGGAAGATATTATTTCCAAAGTCGAAAACCCTGCTATGAATATAACGGCGGTCAATGACGATTCGATTTATAGGGACATGTAATTCCAAATATTCCCTATCAATAATCCAGCAGTTCCTTCATTTTTACCGAGATCTTTTCAATAGAAGGCAACATCGTTTCTTCCAGAACGGAATTCAATGGAATAGCAGGAACATTAATGGCTCCTATGGTCATAACGGGAGCATCCAATTTTTCGAAACATTGTTCTTGAATCTTACCTGCCAAAGCACGGGCAAAGGAGTTTTCTATCGTCTCTTCCGTTATCACCAAGCATTTGCCATGTCTCTTTACAGCATTAAAAACGGTTTTCTCATCCAAAGGATTCAATGTCCTTAAATCTATGATTTCGACTTTGCCCTTATATTCCTTAGCAGCATTGAGCGCCCAATGGACTCCCATACCATAAGCAATAACCGCTATGGTCTCTCCTTTCATTTCTGATTCCTTATCCGCCTCCAATACACAAGCCGCTTTTCCAAAAGGAAGGATATAATCCTCATCGGGAAGAAGGGTTCTCGCTGCATTCGTTCCCCTTACTTTTGACCAATACAATCCTTTATGCTCAAAAATCACGACGGGATTAGGATCATAATAGGCCGCTTTCATTAGGCCTTTCAAATCCGCACCATTACTAGGATATGCAATTTTAACCCCTTTAATATTGGCAACAATGGATTCGACACTGGAAGAATGATAAGGCCCACCACTCCCATAGGCTCCGATGGGAACCCGTAATATCATACTTGCCGGCCATTTCCCATTGGAAAGATAATATGAACGGCTCAACTCCGTAAACAATTGATTAAGTCCCGGCCAGATATAATCTGCAAATTGTACTTCGACAATCGGTTTCAATCCGACTGCGGACATTCCGACCGTTGAGCCCACGATGAAGGCTTCCTGTATCGGTGTATTGAACACCCTGTCATCTCCGAATTTTTGGGCGAGGGTCGCTGCTTCACGGAACACTCCCCCCAATCTTCCTCCAACATCCTGACCATATAGTAAACATTCGGGATGCTTTCTCATCAATTCCTCTACACCGAACAATGCACAATCCACCATCACAACTTCATCTGCTCCTTCCGGTTCCCTTATACCTTGCTCTTCCAATACAGGTGTAGGGGCATAATCGAAAGTATAAATATCCTCAGGTCTGGGATCTTCTGCTTTTCGTGCTTTTTCCAAAGCCATTTCAACTTCCAATCTCACATCTTTTTCAATACCTATGATTGTCTGCTCTTCTATTCCCGATTCCAGTAGGTGATTGCGGAGCAGTGGATATGGATCTCGTGTCTGATGTTCTTCCAAATCATCCCGGTACCATTCCTTTCGTACTCCTGAAGTGTGGTGGTTCAATAAAGGCACCTTCGCATGGATGAGATAAGGACGACGCTCCGTCCGAATATATTCTATGGCTTTCCTGACTGCAATATAACAAGTTGAAAAATCACTTCCATTGACTCTTTCCGCCTTTATACCATGAAACCCCTGAATGAAATCGTAGGCATCCTGAGCCCGGATTTCATCCGCACTTGCAGAAATATCCCAATCATTATCCTGAATCAGATATAGAATAGGGAATTGTTTCAAGGCAGCCATTTGAAATGCTTCACTCACTTCCCCTTCGGTAATGCTTGCATCTCCCAAAGAACAAAGTACCAAAGGTTTTTGGCTGTAGGATTCTCCCAATCCGAAAATCTCTTTGTATTGCATTCCCATTGCCGCTCCGGTAGCCGGAATAGCCTGCATTCCCGTTGCAGAGGACTGATGGGGTATTTTGGGTTTGTCTTCATCTTTAAGACTGGGATGTGAATAATAAGTCCTGCCTCCTGAAAAGGGATCATCCCTTTTTGCCAGTACTTGCAATATCAATTCATAGGGAGTCATTCCAATCCCAAGCAACATTGCATCATCCCTATAGTACGGATAGGCATAGTCCTGTGGCAGCAACTGCATTCCGGCAGCCAACTGGATGGCTTCATGCCCCCTTGAAGTGGCGTGTACATATTTGGAAACGAATTTGAAATTCTCCTCATACACCTCCGCCATTGTTTTTGCCGTACACATTTTGAGAAAGGCATCCAACAAAATTTCCTTATCCAAATCGTTTCGTGTTGCAAGCATCTATTATTATTTATTAGTATGGAGAAGAATATCCACACATTCTAGGAATCCGTACAAAAATACAAAATGAAACGGATATGCCATTATTCGGAATTATCAATTGCGAAGGGCTGCACAAATGATTCCTGTAGCAACACCTGCATTCAAAGATTCTGCTTGTCCTTTTCCAGGAATGGTAATCCAATAACTGATGGCTTTCTTTAAAGTTTCGGAAATACCTTTTCCTTCGTTCCCTATAACTATAATGCCTTTTTTTTCTTCTTGTTCTAATTCGAATACGTTCTTACCCATCATATCCGTTCCGATAATCCTAACCTCCTTGAATTTATCCAGTAATTCTTCCTTTCCTAAAGGAATACAATTGACCCTGAGGAATGCTCCCATAGAAGACTGAACGACTTTCGAATTAAAAGGATCCGTTGTTCCTTCTCCCATAAAGACATGCTTTATTCCAAACCAGTCGGCTATTCTTAGGATTGTCCCCATATTTCCGGGATCCCGAATACCATCTAGATACAATGATATATCCTTACGGACCATCTTTTCATTCATTGTATATTTAGGAGGAGTGGCCACGGCTAAAACCCCTTGGGGTGATTCCAAGAATGAAACCTGTTTCAGTTCCTTTTCACTCACTTCGATTAAATGGGTATCAGAAAAAAGATGGCCGTTATTTTCCAACCACTCTGCATGGGCAACTATCATTTCAATCTTTGAATCGGGGAAAAGAAGCATCTCCGATATGATTTTCGTTCCTTCAGCAACGAATTTATCATACCTTTGGCGATTCTTTTTGCGTTCTAAAGAACGGATATACTTAATTTTGGCTTTTGAAAGCATTTGGGCAATCGGCTAAATCAGGATACTTGTTGAGAATACCAAACATAATCTTCCTTTTTTCCACAATAGTCATCCTATTGCTCGGTTCGGGCTGTAATACTACCAAATATTTACAAGAGGATGAAAAATTGCTAAACAAAAACACTATTGAATTCGATTCCAATGAGAAAATCAAGAATAAGAATTCCTTGAAATACGATTTGGCCAATTATCACAAACAGGTTCCCAATGATAAATTCTTAGGTATTTTTCGGACACGATTATGGTTTTATTATAAAAACCAATCTCCATCGGATACGACGAAGTGGGACAACTGGGTAAAAAGGGTCATTGCCGAACCCCCATCCATACATAATAAAAGACTTACAGAAAAAACGGCATTGGCTATGCAAAGCCATATGCAACATAAAGGTTATTTCAATGCACAAGTGGATCACAAGACCAAAACCAAAGGACACTTTGCCTACAATATATTTACAGTTTACCCTAGACAACAATATTTATTTGATAGCATCTTTTTCAGATCCAATGATGTAAATATTCAACGGATTCTAAATGATATTGAAGATAAAAGTTACCTCAAATCCGGTGAAGCAGTTGATGTGGGATTATATGATAAAGAAGTGGGGCGGCTAGTCAACCAAATGAGAAATCTGGGCTACTTGGATTTTTCAAAAAACCATATTACTCCCCTTGCCGTCGATACCCAGGATTATAAGGTTAAGGCAACACTTACCGTACTTACTCCCAAAAACAAATCAGAACATTTACTATATAATATCGGAAAGGTTTCGGTTTATCCCAATTATTTCCCTGAATATACTGAATTATATGAAGAAGACGAAAACATAGATGGGGTCACTTATATGAGCATCCCCAACCCTGAATTAAGCACACCTGATATTCGATACCCCGTCTTGAAAAGGAATGTCAAACTCATTGCCGGAGAGCTTTACAAACTAGACAACGAAATCAAAACCAAGAGAAGGTTGGGATCTTTGGGTATTTATAAATTCATTTCCATCAAAGCCATCAAAAGAGAAAACGAACCGGGAATAGTGGATTTCAAAATATTTCTCCCTTCCAAGAAAAAACAGGTTTTAGGGGCGGATTTGGAATTGAATACGGCCAATAATACTTCTGTCAGCAATAATACCTCCATTGGGACTGCCCTTAGTTTGAATTATGAAAACAAAAACCTTTTCAAAGGTGCTGAAATCCTGACTATGGATTTGCAGGGAGGAGTTGAATTTGCCATAAATGACAGCGACAACCGATTATTCAATTCGGTGGATGTCAGTGCCTCGGCTGAATTGAATATCCCGAAATTCGTGGACTATATGGGGATTTTCCATTTGATGAGTAAAATAAAGGTCCTTCCTAAAAAGCGGTTGGAAAAATTGGAAGAAACCGCTTCTACTCGAATTAAATTGGGGTACAACTACCTCAATCTTCGTGGGTTCTATGACTATAATTCCCTTGATGCTTCCTTCGGATACAATATCAAACCCAATGACCAATGGCGGATTAAATTTACCCAAACCGGCCTGACTTATTTCAATCCCAATATAGAAATGGCTTTCGATTCCATTCTGACCAGGAATACCTTATTGAAAAACAGTTTTGCCAAACAATTATTCACAGGTATTTTTTTCAGGGATGTCCAGGCTTCTTATACCGGGAAACCAAAAAACAACAGTATTGACTGGTCAACCCGTATGTCAGGGGAAGTTTCGGGAATGGAGATATTGTCCATCAACAAAATATTCGCACCCCAAAAAGAGTGGCTCTTATTCGATTCCCTAAAGTATGCCAACTATCTGAAATTCGAATTGGAACAACGATACATCAAAACCATCTCCCCCCGCTCGGCTTTTGCATTCCGAGCCAATGGGGGCATTGCTTTCCCCTATGGTAGTTTTTCCGAAGTCGTTCCCTATGTAAAACAATTTTATGTAGGTGGCCCCAATAGCATCCGTGCATGGAGTATCCGCCAACTAGGCCCCGGTGGGTTCAATGATGAAGTAGCCAATGATCCTAATAATAATGTCCCTTTCTATCAAACAGGCGACCTGAGAATGGAAATGAATATATCGATTCGATATGTTCTGGTTATTGGAGGGAGCCATTTTCCTAGATGTCGGTAATGTTTGGTTACTTAGGGAAGACGATAACAGACCCTTGGCTCAGATTTCAAAGGATTTTTGGAAACAATTTGCCGTAGGTACAGGGTTCGGTGTCCGTTTCGATTTTTCCTATTTCATCCTTAGGTTTGATTTGGGATATCCTGTTCGGAACAATTATTATGACGAGGATGGTTCTTATTGGAGATACCGATCTTTTAATGAATTGGTCATAAGGGATCTCAATTTCAATCTGGCTATCGGCTATCCTTTTAATAACTGATATAAAAACAAACCATAAAAACCATGAAAATACTTGTGACGGGCTGTAATGGCCAAGTCGGTTCCGAGTTGGAACTTTTGGCAGAATCCCATGATGCAGAATTCATTTTCACAGATTCCTCCAAACTCAACATTACCCAACAACCCTCAGTAAATTCTTTTTTTGAGGAACACAAGTTCGATTATTGTATCAATTGTGCCGCCTATACTGCTGTAGATAAGGCGGAAGAAGAAGAGAATGATGCTCGGTATGTCAATATCAATGGTGTAAGGCATCTTGCAGAAGCCTGTAATGCAAATGATGCTACTTTACTCCATATTTCTTCAGATTATGTTTATCATAATAATATCAATAGACCCTTGAAGGAAACCGACCCGACAACCCCCCAAGGGGTCTATGCCACAACGAAACTCCAAGGAGATTTTGCTGCGATGAGTTATAATCCGAAGACGATTATCCTTAGAACTTCTTGGATATATTCTTCTTTCGGAAGGAATTTCATTAAAACCATGACACGTTTGGGCAAGCAAAAAGAACAACTCAACGTAGTTTATGACCAGGTCGGCACACCTACTTATGCCCGAGATATAGCCCAAACCCTATTAGCTATCATCAGCCAATGTGAAAAAGGAGAAGCCCATTACGGTGTTTTTAATTACAGTAATGAAGGTGTAACATCCTGGTATGATATGGCCAAGGAAATATTCAGATATAAGAAATTGGATTGCCGTTTGAATGCCATTTTGACCAAAGACTACCCTACTCCTGCGGTTAGACCACATTACAGCGTCCTCGATAAGTCAAAAATCAAGCAAAACTACAAATTGGATATCCCTCATTGGAGGGATAGTCTGCATGATTGTTTAAATTTGCTGATATAACACATAATATTTAGCTGATATGAAAAAATTCCTAACCTTTTTATTTCTAATTACTTTTCTAATTCCTTCTTTTTCTCAAGGCGATTTTTACGAAAAAAACCGTTTTGGCCAAATGGATGGACTAGATCCTTTTTTCCATGGAGTTGCCTCCGGTGACCCAACTCCCAGTTCCGTTATTATCTGGACAAGGGTTTCCACAGACTCCCTTCAGGCCCATGTAAAATATACGGTCGCTACCGATACTTCCATGACCAATGTCGTTGCTGAAGGTTGGACGGTAACCGATGGGGAAAACGACTTCACCGTTAAGGTAGATGTCACCGGATTATCTCCCTACACTACTTACTACTATGATTTCTTCAGTCACGATAGTTATTCTTTAAGAGGTAGGACGAAGACCGCACCCACTGCCGGTGTTGATGCGCTCCGGTTCGGAGTAGTTTCATGTTCTAATTTCGCACACGGTTATTTTAATGTCTATGACAAATTGGTGGACAGGAATGATATAGATGCCGTCATACATCTCGGAGACTATATCTATGAATATGGCAATGGAGAATACGGTGATGTACGTGAATATGAACCGACAACGGAAATCCTGAATATTTCTGATTATCGGATGAGACACAGTTATTATAAACTTGATCCACAGCTCCGTAGATTACATCAGCAATATCCTATCATAGCTACTTGGGACGATCATGAATCTGCCAATAATTCCTGGGAAGGTGGTGCTGAAAACCATAATGCGGGAGAGGGGGATTGGTTCATGCGTAAATCCGCATCGATTCAGGCTTATAATGAATGGATGCCGTTGAGAAAGCCTGATGTTGCAAATGAAGAAAGAATTTACAGAAAATTGGCCTATGGCGATTTGTTGGATTTATTCATTTTGGATACCCGGCTAATCGGACGTCAGGAACAGGGTCAGAATGAAAGTGATCAGAATAGGACAATCTTGGGTCAGGCCCAATATGATTGGTTGATAGACGGTCTTGGAAATTCCACTGCCAAATGGCAAGTATTGGGACAGCAGGTAATGATGGGGCCATTGGAAGCTTTCGGAAATCCTATCAATAATGATCAATGGGACGGATACCCCGCCGAACGGGATAAACTACATGCTTATGTCGTCACCAATAATGTTCCGAATATGGTTGTCCTTACCGGAGATATCCATACATCCTGGGCTATGGATTTACCTATGAATAACTATAACGAGAATACCGGTGACAACTCGGCCGGCGTGGAATTCGTTGTTACAAGTGTGACCTCTCCTTCTTTCCCTTTTTCCGTAGGCGAAGGACTTGTTACTACTTTAAATCCCCATATCAAATGGTTGAACTTGGTGGAACGGGGTTATTTCATCCTTAACCTTACAGATACCCGCTGTCAGGCAGATTGGTTTTTCATTGATAATGTCAGTGATGAAACAGCTAATGAAAGCCATGCCAGTTCTTGGTACACCGATGACGGAACCCGTCATGTGAATTCTACTTCTGCCCCAACCGAAGGAGATCCTAATAATCAGGCCATCTATGCTCCGGAAGCTCCACGTCCTTATGACAATACTCCCGTTTCCAATGAGGATTTGAATGAGTTGGCCTTTATCGGAGTACATCCGAACCCTGTTGTGGAAAATATTTATCTACAATTTTTCAATTATGAAAATCATGAGATGCAACTCAAGATTTTCGATGCTGCCGGTCAATTGGTTTTACAAGAGGATTTGGGATTAAGAACAGCCGGACTTCAAAAGAAAACCATCAATGCTTCTTCTTTGGCTGCCGGTACTTATTTTATAGAATTGGAAACTGAAAAAGGATCTTATAAAAAGACAATTTTGAAAGTGAAGTAATTTTAACCCGAAGTTGTTTAAACAAAAAAACATCCTATTTTCCAATAGGATGTTTTTTTGTTTATCATCAAATGTTAGACTTACATTTAGAATTGACCACCCAAAACACAGGTCTTTTTCAGATATTGTTTATCGCCGTTCGGTTTGAATAACTCAATCCAAAGGACATAGATACCGATTCTGGCTTTTTCCCCATCATTATTGATACCATCCCATTGAATGAATCCTTCGGCACCCAAAGTTTCGTTTTCAACCAAATCCCGTATTTTCCTTCCTTTGGCATCATATACATTGATATTGGCAGCATAGTCATTACCATCCAAAGCATAGTCCAATTTCAAGAAATCCCTGAAACCGTCATTATCTGGCGAGAAGGTATTATCCTCAAGTGTAAATATATCGGAACCGGTAGTTTCGGAAGACAAGTACTGAGAATTCACATAGGTAGGTGTACCATATCCGGCATTGGTAGAAGCCGAATGCCAGTTATCCGGAGTATTCGTAAAAACATCGAAATCGATCCTTTCCAAAGAAACCCCTTTGGTTTCATCTATCAATTCGAAGTGATAATCTTCCTTATAGTCAAACTTGTCAATTACGTTACCTATGGTAACCAATGTAACATTTCCAAAATCAGGAGATAAGGTCGGCAAGTCATTTTTCAATAATACATTCTCATTCTGAACGGTATATTTCTCAATTATATCAGCCGGATTCGGAGTCAGAACCACATAGGCCTGAGGAAATAATAAATAATTATGCTCTATCAATTTGGAAGGGGAACTTCCGGCCACATCATTTAAAATCACCAAATCGCCAATATTCATATACTTATTGGAATTATTGTATAATTCTACATAATCAACCCCACCTACAGCAGGATCGAAAAGAACTTCATTAATAATGATATCACCTTCTTCTATCGTTTCAGGCAATCCGAATAAAGCAGTATTAATCATTCCGAATTCATTCCCAATACAATCTGTCAGGGTAGAAGCGATACTTACTTCGTATAAGGTATTCTCTTGAAGCGGGACTCCCAGCTCCAACTCTACCTGATCATATAATGGAGGGATAGGATTGGCGGCAATTACGGTTATACCATTATCTATACTATAATTACTAGGATCCGCCGCAGTCTGTAGGTCAAGTGCTTCTGTAAATGATAAAACCAGGTTCGTTCCACTATTAGGAAATGCCGTTGTTATATCAGGAAGGTTATCATCCACTAATTCTTCAAAAATGGAATTCCGGCTTCCAGGCGTTCCTCCTAAAGTATCTGCGGAAACCCTCCAGTTTTCGGCTCCCTCACATGGAGAAAAAGGACTGATTCGTTCCAAGGAATATCCACCATCATCTTTGGCTGTATTCTGATACCAAGTCAAATCGAATTCCAAGGCATCTATGACTTCATCATTCGGAGCTACCAAAGCCACATCATCTCCTGCATTGGATAGTCCGCTATAACTGGCCAAAGGAGCATTCGTTCCGAAATTATCAAAACTGATACCTTCTTCATCCTTGTACACAATCAGGTAATCATCTGGGTTAAGGACAATCAAGGGGAAAGAAGAAGAGGACGATGTTCCGCTCACCAAAGTAAATCCTTCGACACTGATAATCTTGTCACTTCTATTGTATAACTCTACAAATTCGGCTTCCGGCAATCCTACCCTATCTGTAGGATCCGCCATGAATTCATTGATGATAATATCATATCGTTCAATGGCGACCGGAATGTAATAAACGATAGGGACAGTAACGGGAATAATAGCAGTCCCATCCAAATTCGTGACATTGGACACTTCCAAATCATAAATCCCTCCATTCTCAAAACTTCCGGCAGGGTAAGTCAATTCTACGACTAGGGCTGTAACCACATTGACCGAAGTAGGATTACCCAATCCATCAATGAAATAATTATTCGGATCACCTACTGTTGCCGGATCCATAGGGGTATCAAAAGTAATAACAACCGTTTGGCTCGGATCCTGAATGATAGCGTTTATAACTTCCGGCTCAGGTAATTTAAAAGATGCAGTATTAGCATTAGGATCAATACTTTGAGAGGCATTACAATTATTCACACCTGCAACCGTAACCGTATATAAAATATTGCCCGAAAGGGGCGTGGCAAATTCCAATACTACCGAGCTGGCCGAAGTCAAGGTAACCGTTGTCGGATTTCCTACACCATTATCAATAGTATAATTGGTCGGATCGATTGCATCGGTTACATCTAGGGAGCTACTAAAATTGACAACAACCTGAGATGGATTAAGAAATGCCCCACTTATTACTTGTAAAGCCGGTGTACCGGTAGAAGTATCGAAAATGGAGTTTTCCAAACCGGGCGTACCACCTGTCGAACTATTTGTTACCCTCCAATTAGCCGCAGAAATATCACAAGGGTTTTCAGGATTGATTAATTCCAAGGAATAACCTCCGTCATCCTTGTCCCCATCCTGATACCAATCCCTATCATAATTCACTTCATTGATCAAAGTCAGCATATCATCCGTCAAGGTAACTACATCTCCATCATTGGACAAACTCGGAAAACTTCCTACTCCGATAACATTATTAATCGCCAGATTTTGGAAATCAACCACATCTCCATCATCACATACTACGACATATTCTCCGGGTAAAAGAATATACGCAGGAAGCAATTGAGGAGTAGAACCACTGGAAACCGTATAATTTTCCAAATTGATCGCCTTGCTGCTTCTATTATATATTTCAATATATTCCGCTTCCGGCAGTATCACCGGAGGACTGGGATCAGCCATGATTTCATTGATCATCAAATCGAAAGGTTCTGCTGGCTCAGTTACAATGAACGAAGCTGTATTGGCATTCGGATTAATGCTTCCCAAACCGGAACAATCATCCAAACCGGTTACTGTTACGGTATATTGGGTATTGGATGTCAAAGGAGAAGAAGGAGTGATTATAACGGAATTCGTGGTATTCAATACGACCGATGCAGGACTGCCCTGACCGTTATTGATATTGTAATTAGCAGGGTTGGTTGCTCCGGCAGCATCCACCTGTACACTGAAATTCAATAATATGCTACCATCAGGTTGAACGATGGCATCAACAACCTCCAAAGTAGAAGTCGTAGTGTTGTCATAGACAGAATTCTGGGCTCCCGGAGTTCCCCCAGAGGGATCACTTGAATCCAACCAATTATCCTCGGCATTGGCACAAAGATTATCCGGATTG
>JAHDFN010000033.1:0-1609 GCA_020628145.1 Saprospiraceae bacterium | reverse complement strand
GATCAATTCCAAACTTATACCACCATCACTGGCTCCGGGTGTCTGGTACCAATCTTCGGAATAAGTCACCTGATGGATAATCGTTCCGGACAAATCCGTAAGGGTAGCCACATCATCTTCAGAAAGTGCTTCCATGGAGGCCACTCCGATTATATTGGTAATTCCCAAAGGTCCGAATCCGGCCAAGTCGTTATTGTCGGTAACGACAACATATTCTCCGGGCAATAGTAAGTATGTAGGCATCTGATCTCCTGCTCCACCGCTCGCAAATATATAATCAGCCATATCGAAGACCTTGTTACTTCTATTGTATATCTCAACATATTCTGCATCAGGCAATCCTACAATAGGTGTAGGATCAGCATGGATTTCATTGATAATCATATCAAAGGGAGCAGCAGCGACTGCCATAGCATAAACAAACGATTGGGAGGTACCCGAAGCCGCATTTCCGAATAAATCCTCCGCATTTGAACTGACAGTATATGAACTCAGGTTGGTCATAGGAGAACCCAACGTCACTATCACAGCATTGGGATTGGTCGGATCAATCATGGATGAAATGACATTCAAACCTCCTGTAATACTAAAATTAGCTGCTACTGCCGCCGATGCAGGATCTATGGGTTCATTAAAGGTAACGACAATTTCCGTTGCCGAATTAGCTGAAGCGGCTACCATTGAGGGCGGGGTGGTATCCGTTATAACAGGATTGACGAAAAAATCATCGAAAAAGAATTTATCTTTTCTTGTAGAGGTATAATTACATCTTACTCCGTAAAAAGTTCCCGAAGGATAGCTATCATCCACAGCCGTTCCGACTGAAACGAAATTGGAACTACCGGCATAGTCCACCAAAAGTTCCCAGTTATCGGCCGCATCCCGTGTGACCCTGATTCTTAATGTGGGAGAAGCGACATCTACGACATCATCTGCACTGCTGATGATTGCAGAAGTCGTTGTTCCGGTCTGTTTTCTCAATTCCACCCTATCGGTCGTACCGCCAATATATACGTAATATCCATTCAGGCTACCGGTAAAATCGGGTTGATCCGAATTAAGATATATCCGGGCATAATTAGATCCTGAAGGATTGAAATCCAAACGGGTGAAGAATTCCCAAGTGGTCGCTCCTTGTGTCGGTGCAGCCAAATAAAGGCTGGAAACAGGAGAATCAAAATTGACATCATTCAATTGGAGTTCTTGGGCATTGACTTGGAATCTCCCGACATCCCCGACCCAGGTAGGATTATTGGTGAAGTCCCCATCAGTAAAATCATCGGTCAATTGTGCAAATATGGATACATTGCACAATAACAGGGTTAAAACTAAGGTCAATAATTTGTTCATAGTAAATAGTTCTAAAAAGCGTTTACCTGTAAAACAGCAAAATTATGGTAAGAGTCATTCCTACTGGCCTCCGTTCATAATTTATCACATGTCGAAAATACAAAATATGTGGAGATCTGTAATATATCGTTGGAAATTAAATTTGAAAACCAATTCCTACCATAATATAGGAAAAGTAAGATTTCATATGAATTGATTAATAATTAAAGGAAAAAACTTAATCAAAGTATTTCCAATTTTTAGGAAAGGTTGTATATTT
>JAHDFN010000032.1:20659-26898 GCA_020628145.1 Saprospiraceae bacterium | reverse complement strand
TAAATCTGCCCATTGAGTTCGAATGGTTCGCAGGTTGTGATGTTTATGTTTTCAGTCGTACTCGGATGGATTGTCAAATCCAAAAAGATGGTACTGTCACACCCTTCACTATTGGTTAAAATATAAGTTGCTTCAAAATTATTCGAAGTGTAGGTGTTTCCATCTATCCAAGTATATTCATCACAACTTTCAATAAAATCCGTATAACTTGAAGGTGAACATCCCAATTTATAAACCCGTGCATGTCCTGCATCAATACCATTGCCATCATTGAGGTTCGCACCGATGATGACCCATCCCGCACTTTTATTCAAGCAAACCGATATGCCGGATTGATCATATGGTGATTCACCTAAAATATCATCAAAGACCTTATTCCATGTTCCATTGTCCCAGTCATATATTTGAACATTACCTGCATTCTGACCATTCGCATTCGTACTGAGAAAGGCTCCAATTGCAATTCGGTTCCCATCGCCTGAGAGCGATACGGATGTACCGAATCTCGAACCACCACCATTAGAACCCTCCAAATCCGCTCCTTCCTGTACCCATGTGTTGTTTCCGGAATTAAAATCATAAATCCTTACATGTCCACTTGTACTCCCATTGGCATTTGTATTTGAGGGGCCTCCGATAGCTAAACGATAACCGGAATCGGATAGGGATACCGAACGTCCGGCATAAGTGTTCATGTTTTCTCCATAGATATTATTACCTAGCTGATTCCAGTTGGAACCGTTATATTGGAAGACCCTGACTTGCCCCAGATCATTACCGGCACTGTCGTCATCGCTGGCTCCTATGGCTATTATGCTTCCATTCTCTGATAAAGAAACGGATTCACCAAAAAATCCACTGATGGATGTCCCGTTTATCGCATTTCCTACAGAGTTCCAGTTGGTACCGTCAAAATCAAATATCCTAACCTGGCCCCCTTTATAACTTGCGGCACTGCTTTCCGTACATCCTATGGCCAACCGATTTCCATCACTGGAGAAATCCAAGGACCAACCACATTTGTCTCCTGCCGAAACCCCTAGGATTTCACTACCTGATAAAACCCAATCCTGTCCGCCCCATTTATAAATCCTGACTTGCCCCGAAGACGTTCCATTATTATCATTGAACGGAGCCCCAACGGCAATGGTGTTTCCATCTCCACTCATGGCAACAGCAATGCCTAACCTGTCCGCCCCATATTCTCCTTCAATATCATTCCCGATTTGTACCCAATCGGTGGCCAACCATTCAAATACCCTGACCTGTCCGGCAGCATTTCCGTTATCGTTGTTTCCCGGTTCTCCAATGATGAGCCTATTCCCATCATCACTCATAGAAACAGAAGAACCGGCCTTACTGCCCGCACTTTGCCCTTCTATGTCTTCTCCGGTTTGTATCTGTGTATAAAGAGGGCATGATAAAAAAAGAATTAGGATTATAATGAGAGGGCGAATAAAAGGTGATGTTAACATGGCACAATAATTAATGATGAGAAGTCCGGGTATTTGAATGGAATATTATCATCCAATATAATCAAATAATTAGAATCGGATTGGGTTTTCAAATCATGAGCTCATATTCTATTTCCAAAAAGCAAACTTCCAATCCTGACCATCGTACTACCTTCTTCAATGGCGATTCGATAATCTCCCGACATCCCCATACTGATTTCGGAGAATTCACTTTTGTCTTGGAAAATATTTTCCTTCAGCCGATTAAAAATATTTTTCAGCTTTTTGAATTCCCGTCGCACTTGTTCCGAATCGGAGGTGAAAGTGGCCATCCCCATCACTCCTGCGATTTTCACATTTTCGAATTCATCGAAGGGGCAATTATCAAAAGAGGAATCACCCATGCCGAATTTGGATTCTTCTTCCGCTATTTTGTATTGTAATAAACAGGGAATAATCCGTTCATGGGCTGCTCCCTGTTTATTGATTTCCTCTAATAATCTGATGCTATCAACTGCATGGATCAAGGTAACGAAAGGAGCAATATACTTAACCTTATTCCTTTGGAGATGTCCAATCATATGCCATTCTATATCCTTGGGCAGTTCTTCGTACTTTTGCACCAATTCCTGTACACGGTTTTCTCCGAAAATTCGTTGTCCTTTATGGTACATCCCAAGGATTTCATCCGATGTACGGGTTTTGGAAACGGCGACCAGGGAAGTTCCATGGGGTTCCAATTCCGATTTTATTTGTTGCAACATATAAGGTTCGTTTAGAATGATCACAAAAATAATTAAGATATCGGTAATTTGTTTTTTCCTATATGCAATTCAATCCTGTGGAAAAGAAAGAGAAATGACCCGACCCGAAAAAATGATAGACAAGGAAAAAATGATAGAATTACTTGTAGATGTGAATATGGCCGAAGCATCCATACAGACCTTCAAAATCAGCCAAAGGGACAGCATTGCCAAATTATTATATGGACATATATTCCGTATTCATGAAGTAGAAGAATTCGCTTTTTATGAATCAATGGAGTGGTATGTAGGAAACCCTAAGATAATAAAGGAAATGTATAAGGAAGTACAGGAAAAATTGAAAGCTAAGGAACAGGCAAAAAAATAAAGCTCCTCAAAAGGTAGGAAGGAGCTTTAAAGACTTATGAGAGAATAATTAAAAGGCAATTCAGGGATAAATATAGTCCCTCTTTACCTTAATAACTGTTAAAATAAACGTACACTAGGCTTTGAGTGTATGAAATCGACTTATGGCGTGATTAACGTAATTCAAAGGAATTAATCTAGGTGTTCAGGTATGTTAAAACCCTAATACCAAGACTGTTTTCCACTGTCTAGGATATAAGTCAGATGAATTTCATGACTATCCCCCAGAAAGGTGTTCCATTCTGTAAATTGGGTGGAATAGGAATATCCGAAACGGTATTGAGTATTGATTTCCATCCCCAATTCTCCGGAAACCATATTGGCTGTATTGTAACCTACCCCTACGATGAAGCGTTCATCAAATAATAACCTGAGATTGAAATCGAAGTGAAAAGGAGCGTGGAACGCATATTTGCCCCAAATTGAGGGCATAAGGTAGGAGTCCTCATACTGTCCCAGCGGAATCTTACCATATATGTTGGCGTAGAAATGTCTTTCCCTATTAATTGGAGAAACGGCAACTTCATCCTTGAAATTACCTGTCAAACCCAATATCTGGGGAACCGAGAATCCGATACCGATATAAGGATTGTGATAATAGATGCCCACGCCCAAATCAGGAAGGAAAGAAGAACTCCTGTCACCTACAACCAAGGGATCATTGACATCATTGACAATCAACTCGGAACCATCCAACCTAAACTGGTTGAGTGCAGCCTGAACACCGAAGGACAAATAATGGGATTCTCTCCTATAACCTGAAAATTCAATACTGTAGGCATAATTAACGGCAATACCATTGGTCATGGTCGGGCCGGTTCTATCATGGATGAAATAACCCGATAGCCCCATGTTATTATCTTCCTTGAAACGATGGGTATCGAATGTAGCCAAAGCCGTAATGGGGGCTTTGGGCATCTTGGTCCATTGGTATCGGAAAAGGACGCCTGCCGCTTCCATGTCTTCTGTCCCCGACATAGCAGGGTTTACAACAAAACCGAAATTACGATATTGTTGGAACATGGGAAGCTGTTGTGCCGAAACACCATGAAGGATAGAAGAGAAAATTAATATGATAATCGTCCTAAACAAAGTCAGGGATTTACTTTTGGATGAAGTTGTTCAAGAATGGAATTCAATCAGATTATTGAATCATTATTTAACAACTTTGATTTTAACGAAAGGTAATTTAATCACTTTTGCCGGAAATTTCTTATTTCTCATCACGATAAATATTTCATTTCCTATGGTAGCATCTTCCTTTTCCACATAACCCATCCCAATAGGGTAGCCCAATGACGGAGACATCGTGCCACTGGTTACCACTCCGATTGCTCTTCCTTTCCCATCTTCAATGGGATAATCCTTGCGGGGAACCCGCTTCCCATCCAATGTGAACCCTATTAATGTTTTGGAAATTCCTTCGGATTTTTGTTGGCTGAAAATAGCTTGTGAATTGAAACGACTTTTTTTCCTGAGTTTGGTAATCCAGCCCAATCCGGCTTCGATGGGTGAGGTAGTATCGTCAATATCATTACCATACAGGCAATATCCCATTTCTAACCGTAAGGTATCCCTGGCACCAAGTCCGCAAGCTTGTATATCGAATTCCTTTCCTGCTTCCATCAAGTCATCCCATATTTTCGAGGCATGTTCTTTCGGAATATAAAGTTCGAAGCCCCCCGAACCGGTATAACCTGTAGCTGAAACCATAATTCCATCTACGCCACCTACCCGGCCGATCCTGAAATCATAGAACTTGATGGAATTCAGATGGATGGGGGTTATTTTCCGGAGTGTATCAATAGCTTTCGGCCCTTGTAAGGCAATAAGGGCGATTTCGTCCGAAATATCCTTCATCGATGCATTGAATTCCTTATTGTTTTCCACTATCCAATTCCAATCCTTTTCCATATTGGAGGCATTGACCACCAAGAGGAATTTTTCATATCCTTGGCGATAAACAATCAAGTCATCGACTATACCTCCTTCATGATTGGGCATACAGGAATATTGGGCATCACCTACTTCCAGTTTTGAGGCATTATTGGAGGTAATACGTTGCACCAACTCCAAAGCATACGGCCCTGAAATAACGAATTCCCCCATATGGGAAACATCGAAAATACCGACACCGTTTCTTACCGCAAAATGTTCTTCGGTTATTCCTGAATAACTGATAGGCATGTTGTAACCGGCAAACTCGGCCATTTTAGCCCCTGCTTCCAAATGTTTTTCAGTCAAAGCGGTGGTTTTCATAGATAGGATTTTATAAGATTAGAATTTGATTACTACTTTTTCAATGACATCTCCTATTTCGATTTGATGGACAACATCCATTCCCTCCCTTACTTTTCCGAAAATGGTATAATTGCCATCCAAATGTGGGGTAGGGCTATGGGTGATGAACCATTGGGTGCTTTCGGTATCGTTTCCGGCAGAGGCCATCCCCAGATATCCTTCATCATCATAATACAAGCCTGAAAATTCAGAACGAATGGTGTAGGGTTCGCTACCATATCCGTCTCCTCGATCACAACCGCCTTGTATTACGAAATTGGGTACGACCCGGTGTATTTTTTTCCCATCATAATAACCGTCTTTGGCCTGTCGGATGAAATTGGCAACTGAACCTGGAGCAGATTGATGATAGAATTCCAAAACGATTTTCCCCTTATCGGTTTGGATAATGCCCCTGACCCTGTTATTCAGATTTTGGATGAGTTCCCAGTCCATCTGATGATTATGGGCGGGTTTGGAATATTTCTTTTTCTTACCTTTTAGGAAATCAATGGCGTTTTCCATTTCCTTATAGGTTTCTATTTCTTCCGGCAGCGGGATTTCCATGAGCAATGTGTCCATGAATTTGAATCCTTTGGCGGCAAAGAATCCTTTGAAATCCAGTTTTGGTTTTTGGATGGCACCGGATGCTACGGCGATAGCTCCGGCATCCTTGCTATATAATGCTTCCACCAAATATCTCTTTATTCTTCTGGAAACAGTTCCTGCCGTTTCGGAAAAAGTAGTCTTGAATCGTTTGCTTTCCAGTATTTTGACCAAACCGTTCGTTCCCGCTGTTTTGAGTATCGGATTCTTGCTGTCCAATCCGAGTTCTTTCAATTGAGGATAATTCCATTCGAATTCGGAAAGAGCGGCAAGGATAGCAGCTTTTTCATAAGGATTATCCGATTGATTGAACAATTGGATTAAATCAAGGGTAATATTGGATTTTGCCTGGGTATAATAAACACTCAGGTTTTTATTCGCAGCTGCATATAACCGATATTTTATCCTCCAATTGTCATTCGTCTTTCTAGCAATATTCCGATACACCTTACCATCTTCCGATACACCATTATGATAAAAATAATCGGCAACTGAATAGGCAACCGTCTTATGCTGTTCTTCCATCGCCTCATACATGAACGGAGCAACATCTTCATAATTGAAATGGCTCATCGCCCTGATGATATTACATTTTACCCGGTAATCCTTCTCATTTTTAAAAAAATGTATCAAAGTGTCACGGGCTACTGCTTGTTTCGATCTTGCAATGGCGGTAGCCAATGTCATTCTTATGTTTGGATCTTGTTCGTCTGCGAAAACAGAAATCAAT
>JAHDFN010000032.1:0-20649 GCA_020628145.1 Saprospiraceae bacterium | reverse complement strand
GGTGTACTGTACTGTCTATGGTAATACCCGACATCCGATGAAGGTAATTGGAAGCCATTAGGCGTACAGATTGTGGATATTTGGGATTACTTACAAAATCCATCATCAGGTGGGTTCCTTTGGGATGGGTGATTTGCCTCAACCCAAATCTATAAACCCCCCTTGCCTGACCCAATAATAATAAGGTATCTTGTTCATTATACGTCTTGATGGAAGTCATCAGTTTTAAGTGGTTGATATCTCCACATCTTCCGACGGCTTCCAATATATTACTGTTGGAATAATTGTATTGCCGTAGGCTATCCTGTTTTTCAAATGCATCCAAAAGATATTGCACGGATGTTGAATCAGCTATTTGACCAATGGCATAAATCGCAGCACCCCTGACATTGTCAACAGGATCATCCAACAATCCATAAAGGGATTCTAATCCTTCCTTATCTTTGGAAGAGGCCAGCCCCAGGGATGCAACATACCGATAGGTAGGATTGGAAGAATTCAGATAATATTCAAGACTATCCGTATTTCTTCTATCTTGATGTTCAATTACCCTGATAAGGGTATTATCCGAATAATCAAGTTGAATATTGGTTTGGGTGTTTTCCTCATAAGGCATACAACTTGTCTGGAGGAGAAGCAAGATAATGAATAAATAGCCTGAATATCTGAATTTTCGCATGTCCAAACGTTGTCCAAAGATATGCTCTTTTATCTATTGGATAAGATGATGAATAATGTCAAATGTTTCGAAAAGTGTGAGGATGCCTTTAGGCATTTTTAGCTTTCCTTGCATCAATGAAACTTTTGATGAAAGTAATCATAGCGATTATGGATGTCAACATCATGAGTCCTACTCTTATGATTCCCATAGTGTCTCCCTTTCCTATTTGTGATTTCAACGGCATCGCTAAAGAAAGTATCAGTAGGAAGGTCAGTAAAACTACAATATGGGCTACGACTTTGTTATCCTTTTTCATCATTGGCGTACAAAGAAGGAAAACAAGGCCGAATGCGGCCGGGATTAGGGCAGTAAAAGATGCTTCCTGTCCTTCGGGAACAGAAAAATAACCCCAAAGGCTCACGGCGATTAAAACGATGGCATTTAGTAAATTGGCGATATATGGCTTCATGATTTCTAATATTGATTTGATTAATACATTTTCGCTTCTCAAATGTAAATATTATTCAATAAGCTAATGTCATATTCATGAAAAAACATGATAAATCCCGGATTTACAAATGGGTGAAATCCGGGATTTTACTATCAGGAATTTATGAATTCAGGGTATTAGTTTCTTTTTCCTCCTTTCAGTCAGAAAAAATGCCGTTTTTGGCAAGCAAAAATGTACAATACTTATATATAAACATCCCGAATTTTGAAAAATCAAAATTCGGGATGTTTCATGTGTCGAATAAATCGAGGACTATTTAATCTATTATCGTTAATTTTTCAACAATCCTAGAGTTATCAACGACTATTTGGATAAAGTAGGTTCCCGGTGATACGTGCCTCAAATCCATTACCGTGTTCAATTCATTACTCTTATGGTTTCTATAATATATGGATTGCCCAAAAATATTGAATACCCTAATCTCAATATCTTTTGTTTCGTGAAGTTTCAAATCCACATTAAAGGAACCCGAATTGGGGTTAGGATAAATCATCCAACTTTCTACGACATCAAGCTCAACGATGTTTGTTGTCTCCTCAACAACGGCTTCTGCCGTTATTAAACATCCATTGGCATCTGTCACTACAACCGAATAGACTCCCGGAGCTAGATTTCCATTGAAAACACCGGTGTTTCCATTCGACCATTGCCAAGTATAGGGAGCCGAGCCGCCACTGGTTGAAGCGATGATACTTCCGTTGTCATCTCCTGTAGTAGCATTGGTCACCTGCATATCGATTACGATTTCAATGGGTTCTCCGACAAAGAATGTTGTTCCCCCGGAACAGTTTCCTGCATCGGTCACAATTAAATCATAAGTTCCGGCAGAAAGGTTGTTGATGTCTTCAGTTACTTCTCCGTTACTCCAGTTAAACATGAATGGAGGTGTTCCTTCTGTAATAATTACATCGATATTGCCATCGTTTTCTCCAAAACAGGAAGCGTCTGTTGTAATGCCTGTAAAAGCCAAAGCAGGAGTCTCTTCTATAGTAATGGTAGCCGTCGCTTCGCAGCCCGCAATGTCGGTTACATATACGACATATGTACCTCCGTTCAGGTTATTCAATGCATTAGACATCGTACCATCATCCCAAGTATATGAATATGGTAAAGTTCCTCCTATGGCTGTCGCAATGGCAAATCCTGAAGGTGTTCCACAATTGGCATTTCCACCGGAAATGGATACTTCCAATGGATTAGGTTCATTGATGATGACTTGTGCCTCTTCCGTCAATCCGGCGATGTCCGTAACAGTTACATTATAAATATCCGGACAAAGACTTACTGCTGTTTGAGTGACTTGCCCTCCAGTCCATTGATAGGAATATGGAGGAGTACCACCGCTAACATTTGCTGTTGCAGTACCATCACAGGTACCTGTACATGAGATATCTGTTTGGGTAATTACAATGGAAATAAATGCTGAACAATCAACTCCTACTATTGTAGAAACAGAAGCAGTACATCCCAAAGCATCAGTAATTGTAACGATATAGGTTCCTTCGGTTAGATTGGATATGGTGGCATCGGTTGCATTATTGTTCCACAAGTAAGTAAATGGCCCGTCACCTCCAATATTAGTCACAGTAGCAGAACCATCATTCTCCTGGCAACTGACCGGAGAAGATGTAGCAATAGCTGAAAATGGAGACCCCGGAGAAATAAATATATCTCCTACAACTGTACAGCCTGCTGCATCAGAAGCCGTAACAGAATATGCACCTGAACATAAGTTGTCTGCAGTAGATGATGTCTGGTTGTCCGACCATAGGAAAGTATAGGGAGGTGTTCCTCCGGTAACATTGGCAAAACCGTTACCATCACACGCACCCTGACAATTTTCATTCTGACCATCCATATTTATGATCAAATTACAATTACAGCCATCCGGAACTAAGACGATTTGGGTAGCCGAACAACCTGAACCATCAGTAACAGTAACTGTATAGTTGCCGGAGGGGAGGTTGGATATTACATTATCTGTTCCGTTATTGTTCCATAAGTAATTGTAATTACCATCTCCTCCGGTAACCGATACCGTAGCTGCTCCATCATTACCGGTACAGGATTCGGGCGTTGCTGTTCCATTAATTGCCAAACCTTGTCCAACACCGATGATTACTGTCGTTGTTGCAGCACATCCTACAGCATCAATAATGGTTACATCATATGTGCCATTACAGAGATTTATACCTATTTCGGTAGTTTGATTGTCCGGCCAGAAGTAAGAATATGGAGGTGTTCCTCCTGTGGTTATTGCCTGTGCAGAACCGTTGCAGACGCCGGGGCAGCTTTCTTCCGCTAGTATGAGATTGTTTGCTGCCATATTGCAACCACAGTCATTTCCAACCAAAACCACTGCAGTGCTAGTACAATTCAATCCGTCTGTGACGGTAACTGTATAGTTACCTGATGTTAGATTGGAAATGTTATTATCCGTGCCGTTGTTGTTCCATAGGTAAGTATATGTACCTATGCCACTGGTTGCCTGAACCGTTGCTGTACCATCATTACCCTGGCAGGATTCATCTGTTGATGAAGTAGCCAAAGTTAAATCACTTGTTGTTCCTATTGAGATTGAAGCTGTAGTTGAGCAACCTGTGGCATCAGTAACAGTAGCTGTATAAGTGCCGGGGCAAAGATTGTCTGCAACATCGGAGGTTTGGTTATCCGACCAGATATAGTCATATGGGGGAGTTCCTCCTGAAGGGATGAGTGTGATAATACCGGAGCAATCTCCAGCACATTGTTCATCCAATGGATCAATAAACACATTGATATTACAATTACAACCATCCTGAACGAATGCATCTGCGACTGTGGTACAATTGTTCCCATCTGTAACAGTAACTATATATGTTCCGGGAGTAAGGCTGTTTATAGTGTTTGTTGTATTGTTATTATTCCAAATATAAGTGTAGCTGCCTGTTCCACCGGTTACATTAACTGAAACCACACCATCATTACCCAAGCAAGAAGTTGCCGTTTCCGTTACGTTTACAAGAATCTGCGAATTACCATTTATCGTTGTAGATGCACTGGAAGTACATCCATTACCATCTGATAAGGTGACCGTGTAGGTTCCGGGGCAAAGATTGGAAATTGTAGAAGAAGTCTGAGTATTATTCCATACATAGGAATAAGGAGGTGTTCCTCCGGAGCCGGTAGCTGTAATTGAACCATCACAATCGGAAAAACAGGTTTCATCCATTGTATTCAATGCCACACTACAGGTCGTAGGGGTTGAAGTGGTCACATTAATATTATCCAGGTAAAGGAAATTGCCCCATCCGGATAGATTGTCAAATGAAAATGATACGGTAGGTTGTCCATCGTAAGCACTTAGATCCAATGATACGTTTTTCCATTGACCGGCAGAAGGTATGAATTGGCCTATCGTTGCAGGAGCAGTTGCTAGAACGGTACCCCCTTCATTGAATATGACATCTGTATAACTGGTTCCGCAATTTGTTGAAACGTTGACTTCCAAAGCATCAAAAAATGAATTGTCATAAGGAGCATATGCCACATCGAATGAAAGTGTTGCTCCGATTACATTACTAAAATCGAAAACCGGCGTTCTCAGATGATCTCTGGTTCCTTGTGGGTTGTTAGAGACATCCCCATTCAGGTTGTCAAAAGAGGCGGAGAAAGAGCCTGCTCCGTTTCCTGATGTATTAGCTTGTACCCATTCGAAGATATCCCCATCCGGATTAATTACAGATAGACCCGAATTAGTAGGATTGAAACTGCCATCTTCAAAATCTTCGAAGTAGGGAAGAGCATTTGAGGATGCTGTTTGGTGATTTGTCGTTATCCCATCATTTGAAGTGTTTTCATCAGTTGAGCCATTAGGATTGTCAGTTGATGATGTGAAAGTATAATTTCCTGCCGGTTCCGTATAGGAAGGTAGCGTGACATTCGTAGTTGCTCCTTGAGCCAATGAGCCTGTCCAGTTGAATGAGACAGGAGTGCCACCATTGATTTGGTAGTTTATAGTTACATTGGTCAATGTCGTAGAGCCGAAATTCTGAAGAACGACGATGGGCGTTATAGTTGCATTGGCAGTACAATTGATACTACCATTTGTTGGAGTGATATGGTTCTGGATACCGGCATCCAAGGCAGCAGGGTTACAACCGGCAGGTAAGATAGGTGCCGGATAAGTCATGCCGGAGCATTTATTCGAACCCCAATTAATCATGTTCGCCCGTGTGTACATGGCATTGGCTTGCTGTTCACTGAACATGTACATACAGGCATCATCTACATAATCCATGAAATTCATATACATATCATCTGAGCCACAGGTATTGGTACCCGGATTGGGGCAACCATAATATTCATTGCCCGATGTAGGTGTATCAGCGAATCCATCATCTGCACCACAATCTCCACCGCCCCATATATGCTGGAGGCTAAAATAGTGTCCTACTTCATGTGTTCCTGTTCGACCTTGATTATAAGTCTGTGTGTTGCACCCATCGGGCCCGAAACTTCCGCAACCGGAGCCTTGCTTTCCAAAGAAGCATTTTCCAATAACAACAGCGTCTCCATTTCCGCTTCCAGGAGTAGGAGAGTATCCGAGAATACCACCTCCATCGATAGTGTTCACAATTAAATTCAGATAACCACTCCATGCATTTTCGGTAAAAGCACCTCCGAAAGTACCATCATGGTAACCTTGATTTGTTGTTATGGCATAATCCCCATTGTTCAGTCCGAAACCGGCCGGGTGGTTTTGTGTGGCAAGGCAGAATTGTAGGCAGGTGCCGTTAAAAGCCAATGCATTTGGATCGAGTGAACTATTATCCACATCATTACAGTAGTTGACAATGTCGGAATTGGTTGCAGAATAATCTTCATTCAATACTTCAATTTGGCTTAATGCCAAATCGGTCAAGCAAGCCAATGATTCATTGGTGACACCTTCATAGTGAACAGCGATTGGAATCAGTAAGGGGTTGGAGCAATCCAGTCGTGATTGAAAGGCACTGTTGGCTATGATTTGATCAACGATTATTTTTTCCTGATTATACCAATGTTGGTATTCATGATCTGTCTCGTATCTATGATCATGGTGTTCCTGTGCATAGCATCTGTGTATGATATTCGGATTATCAATGAGGTATTTGGAGACTTCATTTGATGATTGGCTGAATAGAATACCAAAGCAGAAAAGGAATAGGTTAGTTATAAAGTACTTCATTTTCCAAAGAATAAAATGTGGTTAGCAAAGTGGGATAACAATAATCATATCCGATTGTCAAAGTTAATAAAATTAGGAGGCTAATTTCCATTGGAAAGGGAAAAGAAGTTATTTGTGTAGTAGAATTGTCAGATAAGAATGAATCTACAACTCCTCGACATACATATCATGACTGACATCTTCATCCCTACCTAAAATCGAATTTACTGCATTATGTATGGTTTGGTAGAAATGACTTGGAGGTACTTTTATTTTGTGATCCAGCATGGCCCATTTGATTTCACTTTTTACATTAGCGAAGTACAATTTGATTTTTTTCTCTTCCAGTTCATGGGCAAGATCATTCATCATGTGGAAGGCTGTGGCATCTAAGCTATTGATACAACTTGCATCTATGATGACATGTTCGACTTTGTTGCTTCTTCTTAATTTATCTTCAATAAAATCCCTGAATAATTCTGCATTGGCGAAATATATCCGGGCATCAAATCTCATGATGAAAATGTCTTCATGTTCTTCCAAGTTGTCATGTTTAATGACGTCCCTATATTTTCTACTATCGGGTAATCTCCCCAATTCTGCTATATTAGGATAGGTCACCTGATGGAGTAGAAGAATCATTGAGGTTATGACACCAATCGGAATGCCTAATTCGACACCTAATAAGAGGGTTGCAAGGAATGTAATAATGAAAACTGCAAAATCTCTTTTATCATGTTTCCAAAGGTGTTTTGCTTCTTTGATATCAATTAGGCCGGATACGGCCACCATTATGATTGCAGCAAGAATGGCGTTGGGGAGATAGTAGAAATACGGGGTAAGGAATAATAAGGTGATGATGATGAGTGCTGCACTGAAAAGAGATGAAATTCCTGTTTTTCCGCCGGCTTGGTAATTGACGGCTGTTCTAGAAAAGCTGCCTGTTACAGTAAAGGATTGGAAAAAAGAACCGAAAATATTGGCCAAGCCCAAAGCCTTGAGTTCCTGATTAGGTCTGATTTTTCCTTTTTTATCTTTGGAATGTATTGCCTTGGCTACAGCCATTGATTCCATGATAGCCACGAAGGAAATCATAAGGATGGTAGGCAAGAGCATTTTTACTTTTTCAAAGTTTAAATCAGGTATGGAAAATGTGGGTAGGCCACTAGGGATATCGGATATGATGCGAACTCCTTTTCCGCTCCATCCTGTAAAATAAATCCAAATCATTCCTAATATTACCACCAGAATATGTCTAGGGAAACGAGGGGATATCCGTTTCAGGAGAATCAAGGAAATGATGGAAGCCGCTCCCAATACAAACGTAAGGAAGTGTATTTTAGAAAGGTGTCCTAATACATGGAAGATTTTATCGAAGACCAATTCCCCCTCGATTTGCATTCCCAAAAGATGTTTCAGTTGACTGGTTGCTATGATGATTGCTGCTGCGGAAGTAAAGCCGGCGATGACACTGTGGGAAATGAAATGTAAGAGGAACCCCAAACGAAAAACGCCAAGTAGAAACTGGAGAATTCCGACACATAGAGCCAGGAGGATGGCCATTGATACATATTCTGAAGAACCTGTGGTGACGAATGGCCCGAGGCCACTGGCGACCAAGAGGGATATAATGGCGACCGGACCTACGCCTAAATGCCGGGATGTTCCCAATAGGGCATATACGATTAAAGGTAGTGTGCCTGCATAAAGTCCATAAATGGGTGGCAACCCTGCTAACATGGCATATGCCATTCCTTGTGGAATCAGCATGACCCCGATGGTGATTCCTGCGGCAAAATCACTTTTTAAATCGGAAGATGAATAATTTTCAAGACTTTCAAATAATGGAAAAACACTTTGAAGTAGTTTCCTCATTCAATCTGACCCTTTATTTCCGGAAATATTCGGATTGTTCCGAATTCAGCCCCCAATATTAAGCATAATTATTTATCCGAAGATAATTTTGGGGTATTAATGAAGCTGGGAAACAAGGGCGTCTGATGAATCAGTCGGAAATTTTCTTGGGAAGGAATTCAATGAGAACGACTTTGTTCCTTTCCGTAGAGACTTTTCCTTCTATGATGATTTTTTTCATAAGCCGGGAAATTACCACTCTTGAGGTATTCAGATCGTGTGCAATTTGAGCATGGGTGATGGAAAGAGTGGACGTACCCAATACCATTGCCTTGTCTCTGAGGTATTTGTATAATCTTTCTTCCATATTGAGGAATGCCAGCGTATCGATGGCTTCCAACATTTCATTCATACGAGCATCGTAACTCGAAAACACGAAGGTTCTCCAAGAAGGATATTTTACCAGCCAATCCTCCATTTTGCCAATAGGGATAAGGAGCAGTTCTGTTAATTGTTCAGTGATGGCTCTGATCTTACTTTTCTTGTTTCCGAGGCAACAGGTCATTGTCATTGTGCAGGAATCCCCGGCTTCGAGGTAGTAAAGGAGTATTTCATTTCCTTTTTTATCCTCACCCTTGATTTGAATACTGCCATTCATGATAAGTGGCATGTTAGTAAGGGGATCTCCGATTTCAATGAGTGTCACTCCTTTTTTTACCTTTCGGTATTCGGCGATAAGGTTGATTTCCTTTAGGAGGGCATCCTCGAAAATGAAGGAATATTGGGACTTGAAATTATTCAACATCACTAAAAATTTATTGAGCCAATAATTTTAAAGGTGTTGATGCCATTACATTATCTATATGGTTTTTACGGTTGTATTCATGTAAAGTTGCATCTGAACCTAGTGCTTTTCCGGAAGGTAGATTATTTCCAGTATATATAATAAAACCATATTAAAATGGGGTTTTATATTCAGGATTATTCAGAAATACATCATCTGTCAAAGTATGTAGGAAATTAATCAAATCCTGTTTATCCTGTTCGGTGAGCAACAACCCGGTATCCGTGGTGTTCAATAAAGCGAAATCCAAGGTCGGAGATACTTTTATACCCGTATTGTAATGTTCGATGACTTCTTCCAAAGTTGAAAAACGACCATCATGCATATATGGTGGAGTCACTGCTATATTCCTTAGGCTGGGCACTTTGAATTTTGCGTTATCATTTGGATTCATCGTCACTAAAGCCCGACCTAAATCTGCAAAATCATTTTCATTGTCCAAACCGTTGTTCATATATTGATCATTTTCGAAATTCGTCCCTCCATGGCAATGGACACAATCCGCTCCCGACTGTTCGGGGAAAAATTGATTGTATTCCGTTTCAAATAATATCCTACCTCGCTCTTCGCTTTCCGTCAATTGTTCCAATCCGGCTTTATATCTATCGAATTTGGATTGATAGGAAACGATACTCAACATAAATTGCTCTATAGCCAAAGCCATTCTTTCCGATGTGATATCCTCACTGCCGAAGGCTCTTGTGAATTGATCCTTGTAATTTTGTACCGCATTGAGTTTGGTGATTACATTATCCAAGGTCTCATCCATTTCCAATTCATCTTCGATAGGTAGCAATGCCTGATCTCGTAAGAATTCTGCACGGCCGTCCCAAAAGAAATCATTGCTATGCCAAGCCAGATTGAACAAAGGCATCGCCTGTCTTGTTCCTTCCAAACCCTGCACACCCACTGATAAACGCAGCGTATCGGAAAACCCGTCGGGCTGGCGATGACAAGAAGCACAGGATTGAGAACCGTCTCTGGAAAGCATGGGTTCATAGAATAACATTTTACCTAATAGGACACCTTGTTGTGTCAGAGGATTATCGGTAGGAATATTGGGCGGCGGCAATGGGCCGTATTCAAGAACATAGGGCGTAACATCATGTTCGATTACCTGTGGTTCATCTTTTTCACAAGCCCATATCATGATGATGGTAAATAATATGAATGCAGGTAATGTAATTTTATTTGCCATGAATATTATTTTTTAAAAATAGGATTCGAAATAAAAATTTCGTCGGTTAGGGATTCGAGAAAACGGATTAAATCCGACTTTTCCTCATCGGTCAATTCCAAGAGTTCTAAGATAGGGTTTTTATTCGGATGATTTTTCAATCCGGAATCATAATGTTCGATAACATCGGATAAATCGCTGAGGGAGCCATCATGCATATAGGGAGCTGTCAGGGCAATATTCCTGAGTCCCGGTACTTTGAATTTTGCTTCGTCTTCCTCATTTCCGGTCAACTTCCTTCTTCCTTCATCTTCATATTGCATATATAAACCGTTATTTTCAAAGGCATAATTTGTAAAATCAATCCCCGAATGACATTCTGAGCATTGGGTCTTTTCACTAAAAAACAATTCCATGCCTCTTAGAGCAGATGCATCGAATCTATTTGTGTTATGATTCAAAATATATTGGTCATACGCTGAGTTTCCACTGATAAGACTCCGTTCGAAATTGGCCAGTGCATAGGAAATGACATAGGGGTCGGGTTGGCGATTATAGGCTTCTTCCGCCATGCGTATATAATCAGGATCCGTTGCCAATCTATCTGCAATCAGTACGATATTGAAATCGAATTCATCATGTTCCTGAATAGGGACAAGTACCTGCATTTCCAAACTGGGAACACCTCCTTCCCGGGTCAGATACGGTTGGTAGGCAACATTGGCCAAAGAGGGTGCATTTCTTGTTCCTTCACGGCCGAAGGCGCCGATACTTGTTTTTACATCATCGGCAAAAGCAAGGGATTGTTGATGACAGGAAGCACAACTGACAGAGGAATCAACGGACATGACAACATCATAAAATAGTTTTTTCCCCAAGGCCCATCGTTCCGGCGTATAGGCATTGTCATCGGGGAATTCGATGGCTGGGAAATGAGTTGGGATTTCCATGATTTTAGGAAATTCGGTAACATCTCCAATAGGATCATCATTACAGGAAATCCATAAAATAATTAGGGACAACAAAAAAACACATCCTATATTCCGAGAAAAGGACATTTTGATTTATTCTATCAATATCTTCTTGTTCAGAATGGCTTTTCCGTTATGGAAAATTGTGGCAAAATATATTCCGGCATTATTTACATTTAAACCATTTATGATGATGGAATCGGAAAATTCATATCTATCAATCTCCCTTCCAAGGATATCGGTTATGATTAATTCGGAATTATCCTTTAAATCAGAATTAATACGGATGGAAATATTTTCTGCTTGAGAGGGGTTAGGTAAAATATCGAAAGATTTAATTGCATGAATATCATGATTCGAGACAGCTAAATTAGCTGAGGAAAAAACATAATCTTTGAAATTATCCAATACGGTAACAGCTTCAAATTCTGATCCATGGACAATTGCTCCATCTTCCACAGATAAATTTTCTAAAACCCGGGTGTAATCCGCATTAATATGAATGTTTGCTTTTTCTCCTAGTTCAGTTGTCGGAAGGATGATTGTGGTTTTGTTATAATTCCGGTCACCCAAGGCGTGAAATTGGAAAGATTGGTCTAAGGCCGAACCCGCATTTCCTTCCATTGCAACGAAACGATAACCTGCTGCCCAGCCCCAATGCATAGATGGTGTTTTAGGTGCCAAAGGATGTTCGGCAGGGAGATCTACAGGGTTGTTATGGTTCATGAAGGAATCGACACCTATATGAAAACTAATCCCTTCCAATTGGGATATGTCTTGAATGCCCAGATCTACTTCCGTAGTCGAACCGGCGTCAGCGAATACATATAAATCTTCAATTAAGGTTTCGTTTCCTCCGTCATGAATAAGTGAGATTTCGGACATGTAATATTGTAGTCGGGTAACATTGAAATCATTGCCGAGATTATTCTGTGCGGTTTGTTCGAATGCAAAGGGGGTGTTTCCTAACCAGTGATTGATCTCAAGATTGATATGGGTTTGCCCTTGTGCTATGAAAGCAATTAAAAGACATGGAAAAATGGAGAGTATAATCCTATTCATAAGTCGATTTTATTTAACGGTTTGCAAAATAAAATCCAATATAGTGAATATGGATGTATTTATGTCATATTTATAAGGAGATATCTGTATTCTACATCGGCTTTCCAATTTTGAGAATGTCATAAACATCTTGAATGGTTTCGATGTTTTTATCAATCTCTTTAAGGATAAGGATGTTTTCTTCCTCTTTATTGAAAATAATACTTGACCATTCTTTTCTGTCTGCAATGGCAATTCTGCCGTTGGGGGTGACCAGCCATAATTCCATTGGAGATGACTTTGTTGAAAGTTTGATTTCGGCTTTTTGCCCGGAATAAAAACGGGCTACGGTTTGTCTTTCCAAATCGGCAAGATAAACCATGGTATTTGAATAGGAAGTGCCATTCTTATCTTGTAGAATTACACTTACCATTTCTATGCCACTTTTTTCAATATTGGAAAAACTCCAAATGCCCATTTCTTGAATAGTGAAAACATGATTCACCGCCCTTTCTACGATAGAATTAACTTCATCCTGCGAATCAGAGTTCAGTGCTAGAATTTTATTTTCTTTTTCAGCAATTAAATCCTGTATTTTATTTTCCAATTCTTTTTCAAGTTCGGATTTTTGTTCCTTTAATTTATTTTCGATGGATTTCTTTTCAGCATTATGTTTTTCCAAATTGGATTGATATTTAGCTTCGGCTTTTTGGTATTCATCTTTACTCAAAACCGCTTTTACATTCATTTCGATGATTTGTTGACCATCGTTAAATATCATGCGATATTTATTGTCACCCGTTTTAAGAAAAGTAATTTGATCACTGTCCCATTCTTTTCCTGCAACTCTGATGATTTTATTTTTTTCACCAATAGGTTCCCATTTGATATTTTCATATTCCGAAATATCATCTAGCTTGGTGTCTTTATCCAAGTCAAAATCAAAAACGGGTTTTGAAGGATCGTATTTGTTAGGTTTTGTCGGGGGAGTAGGGTAGGTAGTACTTGCTTCCAATTGTGTTATTCTATCGGTATAATTCTGACGGATTTCTGATTCCTTTTGTTCATAATCCCGATTCAATTGCTCGATGTTTCCTTTGGGGCGGGGAACTAATTTTTCCAATTTACTTTTTGACATGCCTTTATATTCCCAAGTCCTTTCGGATTGATTTAATAAGTACATGGTGATGTCCGTAGTGGATGTTGCATTTTTTCGAGTTTTGATTTTTTCCGGAATATTTATCGTGATTTTTTTATCCGGATGTATGCTTAATTTCCTATTTCCTTTTTCTGCATATATTTCGAATAATTTTTGATCTTTGAATACATGTTGATCATTTGATGATTCAAAATGAACGGGAATGCCGGAAAGAAATTGATCCGTAGCATTATTGATGGCCCTGTAACGGATATCGATATTCCCTGAAACTTTCTGTCCGTTTTCGTCAATAAAAGTACCCGGAGGAATATTGATAAATGATTTTTTGCCAAGCGTTATATTCCCTCCGGAATTGGAATCGATAACCAAGGAAACGAATTTAGGCTGAACATCCTTAATCGGTGGATTAATGTATGGTTGTGATTCGAAAAATGCAGCGGCTTCCAAATCATATGAATTATTATCTATTCCGGAACCTAAAAACCTGAAAAATATAAAACCGCCCAAAAGGACGGCTGCTGCCACACCACCCAATCTATACCAAGGGGCCAGTGAAATCCTTTTGGCATTTCCGGTTTTTTTTTCATCCTTTTCATATTGCTCAAGCAATGAATCGAAATCCATATGTTTTTCGATTTGTTCATCACTCAATTCCGGCGGATTAAATCTGATATCGTATTTATGCTTCATAGGCAATTTTATGTATGGGGTTTATGATTTAAATTATTATGGTTTATTGGAATTTACCTGATTGTTTTACTTTCTTTTTCATTCTTTCCACAATTCGATACACTTTGACTTTGGCATTGCTTTCGGTAATTCCCAATATTTCAGCAATCTTTTTAAAGGATTTTTGTTCGAAGAATCTCAATTCAAGAATTTGTAAATCTCCTTCTTTTAAATCCTGTAACATTTCTACCATCATTCTCTTCTTGTCTTCATAACGTTCTTCGTTATAATTTTGATCCAAGAGCTCGGAAACATGATAATCCTGGATGCTGACAACCCTGTTTTTTCCCAACTTCCTGAAATGTTGGGTTACCTCGTTGCTGGCAATCCGGTACAGCCAAGCGGAAAAAGGAACTCCTCTATATTCATAACCGTTCAATTTCTTCATCGCTTTCATGAACACTACCGATGTTATATCGGCTGTTAGATCCTCATCTTGAGTCCTATTCATCACAAAACGGAATATCGGCTTATAGTATTTTTCATACAAGGGCCTGAAACCACTAGGGTTTCCCTTAGCTGCCTTGATGATTTCCCATTCTGCGTCCATCTCACTCATAGATACGGTTTTGGAAGGCTCTGATGTTGAACCGTGCCTTGCAAGAATACGATTTATTTGCGAAATCGACCCAATGGTTTTTCCCTTCATACTATACTCCTGAATATTTTCGGCAGCGGTTAAACAGCTTTGTTTTACATCTGCCCTTAATCCTATTGACAACCTTATAATGCCGGTTTATGAATTGGTTACACTTTAAGGCCGATTTAGAGGTTTAAACTTCATATTTTTGAATTTTTAGCGAATTTTCGCTAAAAAACTTGAACCAACCACACAATATTGTTATTTTTGATAAGGAATGATACTTGCATTATCATTCGAATACCAAATTTTAGAATACAAATTAAGCAGATATTTAATGGAAACAGTAGAACAGGTAAAAGCCTTGAGAGGCGGAGAATTCCTGATAAAGGAGCAGGAACCCATGACCGTATTCACTCCGGAAGATTATTCGGATGAGCAACTGATGATTAAGGACATGGTCAATGACTATGTAGATAATTTCATTATTCCCAATAGGGAGAAAATCGAAGGATTGGATATTGAACTGACCAAGGAATTGTTGACAAAGGCTGGAGAATTGGGTTTGTTGGGAACGGCATTTCCTGAAGAATATGGTGGTTCCATGCAGGACTTTGTAACCAATATGTTGTTGACAGAATGTATCTCACGTTCAGGATCATTTTCATTATCCTTGGGAGCCCATACGGGGATAGGGATGTTGCCGATATTATATTTCGGAAATGAAGAACAAAAGTCGAAGTACCTTCCAACATTGATTGAAGGAAAGAAATATGCAGCTTATTGTTTAACAGAACCGGGTTCGGGTTCGGATGCTTTGGCTGCCAAAACCAAAGCGGTTCTTTCTGAAGATGGCGAGCATTATATCTTGAACGGACAAAAAATGTGGATCACCAATGGTGGTTTTGCCGATGTATTCGTCGTTTTCGCCAAAATAGATGGCGAGCATTTCACCGGTTTTATTGTTGAAAAGGATTGGGAAGGTGTTTCCACTGCCGCAGAAGAAAAGAAACTCGGTATCAAAGGTTCTTCCACCCGTCAGGTTTTCTTTGAAAATGTAAAAGTACCTGTTGGAAACCTACTGGGAGAAAAAGGAAAAGGCCATAAAATAGCTTTCAATATCCTAAATATCGGACGGATAAAATTAGGAGCGGGTGTAATCGGTGCTGCCAAGCAGGTAGCTACCCTATCTGTTCAGTATGCTAATGAACGCCACCAGTTCAAACAGCCTATTTCCAATTTCGGTGCAATCAAGCATAAATTAGCTGAGCAGGCCTTGAGAATCTGGTGTGTGGAATCGGCGGTATATCGGGCATCGAATGATATCAAATTGATGGAACATGCTTCCGGACATGAGGGTAAGACCCTTTCGGAAGCCTTATTGGGTGCTGCCGAAGAATATGCTATCGAATGTGCCTTGCTGAAAGTCTGGGGGTCAGAGGTTTTGGACTATGTTGTGGATGAAGGTTTACAGATTTATGGTGGAATGGGATATTCGGAAGAAGCACCGATGGCTGCCGCTTACAGGGATGCCCGTATCAATAGGATTTTCGAAGGTACCAATGAAATCAACAGAATGCTTTCGGTGGATATGTTGTTGAAAAAAGCATTGAAGGGTAAAATCGATATGATGACACCGGCTATGGCCATCCAGAAAGAATTGACATCCATGCCTTCCATGTCTGAACCAGATGGTAAATACGGTCGTGAGTTGGATATGATAAAGAACATGAAAAAAATGTTCCTTATGGTTGCCGGATCTACAGTTCAGAAATACATGACCGAATTAGAACATGAACAGGAAATCCTAATGAGCATGGCTGATGTGATGGGGGACATTTATGTTTCCGAATCCGCCTTGTTCAGAGCCATTAAGATTTGTGAAACGAAGGGAGAGGAAGAAGGTTCCGTTTATATGGATATGGCAAGAATCTATATGGATGATGCGATGGAAAGAATCAGCCTCAATGCCCGTAGGACGGTTTGTTCTTGGGCTGAAGGTGATATGTTGAAGACTTTGGTAATGGGTGTTAAACGTTATGCCAAATATGTTCCTATCAATTCCAAGAATACACGAAGAAGAATTGCGGATAAACTCATACAAGCCAATGAGTATCCATTCTGATATTTTTTGAAAAGATGAATATGAAAAAGCCCGGTTCGTAAACGAACCGGGCTTTTGTTTTATGCAGCAACAGGATTATTTATCATCTCCGAAAAAGGCAATGATCTTATCAGCCAATTCCAGTCCGATGTTGCTCTGTGCCTGCAAGGTTGATGCACCGATATGAGGTGTCAGTGAGCCGGTGTTCCAATATTTCCTTCCGTGGATTAGGCTCGTTCACAAAAACATCAATGCCGGCACCGGCAATCTTTCCTGAATCCAATCCGGCTAGAAGAGCATCTTCATCTATGACTCCTCCCCGGGATGTATTGATGAGCCTTACTCCGTCTTTCATCTTTTCTATTTCTCCTTGTCCCAATACATCCCCCCCGGGAACATGTACGGTAATGAAATCAGCCTTTGGCAGCATCTCGAACATGTCAACCGTCCGAAGATTGACTGTGAATGCGGATTCGTTACCAGGGGCTTCCAAAGAAATGGCGGCACTTTCCAAATATGGATCGACAGGAAGGATGTTCATACCCAATCCGAGTGCGATTCTGGCTACTTCCTGTCCGATTCTTCCAAAACCGATAATACCGATTGTCTTACCTCTGAGTTGCATACCGGCAGAATAAGACTTCTTTAAACGTTTAAATTCGGAATCACCGATATTGGGCATCAGCCTATTGGCATCATAGAGGTATCGTGATAGGGAAAAAATATGGGCAAAAGTCAATTCGGCAACGGATTGTGAAGATGCCGCCGGTGTATTGATAACGGTTTTACCAATGCTTCTGGCATGTTCATGATCTATATTGTCAATGCCGACACCCGCCCTTGCAATGATTTTCAAATTCGGACAGGCATCAATCAATTCTTTCCTGACCTTTGTAGCACTTCTTACGATGATTACGTCGTAATCGGGAAGTTTAGTCATTAATTCGTCTTGTGGGATTTTATCGGTTTCAACAGTATAACCTGCCTCTTCCAAAAGTGTCTTGCCATCCGGATGGATACCGTCATTGGCTAGGATACGGATCATAGTCGGTATTTTTATGGGACAATTGCCCCGGTGTTCAAATCTGCCGCAAATGTAGCAGCATCATATTAAAAATGCGAGGTTTGGTATGTGAATTTTTGGTAAATTGGCGAATCGTTCAATTTATAGGTCGTCTTATGATAATACGTCGGATATCCATATTTACAATTCTGATAGGAATAATATTTACCCTCTCTACTTATACCTCTTGTGGTATGTTCGGCAGTCAGGAAAAATTCAATGCCGAACTGAAGGGAAACATAAGGATGGGTTTGGAATTGATTTGGGATGGGGAAAGTGAAAATTATCAACAGATAATAACATTGGAAAAGAAAGGAGAAAAAATAGTAATAAAAGGTAAAACCCCGGTTAGGGAACTTACGGTTTATGAAGATTCATATCCTATAAATGATGTTGATACTGAAATGATTTTCATTTACGACCTATTCCTCGGTTGGGCGATTATCGATAAAGGAAACCTGACCATTTGGAAGGATTTCAGCGAATTACCGAAAGACAAGGAATTATTGGTCAAACTCAGACTCATGGAAAACCCGGTACTGGAATTTGACGGCAATGAATTCCTTACCGAATAATTATTATCCTCCTATCAGATGATTCGATAAGGAGGTTACTATTGAAACGATAATAGCTAGAAAGACGGCAGTAAAAAATCCACTCACTTCGAATTTCTTCAATAACTTACTGGCCACCCAGATGATAAAGGCATCCATGAAAAATTGGAAAAAACCGAATGTCAGCCAATTTAAAGTCTTATCGGGTGTGACGAATTCTAAAAAACGCCCCAATGTACAGGTAAGGATGGATATCACAATGGCGATGATGACAGCCTGGCCGAAAGAATCGACCCGAACACCTTTTATGAAATAGGCTCCTACCATAAAGGCAACCGCTCCAATGAGTGTACTGATAATTAAACTTGTCATGTATTCGAGTTATTAAATGAAAAAATCAGGCATTAATTCCTTTTCGGGATTCACAGCATATTTCTCCAAATCCTTTTCCGTCATTCCGGCATCGAATAAGACTTCGTCATCAATAAAGAAATTACCGGTACAACTCCTGCTATCCTGCTTCAGGATATGGTAGGCCGCATCTGCCATGATTTCAGGTGTACGAGACATTTCCATCAATTCATTACCGACTACGTTTTTAATGGCTGCGGTGGCGATGGTCGTCCTGGGCCAAAGGGCATTGAAAGCGATTCCATCTTCTCTGAATTCTTCATGCATGCCTAGCACACACATGCTCATTCCATATTTGGCCATTGTATAGGCCACGTGATTCCTAAACCATTTGGCCTCCATATTCAAGGGAGGAGATAAATTAAGAACATGTGGATTATTCCCTTTTTTCAAATGAGGGATACATAGTTTACTGGTAAGGAACGTCCCACGGGTATTAATGGAATGCATTAGATCATACCTTTTCATACTGACAGATGCTGTCCCGGATAGGTTGATGGCACTTGCATTATTGATTAGAATATCTATACCACCAAAGGTTTCAATAGTCCTATCTACAGCACGCTGTATCAACTGTTCATCCCTAATGTCAACGACTACGGGCAAGGCTTGGCCTCCGGCCTCCCGCATTTCCTCGGCTGCCGTATGTATTGTACCGGGAAGAGTAGGGTGAGGTTGGTCTGTTTTTGCTGCAATGACGATATTCGCTCCTTCCCGAGCCAATCTCTTTCCGATAGCTTTCCCGATTCCTCGGCTACCACCGGTCATGAAAACAGTTTTTCCTTTGAAACTCATCTTAATTATGTTTTTAATGCCCCAAAAGTACACAAAAACAAATTTAAATTTTAAAACATTAAGTTTGTTTTATATATTAAAAAATAATATATTTGAATAGTCGTTCAATAATGTGTTTCAATATATGGATGCTAAACTCAAGGTACTGGAACAAATAGATATCTTCAACAGGGAAATCCGGATGTTGAGGGAAATGGAGCAGGAATTATCAGAAGAACAAGAACGAGCCAAGACGACCCTTTCGAAAGATGGTAAAATGGGACAATGGGAATGGGGGTTTTATTATAAACTTATAGAGAATTCCTATGAAATCATGTTACATCAATTGAATTATATCGAATATAGGAGAACCTTTAAAAAAATGATTCCGATAGGAGAGGAGATGATTGAAAAATTACAAGAGTTGTCACAGGTGACAAAGGAACTGATGGATAAACATGACCTTCTGTTGGGAAATCTGGATAAACTGAATGTGGAATGAATTATTCTACCAATAATACAAGTCCTTTCAAATAGGAACCTTCCGGATGATATAAATTGACGGGATGATCGGCCGGCTGGCTCATCCGGTGGATGATGGAAACCTGCTTTCCCGCTTCCAATGCAGCCGCAACGATTGTGTTTTTAAATAATAAAGGATCAATGACCTGGGAACAGGAGAAGGTAAACATCAGTCCTCCTTTTTTTACCCTTTTAAAAGCAAGGGCATTCAACCTTTTGTATCCTTGGACAGCATTGTGCCTTTTTTTCAGGCTCTTGGCAAATGCCGGAGGATCCACAATTACGATGTCATAGTTTTTCTGATGTTCCTTTAAATAGGATAACACATCAGTTGTAAAGGCTTGGTGAGTTCCTGTAAAGGGGCGGTTCAATTCCACATTGGCATTTGCAAGTGTGATTGCCTTTTCGGAAATATCTACTGAATCCACATGTTTTGCACCATTTTTCAAAGCATAAATTGAAAAACCTCCGGAATAACAGAAGGTATTCAATACTGTTTTTCCCCG
>JAHDFN010000031.1 GCA_020628145.1 Saprospiraceae bacterium | reverse complement strand
TATAATAGGTGCCTTCTTGTAATGCTGAATATTCCATGATGTAATCATCGTGAGCAATGCAAGTATTTACATCACAAGCATTAAGTAAAATCAAATCTAGAGGACTCTGATTAATTGGAGCATTCTCTTCACTCAAAAGAATCATAATATCAGAAGTCTCATTTATCAATAGTTAGGTAATTTTTCAAAGGGAATTTCACTAAAGAAAGGAAGCATATTTTTGAAGTATGCAATTACGAACAAAAAATGCTTCCAATAAGAGCAAGGCTCTCGCTGGAAAGTTACTAAATAAAATTGGAGGCTTAACGAAGCCAAGGAAAAAATTTATTTTATCTACGATGATATTGTTTTTATCAATGCGGGGTCGATATAATTTTAAAGGAATGGAAAGATATGGTAGTTACAGTGAAAAAAGCTATCGGCTTCATTTCGAGAGGACTTTTGATTTTTTAAAATTCAATATGGAATTGCACGCATCGGACTTATCTTCAAATTGCATAGTTGCATTTGATCCGTCCTATCTTCCTAAAAGTGGGAAACATACACCACATAAGGGAACATTCTATAGTGGCTGTTTGGGTAAGGCGGCAGGAGGCATTGAAATCGGAGGATTGGGAATCGTTGACCTGGAACATAATACGGCATTTAATTTAGAAGCCATCCAAACGCCTAACACCAAAGAATTGAAATGCCGGGGAAAAAGTCTGGTGGAACACTATGCCCAACTTATTAGGGATAGGCATCGGCAAATCCTTAGAATATCAAAATATCTGGCTGTGGATGGTTATTTCGCCAAGGTGACTTTTGTCAATCTAATCAAAGAATCGACGGACTTGGAACTAATTTGTAAGCTCCGTCAAGATGCCAATTTGAAATATATTTTTAATGGTCCAAAACGAAAAGGAAGGGGGCGGCCTAAAAAGCATGATGGAAAAGTAGATACCAAAAATATTGACAAACGAAGATTCAAGCAAATCTTCAAGGATGAAACCGTTATTTTATATAAGGCAATTGTCTGGTCGGTTTCTTTGAAAAGAAATATAAATGTTGTTTATGCCTCATTTTTAAATAACGGACGGGCAACTGAAAGATATGCCCTCTTCTTTTCTACTGATCTGGATTTGGATGGAATCTCCATTTATAAATACTATAAAGCCAGATTTCAAATTGAATTTTTGTTTAGGGATGCCAAACAACATACAGGATTAACCCATTCTCAAGCAAGAAGTGAAAATAAATTACACTTTCATTTCAACATGGCCTTAACTACTGTGGGGCTTGCAAAAGCAGCCCATTATTTAAACAAGGAAAATAATCAGGCTTTTTCCCTTGCAAATATAAAGACCTCGTATTTCAATCAACTTATGCTTAATTTATTTTTATCAAACTTTCACGTTGACACAGAGTTGAAGAAAAATAAAGAAGCAATCAACAGAATATTACAATTTGGCAAAATTGCCGCTTAATTTTTTACCGTACTATTGATTACGAATTAAATTGTATGTCTATACTCTAACATCTATTAAAGGTTATCACGAAAAGTTTTTTATGAAAGGGGAATTAGAGGTTTTGAGAATAGGCGAAGAAGTACTCGAAAAGCGTAGCCATAGCTACGGTTGAGAGGAATGATGAAGTATATTTTCAAAAAATCAATTTCACTATAACCAATTATTCGTGATAACCTTTATTATCCGAATTGACTTTCTGAAAAAAGACAGGAATTCAGTGAACGTTCCAATTCTTCCCTTTTCAATCCTAAACCGATAAAAACGATTTTCGATTGTTTTTTTTCTGTTCCCCAAGGGGCTCCCGCTTGGAAAGTATGCATGTTTTTTACAGATTGGACAATCATCCTTTCTTCCTTGTACATGAAATGTATGATACCCTTCACCCTATAAATCCTAGCACCCTGCAACATCAGAAGAATATTCATCCAATGCCTGAATTTCAATAAATCGAAAGGCTCGTCTATAATGAAACTATGTGAAACCACATCCGAATGATGATGGTGTCGATGCCCTTTTTCGTCCCTTTGTTCCCGATCATGATGATCCACATGTTCATGTGTGCAATGTGCATGGCAAACATGATCCGGATGAAGATGATCGCTGGCTTGGGCAAGTCGTTCTTCTATCGTTTTGCTATCATAGGCATAAAGCGAAAGGATATCCGATTCCGTTCTTGAATAATCCACAGCTTCAACAGATGCCAACGGATTCATTTTTTTTAATGCCTTTTTTATGTCTTCGATATAATTTGTATCGACATCATTCTGTTTGTTGATAATAATGTGATCAGCAAAGGTCACTTGCTTTTTGGCTTCGGGCCGCTCTTCCACCATGTCTAGGATATGATTGGCATCGGCCAGACAAATCGTTCCATCCAAACGGAAATAATGTTGAACCTCCGGATCGGTAACAAAGGCGGCGGCTACGCCGTCCGGCTCGGCCATGCCTGTTGTTTCAATAATGAGGTGGTCAATCTCATCCTTTCGATTGAGGATTTTAATCAAAACCTCAACTAGGTCGTCATTCAATTCGCAACAAATACATCCGTTCGACATTTCGAAAATACCATCCTCCACACCGACCACCAAGTCATTGTCAATTCCGATTTCTCCGAATTCATTTTCTATGATGGCGAATTTCTTATCTGAAAATTCCTGATTGATATGATTCAGTAAAGTCGTTTTTCCGGCTCCCAGAAATCCGGTAATAATCGTAACGGGTATTTTATTTTCGTTCATGGAAATCACAATATGTACTTGTACAAAAGTACAAACAATTTTAACTGTAGAATAGATGAAATATCTGCCATGTTATTTTTATCCTAAATAGATGGCCGTTTGTCGAAAAAAGAAATGCTAATCTTACTTTTGGAGAACAAAACAATACTTTAAGGTATTATCATTCTAGCCCCAGTGCCATAACAGCTTCAGAAAAAACTTCACCACTCATTAATACGAAAAAATGGTCGGTAGAATCATAGGGTTGTTGATTTTCCTTTTCATCATTTCACTGCCTGACATATATATCTATTTCAGCAAAGTGCATGAATCCTTTCAGAGCGAAAGGGCTAAACTGTTCGGTCGAATTGTTTATTTTTCGACTTTGTTACTACAGTTTGGAGGAATGCTTTTCCTTTTCTTTTATATCAATCGTTGGGGAGGAGAACGGACAACTTCCGTCAATATGCTTCAGGCATTTGTTTGGACAATGTTCATCGTAAAGTTGGTAATTATTCCATTTCTGTTTGTCGGGGATTTTTATTGGGTACTGGAAAGTATGTTGAAATATTGGAAAGGAGGGGAAGAATTGCCCGAAAGGGTCGCTAATCGAAGGAGCTTCATCAAGCAGGCATCCGTTATGGTGGCGGCACTCCCATTCTTTTCTTTTCTACACGGAATGACACGAGGGAAATATAATTTTCAGGTGAAGAATGTAAGCCTGTCCTTTGATGACTTACCTCCGGCCTTTGATGGATTCAAAGTCGCACAGTTTTCCGATTTCCATGCCGGCAGTTTCGATAGCCTTGCCAGTGTGGAATACGGTTTGGACTTATTGCAGCAACAAGGGGCGGATCTGATCTTATTTACAGGAGATTTGGTCAATCAGTTTGCAGAAGAAGTTGATCCATATGTTCATTTATTCAAAAAACTAAAAGCCCCTTTCGGGCAATTCGGTTCTTTGGGTAACCACGATTACGGATATAGAAACGAAGAAAGTCGTTCGCCGGAAAACCGTCAGGCCATCAAGGACAAATATGCTGAATGCAATCTCCAACTGCTCAACAATGCCCATGTTAAACTCGAAAAAGCTGGCGAACATATCTGTGTCGCCGGTGTGGAAAATTGGGGGGTAGCCCGCTATTTTCCCAAAAAGGGAGACTTGAACAAGGCATTGGAGGGCTTGAATCATGAAGACTTCACCATCCTGCTTTCCCATGATCCTACCCACTGGGATGCGGAAATCAAACAGCACGAAAAGCATGTACACCTGACATTGAGTGGACATACACATGGAGCACAGATGGGGGTGGAATTGTTAGGCTTGAAATGGAGTCCCGGTAAATATGTTTATAAACGTTGGGCGGGTTTGTATGAAAGTGCCAAACGTTACCTCTATGTCAATCGGGGCTTTGGTATGTTGGAGGGTTTTTCATTCCGTGTCGGCATTTATCCCGAAATCACCGTATTCGAATTGAAGAAAGCCTAAAAGGAATACATTACATTTGTAATGTATGGGGCAATCACTTATAAATCGGATATGGGAACTTCACCGGCGTTTTCCCTGGCTAGGGGTCTTTCTTTTTTCCTTTGCGGTCATTTTCGGACCGGCATTTGCCCTTTTCAGTGAATATGCCTACGATTTGGAGGCCAATCCCGACATTGCCTCATATCTCAATGTGGCAGAATCCGGGTTTGATGAAAGTCCCGTAAGGAGATATCGGGTAATCATTCCCTTCTTGGCGGCTGCTATCCATGCTGTCTTCCACCCCTTATTCAATCTGCTACGCCCCTGGACATTCCCCGGCCCCGATTTTGCAATGGGTATGAGTTTTTTCGCAGTCAATATGGTATTGATGTCTGCCTTTGGCACTTGTGTTTACCTGTTATGTAAGGAATGTAAAACCTCATCCCTAGCTGCCATCATAGGTTTGTTGACGGTATTGACCAGTCGCTGGACGGCCTATTTTGCCGGCTTGCCCCTAGTCGATGGTTTTTATCTGTTGATTATCGGTTTATTGCTATTAGGCATTCTCAAGAAAAATGAAAAGATCATCATTGCCTGTGTCCTATTAGGCCCTTGGGCCAAGGAATCCTTCATTTTCTGGGTACCAATCTTGTATTTATATGCACCGGTCAATAAGTTTAGATTATCCGGGTGGTTATTCTTGTCCGGTGTACTGGTTTTCGGATTTAGATATTATTGGGATTGGACGCATGGTGTGGTTCAGGGAGAAAGCCTTTCCAAAGATTTGGATCATTTCAATCTCATACTACCATCTCTCAAAAGACTGTTTTCCTTTCATGGGATATATGAAGTCATATCCATTTTCGGGCTATGGGGTCTGCTTTTCTTCGGGATTCTCGCCTCGTCGGTAAGGGAAAAACTATGGTCGAATCTTCCGTCTTTTGCCCTGCCCGTATTGGGTATTGTGTTCCTACACGCTATCCTTTCTACCGATTTGGCTCGGATGTTTTATTTGGCAACGCCGATATTGGCCATGATTTTTGGCTTGGTTTTCGATGGGATTAGGCGGCTGGGAAACCATAAGTTATAAAGGCAGAATCCATGATGAATGTAAATCTTCCTTTATGCTTGGAATACGAAAGTCACGGAAATTTCCGTTTAAGATTTTGAATTACAGGAAAATATTATATAATTTAGGTACTAGTTTTGTAAACCCAGCCTAGTTATCGGGTGTTTATCACCTAAATATTCCCACAAGTAACACTATGATTTGTAAACCAAAACCGTGGAATATGATTAAGGACAATTCTCTAGGGGTAGGTATGGCCGCAGGAATGACATTAGGACTTTTTGCTGGATTTTTCATCGGCAGCCTTCCTGTAGGTCTTCTTTTGGGTATGGTTATCGGTTCGATTTCGGGCTATGCCCTCGGGTCAAGATATGAAAAAGCCCGAAGTAAAAAATAATCTTATAGTCAAGGTTGAGAAAGCCCTCCGGAATTCCTGGAGGGCTTTCTTTTTTGGGGATGGTTTATTCGGATAAAACCAATCGTTTGATTCTTTTCGGTGAGAAAACAAAACCCCCTCCCCATCCTGAAAGGGAGGGGGGAAAACTAAAATCATCTTATTTATTAAAAAGCAAAATTTTCAAAGTCTGTCTGTCACCGTTTTCATATCTGATTTCAAGGAGGTGGCTGCCCGGGTTCAGATAATCGGTATTGACTAGGATTCTGGAATTCGAAATCTCAGGTTGTTCGATGTTTTTAATCGTCCTACCTAACATATCTGTAAGAATGATGGTTTCTACATGACGAGTAACCGAGATATGAGGGAACTCCAAGATCAGTTTTTTGCCTGATTCTATAGGATTAGGGAAAGCTTTGACCAACCCGGAACAATCCATAGCAATGTTCCTGATAACTGAATATTCATAAGAACCATCCAGATCCACCATTTTCAATCTATAGTACAGTTTATCTGCTTCCGGTTCCCTATCCAAATAATTGTAAGTTTCATGGGTAAGTCCTCCTGTTCCGGGGATAACAGCGAGCGTATTGAAATTCATGCCGTCCTTACTCCATTCGATTTCGTATTCCTTGAAGTCGATTTCGGATGCGGATTCCCAATATAGCCTCACATTACAGGCTTCTTCCCTTAATTCGAAGCGGGTCAGTTCGACAGGTAGTTCGTAGAACACGTCATCGGAAGGGAACAGATTTAACAATCGGTCATCTTCATGAAGGCAGAAACAGTTTTCAAAACCGCTTTCCGAAGTACTTCTGATAACAGCTCCAAAGCCCATGGACAATCCACATTGGGGATCTATAACCGCATCTGTTATGGATACGGTCTCGTTCTGTGCGATGGGTCCGGGAATCGTATGTGATATAACATATGGATAGGATAAGTCTATCTCTCCGGTTAGTTCATTAAGGCAATATAAATCAACGATGACATCCCCTTCGGTAGCTGCACCGTAATTGGACACATTGATGGAATAATTATAAGTATTTGTCGCATGTTCAAACCCTAGGTCTTCCATAATCAATGAAAAGTTGGGTTTTTCTACGGAATATCCCACTATTGAAAATCCTGTGCTGATATCCGTGCTTTGGCATACATTGACACCACAGGCAATTCCTCCTGTTTGAGCTTTACTGTGTAAGTTGATATCCTTGCCGAAACAACTCATATCATTCATGGTTTTTACATCAAAACCGAAATCCATTTGTGTTTCTGTAATCCCCGCAGGGTATTGGTACATGACTTGTTCTGCTCCATCTACGGTTTGTGTACCTACAAATGTGGGGCAATCCGAACTGAGGCAATAATTGCCTCCGGCATAATATAAGCCACTACCCAAAGTAATGATAAGTGAGTCATTCAACCCTGTAACTCCTCCGGCTATGGTCATATCTATTTCCAATGTCTTGGTGTCTTCACATCCGACGAAAATATTATCAGGAGTAAGCACCCCGTCCATCAAAACGGCATAAGGTTGTACAATCCCCTTGATATCCAAATCCGAACTCCTTACGGTTTCCCCACTTCCCAATGTGATACCATTACAATGGGCATCTGCGAAAGAACGGATGGATAATGATTCCCCGCTGGTGAAATCACAGGTCGTCTGCATCAGCCATCGGATGATGATTTCATTCTGATACGGATTCGTTCCTGCACCCAAAAGGGGTTGGCCACTTCCGAAATTAGTGGGATCCAAATCTGCGAGTTGGATATTCCAAGCGGTACCTATGGCATTGGCGAAAGCGTTTTCTCCTGTCGTAGCAACAGGACGGGGCGTATCCGGTAAATCAATTCCTTCAACCTCTATGGTGGCACTTCCCGGAACATATTCTATCCCTAATCCCAAATTAGGAATCAGAATATCGAAATTGATATCGAATAATGAAGTCGCACCTGCACTGATGATCCTGAATTCCACCGGGAATGGTTCACACATGATAAGTGTGTCGGAACCAAAGAGACCTGCTGAGGGATTCATCGGATCGGCTGGGGTTTCCGCAAGAGTGGCAATCGTAGCTGATAGCTGTGCCGGTTGTGGAGTAACCCGCCCAAAAGTGAATTCGCTACAGTTACCGATTTCTTCGATAACGGAAGGATGGTCATTACATCCCCATCCATGGCGGATAAGTAAATCTTTTTCTTCACAAAGGGAATAACTTGCACGAATGATATGAGTAGCACAGCTACCGCCAAACAAAGTATTGATAGGAACAATGGTTTTTCCACTGCCGATGTCGTTGAAAGGTATGGCAACGGCTGCCCCTGATGTTATATCCAAAACCTGCTCAATGGTAATATCGGGATTTTGGGTATTATCGAATTCCAGCCAGTTGGTTTCAATATCCATCTCTGATGAATAATTACAGGTTTGGACTTCCCATTCTACCGTTCCATTGATACCGGATTGTACTTGATTGATAACTACGGTTTGTACATCTGGTGCTGTATAAATAATTTCCGGTAGATGAGCGTCGGTTTCCATGACCTGTACATGCTTATCTGCATCATGCAGATAATTGTATAATGTTTTATGATAGATTGTTTTTCCGGTATAGATACCCGTAGGTGTGCTACAGGTTGTTGTCCATTTGGATTTTATTTTGGGATTGAAAGTATTTCTCCAATTATGGGGGCGATAATCCGGTCCGGGTAAGAAAGTAATCGAACCGTCGGGGTTTTCATGATAAATGACTTCTACTACAACGTCTCCATCCGAATCGACTTTTGGGGTGTTGACCAATATGAACTCTTCGGGAACCCACATGATGGATGAATCGATTCTGTGCGTGGGGCGATATTCATTGGGGAAAATGTCACCTGTACGAGAGGTGAAGGCAAAGGCATTGCCGATGTTTTTCTTTTGACACATGAATAGTTCATCCATGGTCGTGTTGAAATTGTAATCGCTTCCTGTATAGAAAAGGTTGGTTCCTAATGTATAACAGAAACGTCTATCCAGTTCTGCATCCAACATATAAAATACCGCCCTGAAGTTGTTGACTTTATTGAGTGTAATTGACTCACAGGTATTGACGGCGAAGGCTTCCAGTGGAGTCTTTCGCCCATTCCATCTCATACGAATCCCGGGGCGATTTGTCCAAGTATATTCGACAAATCCCAAGCCCAATGGAAAATGGAATCCTCTTCATGTGTGAGAACAGGTGCGGGGACGTCAAAGGTATATTCCGTGTTGCCTGACGAGCCATCTCTATCGAAAATCGTGATTTGTGCTTTTTGGAATTCGAAAATATTACCACACTCTTCAGGGGTATATTCTATCTCCAGATAAAGATTATCAGAAATGGTATCCTTGATAATTCCTTCAGCCGTAATGTTGACGGTATCATAGGTCAAAAGATGATCCACATTATGAATTTCAGGATCCAATTCTACCAAATTTGTTTGTTCCGAATCCGTCCAACCTGCGGTAGTCCTATGAGCGTAGAATTCTTTAGTTACCATACCTATACATGGCCCGGGACAATGAGGAACAACATAATGTTCTATGCAGTGGATATTTTGTTTCCAACAGGTCCCGCATTCGTAGTAGGTTTGGAATATCAATTCCATGGGGGAAGTTCCATCCCATTGTGAACAATCCATTTTGAGTTGGAAGGTGTACCAATCCTCATTGTATCTGTCGATGGTATAATATACCATATTGCCTGATTGATAAATGTCGGGTTGGAAACCTGTGTGGTGTTCATCCACGATTTCTGAACTGGCCAAGGATACCCCGGGAGGAAGGTGGAGTGTTACCGTCCAATTGACATCGGTTCCGGTTAAGGCCGGTTTCTGATTACACAGGATGGCATTTTTATTCAAGGATAAATGAGGAAGGATACTGACCTCGAATGTCTGTCCGTCATTGACATCCGTATCTCCGAATACGGTTGTGGTTTCATTTTTATCCCTCACCATGTTGTCAACATGGTGGCTGAATCCCATCGGTGCCTGTGGAATGCCGCATTGGTTGAGCCATGCTACATGGCTCATGATGTGTTCGTGCCTGAAATATTTATTGTTTTTTCCTGTTCCACATTCCCAATCAATAGGAGTCAGGAAAACCTCAAAAGAAATGGTTATGGATGCTCCTGCTGCCAAGTCATCATAAAAACCATCGCCATCCAAATCATCGAGACCTCCGGAACCATCTGGATCGTTGGCGAAATAATCGTATAGGATGGCATCGACGGATGTATCGTGTAAGCCTTGTGTTTGGGGTAGAGTCACGGGATATCCATTGATAGTGAAATTTTTAAAATTTCTGGTTCCATAACGATCCGTACCCCATAAGGTAGTGGTGTCATGATTGGAAACAATCGGGTCATCGAGATGGAATAATCCGATAATCATCATGAAGTCCCGGGCATAGTCTTCCGGAGCCGTAGAGTTATTCGTGAGTGTAACGGAAAAAGGGGAGTCATGGCACATGTCAAGGAACCCTCCCAGAGGTTCGCTTACCGTAATATTCGGAATACCGTTTATGGTACTGATACTTGTTGTTTCTATTGCAGAGGGGGTACATTCTTCTTCGATTGAAGAACCATAAAATAATTTAATGGATGAATGATGACTATCGTCTTCACCACAGCTTAATGCAGTTACATCATAACTTAGAATAAAAAATTCATCTTTTTGGAAACGGTTATTTCCATTTCCAAAAGTGTTTTGAGATCCATCTATTAAATTAATATTCGTGGGGTTGAATTCTATTCTTAAAAAACCCGGTGTTTGTGTAATTAAATTCGCAGGTATGAGGTAGCCATTCATATTGAAATTGGATAATTCCAAATCGTTTTCTGAAAAACTTTCTTCGTACCAGAATTTTTTCAGACTTCCAAAGCCTCCGTTTGTGATTTCGATGGAACGGTTTATTGTCCCTCCTACTGTTGTTGAAGAAGTTGGATTGTGGGTTATGTTATCTAAAACCAAATTTCCGTAAATTACATCGTAATTGGCAGTAAATGGTAAACCGAAATTATTTGAATAATTAATTTCGGATCCGCCATTGTAAATCCGGCAAACATCTTCGAAAGTTCCACCATTGGATTTATGTGTTCGAGCATCACAATTAGCAGTTCTTTTTATAGAAAAAGAAATTATTTCTCCTGCAGAAACGGGAGACAGATTAATTATTACGAGGTTGTCTCCCGTTGTTGAATTTTCTGTAAGTGTTGCTCCATCGGAAGAAGTATATTCCAATGATCCTCCGACGAATTGCATCCCTGTTCCGAGTTGGATTTCTATTCGCCCGTTCATTATCGGAGCATTGTTGTTTGTGAATTCGTAACGCACTTTTCTAGCATTGGTATATACTGTCGTTGTCGTTGCGAACCCCGCAGGGTTTGCCGGCCCCCAAGTAATAGAAGCAGAAAATCCTTGATTTAAAATTGAAAAAAATAATAATAAAAATACGGGTAGTTTTGTAAAAGGTGCATTCATTTTCTGTTTAATGTTCGTGATTAAATTGGGTGTGTTTGATGACAGTTTTTGTCCAAAATATTTGCCGAAAAAAAATAATTTAAAAAAAAGTGTGACGATTATGGGTTCCTTTTATTTTTGCTATTTGCAAAATTTGGTTTTATGATGTTTTTTAATCGTATAATAATCATTTGTTTATGTATTTTACGTTGTTTGCATAACGCTAGATTGTTGTGACCTATTTGTAAAATTCAATTTGCCTTACTTGTGACAATTAAAAAAATAATATACTTTGTTTTTTTATGTGGTTTTATCCTTGCTTGCTTTATTTGTTGTGTTGGGTCGTTTGTTTTTTGTGAGTAGGTGTGTCATGTGTTAAAGTTTTACCTTGATTGTGGGCGGTTTGTTTTTTGATTTTCATAAACTATTTTTTTTGTGATGGAGTAAAAAAAAATAGTTTTCGATTTTTTAATACATATCTGATTGATACTGATTTTTTTATTTTTTTTATTTTTTAATTTTTTGTCTTTTATATAATGGTTTGTGTTTTTTGTTGGCATGTGTTTTGAAATTTGATGCAATATCGAATGGATGAGAAAATAACTTGCTGATGAAACGATTAATACTATTGATGATTTTTTCTTTTTCACTGCTTCTTAATTTGGAAGCCGGTGTTAATAATAATGACGTTGGAGAAATGGCGTTGAAGAAAAAAGTGGCGATGTCTTTGAAAAAGAAAAAATCCAAGAAAAAAAGATTCCGAAAAGGAATGTGGAATCAGGGAGTTTTAAGTGTTGGAATCAATATCGGTATTGCATTTATGCAAACGGATTTGGCCGGACATAAATTAGGTGATTTCGGTTGGAACGATATAGAAAGAGCTAAGCCTATTTTTTCCGTATTTATGAAAAATCAATTAAATGATTATTTTGAAATCGGAGCAGAAGTCGGTTTTACAAGTTATTGGGCAGAAGATGCATGGATAGAACCCACAGGTCCTAGGGATCCGGGGTTGTGGAGGAAAAATAGAAATTTATCAGCCGGTTCGAATATTTATTTTGCAAATATTACAGCTACCCTTACTCCGTTTTATATTGAGGTGGGAAGGTATTCGATGTTAGAACCCTTTATCGGTGTAGGAGTAGGATTTTTTACTTTTAATCCTTACACATATTATGAAGGAGAAAAAATTTATCTACAGAAATTACAAATAGAAGATGTAGATTATAATCTATGGGCTTTTTCTTTTCCGGTTATCGGAGGGATTAAATTCCGGAACGATAAATACTCCTGTTCTATTTTTACCGGTTGGGATGTTACTTATACTGATTATGTAGATGATATAAGTACGAATGATATGGACTTCAGTAAAAAAGACGGACTGGTACGTGAATTGATTTGGAGAACAGACGAAATCGATCCTGAAGCCGTCATGCCTTCAAGGGACGGCCGTGGCGATCCGACGGATTATGATCAATTGTGGTATTTCAAAGTCCAGTGGGGATATTATCTGAATACGAAAGGAAAAAGATCCGGAATGTTAGGAGGGCGTAAAAAAGGAAAAGTCCGATGTCCCGGTTTCAAAAAAGCAAAAAGAAAAGGATTCGTGTTTTTATAAAAATAAAAGGGATGGCTGAAGCCATCCCTTTTATTTTACATCCGAATATAGGATTTAATCATTATCTATATCAATACCGTATTTCTTCGTGAATTTTCTGGACAATGCTTTTTGCTTATTATCCAAATCTATCTCACGCCCTTCGATAAATGCTTTTTCGATCACACATGTCCGCATATCCAAGACATCTCCTTTTACAATTAATAGCGTAGCATCTTTTCCATTCTTCAATGAACCGGTCTTATCATCGATGCCTAGAATTTTGGCCGGACTAAGGGTCAGCCCCTCAATTGCTTTTTCATAATCCAAGCCATAGGATACTGCTTGACCCGCTTGAAAAACAAGATTCCTCTGTTCCCAGGCACCATCTAAACTGAAAGCATAAATCACACCTGCATCCGAAAGCATCTTTGGCGTTTTGAAGGGTTGGTCGATATCATCATACTCACGAACGGGTAAATCTTGTGTTTTTTTCAAGATGATCATTACGTCCTGTTCCTTGAGGAAATCAGTAATCTGCCAACTGTCCTTACCTCCTACAATCACCGGTTCCATTCCATTTTCTTTAGCAAATAAAACAGCTTCCATTATCGGTTTGGCAAAATTGGTATGGATATATAATTTTTTGCTTCCTCCATAAAGCCCTTTCATCGCCTCGAATTTCATATTGGTGATTTCGGGATTTGAGCTTTCCCCATAAGCTTTTGCCTCCTTGAAAAACTGTTTGATCTCCCTGACCTCTTCATCATATTTGTCATTTTTTTTGATAGGTCCGGGTGCAGCCCACCAACCCATTCTTCGAAAAGGAACGGGCCAACGGAGATGGATACCTTGGTCTGCTTTATATTGAGCATCCTCCCAATTCCATCCATCCAATTTCATCACACTCGATTGTCCCGGCATACGTCCACCTTCAGGTACAATCTGTGCCATTAGAACCCCGTTGGAACGAATGGTCGGTGTGACTCGTGAATCCGTATTAAAGGCGATCAATGAACGAATACTCGGATTAAACGACCCTACTTCCCGATTATCCCTTGTTGCCCGTACAGCATCGATTTCCTTCAAGCCGATTTGACTGTTCATGGCAATAAATCCGGGATAGATGTGTTTGCCGGTTGCATCTACTACTTTATACTTGCTTTGATCGACCCGGATGGTTCCTACATCACCGACCAGGGAAATTTTTCCATTTTCGAATGCTATGGCGGCATTTTCCAACTTAGAACCATCTCCCAGATGTGCAGTTCCGTTTAGAATAAGAATCGGCTCGGATTGTGGCTCGGCAGGAACCTGTTGGGCTGATAGACAAACAGGAATCAAAGCGAATATTATAATATGAATGATATATTTCATGATAAATATCTTTCTGGATAGTTTAAAATTGGATTAATGATCGTGGTGATCTTCATGTTGGTGACCTTCTTGCTGTTCTCCCATTTCATCATCTATATGATCACAATGATAATGTTGTTGGTATTTCATGGAAGGAGCTTGTGTTTTTCCTCCCTTGCTTTTTTCACCTATCATTTTCTGGATTAACCGGTTCCTTTCCTTCCTTATTTCATCCCGCATCTCCAAGTCCCTTTCCTTGTCGAAAAATCTTATACCATCGACGAAAGTCATTTCCACATGGGCATAGATGGATAATGGATTTTCAGACCATACGACCACATCGGCGTCCTTCCCGGGTTTCAAGCTACCCATCATATCGTCCAAATGAAGCAGTTTGGCGGGATTGAGCGTAACGAGTTTCCAGGCCTCTTCTTCTGTCATCCCACCATACATCACTCCTTTGGCTGCTTCCTGATTCAAACGCCGGGACATTTCCGCATCATCGGAATTGAGGGCTGTAATGACTTTCATCTTATCCAGTATGGCGGCATTGTAGGGAATAGCATCGATGACTTCGTATTTGTATGCCCACCAATCGGAGAAGGTAGAACCCCCCGCTCCGTGTTTCTGCATCTTGTCTGCAATCTTATACCCTTCTAGGATATGTGTGAATGTATTCAAGGTGAAACCATGTCGCTCCGCTACTTTCATCAACATATTGATTTCGCTCTGCACATAGGAATGGCAGGTGACGAATCTTTTACTTTCGATAATCTCCAAGAGGGTTTCCATTTCCAAATCCTTTCTAAAGGGTTTGCCACTTCTTTTCAATTTACCATATTCTTTCGCCCTGATGAAGTGATCATCATAAACAGCTTCCACTCCCATCCTCGATTGAGGGAAACGGATACTGTAATTGTCTCCCCAATTGGATTGCTTTACATTTTCCCCTAAGGCAAATTTAATGAATGGGGCTGCTCCTTTGACTTTCATCTCTTCCGGTGTGAACCCCCAACGGAATTTCACAATGCCCGATTGCCCCCCGATAGGATTGGCGGAACCATGTAGCAATTGTGCCGTAGTCACCCCACCGGAAAGATTCCTATAAATATTCACATCTTCCGAGTTGACCACATCGGCAATGCTTACTTCTGCTGATGAATATTGTGTCCCTTCATTCACACCCCGGCTGATTGCAATATGAGAATGCTCATCTATGATTCCACAGGTAACATGTTTGCCTTCCCCATCAATGACCTTATCTGCCCTTACATTCAGTTCTTTTCCGATTTGACTGATTTTCCCATTACTCAGAAGGATATCCGCATTTTCCAGAATCCCATCTGCTTCGTTGGTCCAAATGGTGGCATTTTTTATCAATACTGTTTCAGCTTCGGGTTTTTCTTTCCAGCCATAGGGGAGGAAAGGATAGACGACATCACCGAGCTGAACTTCGGTTTTTTTCTTTTCCTCTTCTTTTTTCTTTTCCTCTTCAGGTATCAATGTTTTTCCCGTAGGTCGGATACTCCATCCCGCCCAATTACCTTCGGCATCATATCCTTTCCCCTTAATGGTATTCTTATCACTCGCCGTTCCGGTTAAACGGATAAGTTTATCCTCTTCCTTGAAGGAAAGAGATAGGATTTTATCCTTGAAGGAATGTTGGACCTTGATATCCGTTGTGTCGTTTTCCTTGATCAGAAAACTGAGCTTATCATCTTTTTCATCAATATGGAGAACATATCTTTTTCTATTGATTTTTAAATCGTAGATGCCTTCGTCTAGAGGGGCTTCCTCTCCGAAACCTTGAAGGATGAACCCCTCTCCTCCAATCCAATTCTGATGGATTTTAGCTCCTTTTTCAAAAACGGGCTTGTCGGTAATGATGAAATTGGCTTCCTTGCCTTTCTCCAATGTCCCGATAATGTTTTCCGCATTGATTAAACGGGCGGGAACGGTCGTTAGGGCTGCTAGGGCATCTTTCTCAGACAACCCGTTTTCAATGGCTTTTCTGATATTGTCTATGAAATCTCCTTTGTTTTTCAATCCGTGTAGGGTGAAAGCCAATGGAATACCCGCTTGAGCCAATCTACCCGGATTGGTAGGTGCCAATTCCCAATGCTTCATATCACTCAAACTGACCTGCATGGCATCGAAGGCATCCGATACATCATATGCCGCAGGGAATTTTAATGGAAGGATGATGGCTGACCCCGATTTTTTGATTTCGTCCAACCTCATATATTCATCACCATTGCCTTTGAATATGTATCTGATTCCGAATTCCTTACCGATTTTATTTGCTCTTAGGATTTCCAATCGATCTCGGACATCAAAAACATGGGGTAACCCTTTAAGGGAATTCCATGCATCCAGAGAAATATTCATTTCTTCCTTTTTTCCATTCTGGGAATACCATTGGGCATCATAATAGGTCTGTCGTATCAGGGCGATGGCCCCCATTAGGGAACTAGGATAATTCTGAGTGGATTTTCCCTTGCTGAAGGCCATATGGTGTGCGGTTTGTTCTTTTAGGATCTGTTCATGTTCCTTTCCTGAACCCAGATTTACTAAAACGGAAGTCCCTCTTGATATACCATCCTTCAAGTGGGAGGAAACAGCACCAAATCCAATTTTTCTCCATCCTTTTGCCATTTCGTTATTGGATTTAAAGGCTTCATGTGCTTTGAATTCGGGTTTTAATGCTTCATTCCACATATAGGCGCCCTTCTTATTGCTTAGCATCTGCGGTCTTTGGCTGGGAGCCGTACCTACCGATGCCGGACCGGGCATTCCGTAATCAGAATAGATGTCGATAAAAGAAGGGTAGATGAATCGGCCGTTCATGTCATATATAACAGCATTCCCGGGTACGGGTACACCGCTACCCACATTTAATATCTTACCATCCTTAATGACTAAGGTTGAATTGGTGATACTTCTTTCAGGAGTGACTTGGATGGTTGCATTGACAAATGCATAAATCCCTTCTCGGTGATCGAAAACTCCATTTTGTGGGAAAGTCTTTTGTGCATACGAATCCGTAAAAATGAAGAGCAAGGGAAATAGAAGAATATGAATTGATCTTTTCATACGATGAATGATTGAATAAAATGATAGCTGTTGAAAATCGGGAAACACCATTTGTTAGATGGTTCCATCCCCGACAAATGTAATGATTTGGGCTTATATTATTAATCATCTTCAATTGTACTAATTGTTTTTTAGCCTAAAAGTTGAAAGGAATGTTAATAATCGCTAATTAATGATAGCTAATGCAACATTGTCATTGAATTCTGAATCCCTATGGGTAATGACTGACAATTTTTCTGTTGCTTATGCCTCATTGTCATGATTTGGATGAAGGAACAGAATTTGATGTTGTTAAATATCAATGTTAAGGATTGTAATTCCGGTTCTCCAATGGGGGGATTTGAAATCCTTAAAGGAAGGAGAATGGCATCCCACAAGGATGAAATACTTTCCTTTTATTGAAATAGGTTATATATTGCATTGTTATTTAGACTTAGTATAAATAAAATCAGATAAAAGGTTCGAATGCGGACAACATAACTTTTTTTGAATATTGTCTAAATAGATAAAACATCGCAATTTGCAATTATATATTCACGTATGGTGTTGCGATCACCATCAAATTAAACAACCCTTTTGCTATGATACTAGATATGGGTAAGCAGCTTATGGAATATCGTCCTTCATTGGATGCTTTTGCATATAGCCTTACAAAGAATGTGGACGATGCGGCAGATTTATTTCAGGAAACCGCTATGAAAATCATTAAGAATGGAGACAAGTATAATGTAGGGACTAATTTCCGGGCATGGAGTTATACCATTATGCGGAATATCTTCATCAATAACTATCGTAAGAAAAAGAGGAGAAACCTTCTCATCGATAGTACAGATAACGATTTCTACCTAAATGCCAACCAGGGTAGCGTAACCAATACCGGTGAATCAAATATGGCTTTTGATGAAATTATGGATTGTGTGGAGTCGCTTTCCGATGACTTCAAAATTCCTTTTCTGATGAGGTACGAAGGATACAAATACGATGAAATCGCCAATGAGTTGGGTTTGCCACTAGGGACGATTAAAAGCCGTATCCATTTTGCCAGGAAGAAATTAAAGGAAATGATCGGCCACAATGCCCGAATTTCCCAATAGGGGATGAAATGGTAAAAAAATGCCGCAAGGAATTCTCCTTGCGGCATTTTTTTATCTCAAAACCAAATCGAAGAATATTTCCATCTCTATCCTCGTATCTACAGGATCCTGTTCATTGATTTGTGCGGACTCCCACGGAGGAAGCGAGGCGATGAGCCGTTCCATCTCTATGCCAATCCCACCTCCGGGTTCTTTCAATACCTCTATATCTTCCACCAATCCTGATTTGTTCAATTTGAACTTGATATGAGCATAGCCTTCAAGGGCGTTGCTAAGTGCTTCGCCGGGGATTTGTATATTCGAATTGAAAAAGTCGTTCAGGTGTAATGTAGTACATTTTGAAATAGGCCCCTTGGAAGAAGTACCATTACACCCTTTCCAGTAGGGTAATGAGATGGCAGACACACTTTTTCCGGATAATTGTTCGTCCAATAATAAATGTACGGAGGATTTGAAAGGAATGACCTTGACTTGATAAGTCCTTTGTTTAGTACCGAGGATCTCTTTTCCAGTGTTACATCCTCCCAGTATGAAAAGAGTCAATAGAAAAAAATAACAGTGTGTGTACTTGATTTCCATCTTGTAAGTCTTTCGTTCAGAATATTAGACGGCGGCTTATCAATGATGTGGCTGAAAAACCGAAAGGCTAGGTACTGAGTACCTAGCCTTTCGGTTGAACAAAGGTTAATTACTCAACATGACGGGCATGACCAACATGAGTATCGATTCACCTTCCGGCATATCATCAGGGATGATAATCCCCGCCCTTGTAGGTGAGGATAATTCCATCCTGATTTCATCTTCTTCCAAAACGCCCAACATCTCAACAAGAAATTTAGCATTGAATCCTATGGTTATGGGTTCTCCTTCATACGTGCAAGTCATCTGCTCCGTTGCTTCATTGGAGAAATCCAAATCTTGGGCGGAAATCGTCAAACTGCCATTGTTGATATTGAGAATAACCTGGTTGGTTGTCCTATTGGCATAGATGGCAATCCTTTTCAACGAACTTTGGAAATCCGAACGGCTTACAATCAGGTCGTTCGGATTATCTGTAGGAATGACGGCGTTATAATCCGGATATCTTGCATCAATCAATCGGCAAACCATATGGGTGTCTCCAAAGGAAAAGAAGGCATTGGCTTTGTTGAATTGCATGATGACTTCATCTCCGGAAGATAATGCACTCTTCAGAAGATTCAATGCTTTTTTAGGAACGATGAAATTGCTCATTACTTCGCTCTTGATGCCTTCAGAGAATGTATATTTAACCAATTTATGGGCATCCGTAGCGACAAATGTTATCTTATTGAAATCTACTTGGAAATAAACACCGGTCATAGCCGGTCTCAATTCATCTGTACTCGTCGCAAAAAGTGTTTTGCTGATCCCCTGAATTAACGATTGTGTGGACATTGTAAGAGTGTCAACAGTATCGGGTTCTGGAATCCTAGGGAAATCAGAGCCGTTTTCACCAGCCAATTTGTATTTCCCAAAGGATGATGTGATTTCTATCCCGAAATTTTCATCATTGACATTAATCGTTACAGGTTGTTGTGGAAGTTGCTTCAATGTATCCAATAAGATTTTGGCAGGAACGGCCACAATACCATCCTTATCGGATCGGACTTCTATACTCGTGGAAATCGAAGTTTCCAAGTCGGTGGCGGAAATATTCAACTTATTACCTGAAACGGTAAAGAGGAAATCCTCCAATATGGGGAGTACCGGATTCGTGCCTATTGCTCCTGCGGCCAATTGCAATTGCTTCAATAAATCGGAAGATGATACACTGAATTTCATTGTATATATGATTGAAGTTTAATATTCTGGATAATTATTTATAAAGGTGTTCCGAAAGTAAAGACTGGAACAGCATGCAAATATAAACTATTCCCCATACTATGGTATAGTAAATAATCAACATTTTGTGGATAACTTAAACAGATGTAACCGAAAGCCTTAAGGAATGGCCTTTATGTATTTTTCTTTTGAACCTTGACCCAAGTGTCTTTCAGTGTAACGGCACGGTTGAAAACCATTCTTTCTGAAGTCGAATCCCGATCAATGCAGAAATATCCGATTCTCATGAATTGCAACCTTTCTCCTACTTCTCGTTGGGTAACACTCGGTTCAACATAGATTTCAGGCAATATCTTCAACGAATTCGGATTGATGAATTCCATGAAATCCTTCCCGTCGTGTTTTGTAGGGGTAGGATCATTGAACAGGCGATCATACAGCCGGGCTTCTGCTTTTATGGCATGTCGGGTAGAAACCCAGCCCAGGGTACCTTTGGGTTTCAGTCCACTGGTGTCGCTGCCGGAACGACTGTCTTCGAAATACTTACAATGTATTTCCTTGATTTCTCCCGTAGTTTCATCTTTCACGTAATCATGACATTCGATGATATAAGCACTCTTCAAACGGACGATTTTGCCAGGAGCCAATCTTCTATATTTCCTATTTGGAGCCTCTTCCATAAAGTCCGATTGTTCGATGAGTATTTCACGGCAAAAGGGAACAGTCCTATAACTCGGTTCGTTTTCTTCCGGGTTATTGACAATCAACATGTTTTCTTCCTTGTCTTCCGGATAATTAGTAATGATAACCTTGACAGGATTCAGAACGGCCATTACCCGATCTGTCGTCTTGTTCAAATCCTGACGGAGGCATTCTTCCAATAACCCGATATCTATCATTTGTTCCCGCTTGGTCACACCGGCCTTGTCGCAGAATGTACGGATGGACTCAGGGGAATAGCCCTTACGTCTCATGCCCGAAATGGTAGGCATTCTGGGATCATCCCAGCCTGAAACAATTCCCTCTTCGACCAATTTCAATAAACGTCTTTTACTGGTAATCATATAGGTGACGTTCATTCTTGAAAATTCGATTTGCCTAGAAGGGAAAATACCTAATTTCTCAATGAACCAGTTGTAGAGTGGGCGATGGTTTTCAAATTCCAAAGAACAAAGGGAGTGGGTGATGTTTTCTATGGAATCTGACTGTCCATGTGCAAAATCGTACATGGGATAGATGTTCCATTTATCTCCGGTGCGGTGGTGATGGGCTTTTTTTACCCTATAGATTACAGGATCACGCATTAGCAGGTTAGGGTTAGACATATCCACTTTAGCCCTAAGCACTTTGGAGCCGTTTTCAAACTCGCCGTCTTTCATTTTTTTGAAAAGCTCCAGGTTTTCTTCTATACTTCGGTTTCTATAGGGGCTGTTTTGGCCGGGCGTGTTAACGTTGCCCTTCATTTCCGCCATTTCTTCACTTGTGGAATCATCTACATATGCATATTCATCTTTGATGAGTTGTAGGGCATATTCATATAATTTCCCAAAATAATCTGAAGCATAGTATTCATGTTCACCCCATTCGAAACCCAGCCACTTGATATCCCTTTTGATGGCATTGACATACTCCGTGCTTTCCTTTTCCGGATTGGTATCATCAAAACGAAGATGTGTCCGCCCTCCAAATTTTTCGGTCATACCGAAATTGATACATATGGCTTTCGTATGTCCTACGTGGAGATATCCATTAGGTTCCGGTGGGAAGCGGGTGATGATATTGGAGTGCTTTCCATTTTCCAGATCATCAGCTACGATTTGTTCTATAAAGTTCAAGGATTCCTTTTTTTCTTCCATTGTGTAAGTTTCAAAGTGTTTTGGCAAATCTGAATTCTAGTGCAAAAATATGGAAAGAAAACCTTTTTTGATCTCTATTGGTTCCCAGTCCGAATTTGTTCTTGGATTTGGAGTTTAGAAGTATTGCGATATTTTTGTTTCAAAAGGTGATTTTCAATGAATGGTAATATATTTTATTTGGCTTGTAAAGGCGTATTGGTTTTGTTGATATTCTTTGTTTCATGTACCCAAAATGAAAAAAAAGAACAAAGTAATATAATTGACGCTATAGCAGTAGTTAAAGGCGATTCTGAGTATTTTGAAGGGGGATATGCCGCCATGAACCAGAGAGGTGTCAGGTTTTTCATGGATGATACGGGGAAGGTTCCGGAACATTTAACAGACGAAAATCTGAGGAACGAAGTTGGAGGCATGATTTCGTCAATGGATCATTTCCATGATGGATTTTCTGTGATTATGAAAAATAATAATGGAGGTTTGGAATGGGGATATGTCAATGAGAAGGGGGAAAATCAATTTGGCCGGTGGTTTGAATATGCAGGTGAATTTTCAGAAGGAGTAGCAATAGTTAAGGATGGAGGAAAATGGGGTGCGATAGATAAAAATGCTCGTTTCCTCATCTCTCCCGTTTATGAAGGATTGTCTGATGTCAGACAAGATAAGGGATGGGTGAAGCAGTCGGGGATATGGAAATGGGTTTCCATACCGGATATGTCTCCACTTTTGGATTTGCCATGTCGGATTTTCGGAGAGGAATCGGAAGGGATGAGATGGGTGGAAAAAATGACAGATGATCCTGAAGAAATTCAAAGGGCCTTTATTGATGGTAAAGGCCGAATAATTTCAGACTGGTATTCTAATGCTTCTGACTTTTCTGAAGGTTTGGCGGCAGTGGAAAGAAAAGGTAAATGGGGGTTTATAGATAAGACGGGGAAATTAAGGATCCCCTTCTCTTATGGTTATGCATCCGGGTTTTCGGAAGGTTTGTCGGCCTTTACTGATTTTAAGGATGGTAATTTCGGCAAATGGGGTTATATTGATGAAAATGGTGTCGTGGTTATCTCCCAACAATTCCATTATGCAACTGGATTCAAGGAAGGTATGGCTGAAGTGAGAAATAATGAGGGTAAGGTTGGGTTTATTAATAAGGAGGGACATTTGCTTATCGATTATCAACTCGATGCGGCCTATGGTTTTTATGAGGGTTTGGCTGCTGCGAGAAGCAATGATCAGTGGGGTTTCATCAATAAAAAAGGACAATGGGTCATCCCACCGGGCTTTGACAAGATTAGACCTTTCCATGACAATCCGTTGGAAGGTGGTTTCTCAGGAGGGATCTGCAAGGTCGATATTGACGGACATGAATTTTTTATTAGCCGTAAGGGAGGTTGTGTGCTAGGTTGTTTGGAATGATAAGGCTATTTTGGGAAATAAGTCAGGATATGTTTGGATTCTAGACTCAATTTTGTTTTCTTTGATAAAGCCTTTCTTTATGATAATTGGTTTGTAGTTAGTTTAATCTTTGTAGGAAAGGTAGTTGTGTTTCACAATGTTTAACATTTAAAGAATACGTGAAGCATCTTTTTTTCAGTTTATATTTTTATCTTTACTGAATACGACAAACAAGAAATTATTTCACACGAGCATAAGAATAAGAAGCGTATGAAATTGGCAAAATTACTAACAATCTGCTTTTTGGCGATAGGTACTTCACTATCAGCACAGGATATTCACTTTTCTCAGTTTTACATGTCTCCGATGAATCTCAACCCTGCAATGACAGGTGTGATGAATTGTAACATCAGGATTTCTGCGAACTATAGAAACCAATGGGCCAGTGTAATGAGGGCTAATGCCTATAACACTTTTGACATTGCTTACGACCAAAGGATACCTGTTGGACGTTATGATTATTTCGGCGTGGGGGCTGCTTTTTGGGGTGACCAAGCCGGTTCTTTGAATTTCGGACAATATCAAGGTAAAGTATCCGCATCCTATAGTAAAAGAATGGCTGGATATAGAGATAAGTCACATTACTTGGTTTTTGGCATGGAAGCTGCTTTCGGCCAAAGGCGTTTGGACTTAGATCGTGCCCAATGGGGAGAACAACACGATGGAGAAGGTCAGTTTAATGGCAGTCTGGCAAGTAATGAAGTCGGTTTGGATCGAAACAGTTTCCTATATCCTGATGTTTCTGCGGGTATTTTATGGTTTTCCGTATTCAACAAGAATGCCAATGTCTTTTTTGGAGGTGCATATCACCACATTAATAAGGCCAATATCACATTTTTCGATGGTACATCTGATCCTATGTATAGTAAGTTTACTATTCATGGTGGTGGTGAATTCATGTTGACAAGCCGATTGGGACTTGTTCCCGGTTTGTTATTCAGACTTCAGGGACCTTCTATGGAGGTTGTCCCGGGGACTTCCGTGAAATTCAAATTGGGTAAATCAAGATATGTCGATCAGTCTTTCCAGATTGGTGCTTGGATGCGTATTTCCAATAAGGTTACCGGTATTCTGGGTGATGCATTTATCATCAGTGCCCGGTTCGATTATGAGAATTTCACAGTAGGATTCAGTTATGATTTGAATACCTCTTCTCTTAGCCCGGCGAGTAATTCCAATGGTGCTTTTGAATTTGCCATCCAATATAAAATTTGTGGCCCGGAAAGAAGGAATGTCTATTGTCCTAATTTCTAATAATAGAAATAATATTCATATATTTGGGCGGCTGATGAAACATTCATCAGCCGCCTATTTTTTAGAGCAACATCACAAGGTAATTCTCTTGTTTTCTTATGGTTCCCTACACTGAATTGAGACGGAAATGGCGTACACTCCCTTCTAAGGAGGGTGGGAATAGGGAGGCCTATATTACACACTATTTGCAAAGTAAAGGCACTGAACATTCCCGCATCTTCATAAAAAAGGCTTTTGAATACCTCGGAGAGATGGGATTGGAGCCAAAGGATGTCAGGAAAATAAGGCAGATTGCCTGGGATATACCTTTCCCCCCGCCAGCTAGGCCGATGTTCAATTTCATAGATTTATTTTGTGGCATAGGAGGCTTCAGAACAGCATTCCAGACCTTGGGGGGACGTTGTGTATTCTCTTCGGATATCGATTATTATGCAAAAAGAACCTATGAATTCAATTTTGGAGAAGTACCCTTTGGAGATATTTCAGAAATAAAGGAGGACGATATCCCGAAACACGATATACTTTTGGCAGGGTTTCCCTGTCAGGCATTCTCTATTGCAGGAAGAAGAGCCGGTTTCGAAGATACAAGAGGGATACTGTTCTTTGAGGTAGCACGGATAATCAAAAAGAAAAAACCCAAGGCTATCGTCTTGGAAAACGTAAAAGGTTTATTGAGCCATAATAAGGGGAAGACGATTCAAACCATTATTGATACCCTACGGAAAGAACTAGGATATTTCGTTCCCGACCCGCAAGTATTGAATGCTAGGAATTTTGGTCTGCCTCAAAATAGGGAAAGGGTATTTATTGTCGGATTCCATAAAAGTACCGGAGTCAGTGAATTCGAATATCCTAAACCCTGGAAAGAAAAAATAGTTTTTAAAAATATCCGAGAGGAAGAAGAGGTTTCATCCAAATATTATCTATCGACATCCTATCTGAAAAGCCTCAGGGAGCATAAAGCCCGACATGCAGGAAAGGGAAATGGTTTCGGGTTTCAAATTATTCCCAATGATGGCATAGCTAATGCGGTGGTTGTAGGAGGAATGGGACGGGAAAGAAACCTGATAGTTGACCGTCGATTAACGGATTTCAAACCTAAGACGAATATCAAGGGGGAAGTCAATCGAGAAGGAATCCGGAAGATGACGCCACGGGAATGGGCAAGGTTACAGGGGTTTCCTGACAAATTTCAAATTGCCGTTTCAGATGCACAGGCATATAAACAATTCGGTAATTCAGTTGCTGTCAATGCAGTAAAAGCAGTAGGAAAAGCCGTTATCGATAGATTGGAATTCTAATTATAGATTCTTAAATTCCTTTGCGGATACCTAAAACCAGATACTATGACACACCAATTCCATGCTTTGAAAGTAGGGCGGAAAATACAAGAAACAGAAGATACGATCTCCTTGCTTTTCGATGTTCCACCAGCACTCAATGATGAATTCAAGTACCTTGCAGGTCAATATCTAACCCTGAAATTCAAGATAGGGGAAAAGGAAGCCAGAAGGGCATACTCCATGTCCAGTAGTCCGTTGGAAGAAGGGATTAAGGTAACAATCAAAAAGGTTGCCGGAGGATTAGTCTCCAATCATATACATGTAAATGTAAATGAAAATGATACGGTAGATGTAATGCCACCCCAAGGAAGATTTGTTCCGGATATCAAGGAAGAAAATAGGAAAGTATATTACCTGTTTGGTGCCGGTAGTGGAATAACGCCCTTAATGTCAATTTTGAAAACTCTTTTGGAAGAAGAACCGCAGTCAACGGTCTTTCTATATTATGGCAGCCGTAATGAGAACCAAATTATATTCAAAGAAGAATTGGATAATCTTAGCCGAAAATATACAGGCCAATTGAATGTTACCCACATCATCAGTCAGCCTTCCAAGATAAAAGCCGGAGGAATAGCCGGGGTGTTGGGCAAGAAAAAATCATTATGGTTAGGGCAACGTGGACGGATAGATAGGAGGACGGTTGCCCAATATCTGGAACAAAACATTCCTCCTTATCCAAATACGGAATACTTCATCTGTGGCCCCGGGAATATGATCCAAACGGTAAAGGATGTATTAATTGCCAGAGGGGTTGGAGATTCTTCCGTCCATTTTGAAATGTTCAATTCGGAATTGCCGGGGGATGGGGCAAGAACAGTTACCGAATCAAATAGTGGAGAAAATGCCCGGGGTTGGGAGGTAGGGTCTTGGAAATCGATGTTCCTCAGGGGAAAACGATTATGGATATATTATTAGACAAAAAGGAGGAACCACCGTATTCCTGTCTAACAGGATCTTGTTGTACTTGTATGGCCAAATTATTGAAAGGGGATGTCAAAATGGATGTTTGTTATGGTTTGGATGATGACGAAGTCCAAGACGG
>JAHDFN010000284.1 GCA_020628145.1 Saprospiraceae bacterium | reverse complement strand
TAGGTAGTATCACATCCAGGGGATTTCAAGAAGAGAATGTTGTCCCGGATGTTACCGAAAATGAAGTTCAATCATCATATTTGGATGATGAATTATTGGCTTTATTGGAGGAGCAAAGTAAAGGGGAAGGATTAGGCTATTACATATTGCCTGACGATCATGATTACGATAAGATTCCCCAAGATCCCAAAAATCCAATCAATTCCTTCAAAGTACTTTTGGGCAAGAAATTATTCTGTGAGCCGGCCTTAGCAACCGACCCGCTCAAAGAAGAAGGCCGTAATACTTATTCCTGTGCGACTTGCCATGTTCCAAAGGCGGCATTTACTGCCGGTTTGAAGCAGGGTATCGGAGAGGGTGGTCAGGGTTTCGGAAAATTCGGTGAAGGAAGGACTTTGAATTCGAATTATCTGGAAGATGAGATTGATGTACAACCTATTCGGACTCCTTCCATTATCAATAATGCTTTCAACAGGACTTCCATATGGAACGGCCAGTTCGGTGCGGTAGGGCCGAATGAAGGAACCGAACATAATTGGAAACCGGACAAACCGACCAATTTCAACCATTTGGGTTTTGAAGGAGTAGAAACTCAGGCCATCGCCGGTATGGATGTGCATAGGATGGCTATGGATGAAGATTTTGCCAAATCCAATTACTATAAGGATTGGTTCGATTTGGCTTTTCCTGAAATTCCCGAAGAAAACCGTTATACGAATATCAATGCAGGATTGGCCATAGCCGCTTTCGAACGGACGGTTATTGCCGATGAGGCTCCTTTCCAAAAATATCTGAGAGGAGAGCCAACAGCAATTACGGATAAACAGAAAAAAGGAGCCTTGTTGTTTTTCGGTAAAGCCGGATGTAATAATTGCCATGATGGAAAGGCTCTCAATTCCGAGGATTTCCACGCTCTGGGGATGCCTGATTTCGACAAGGAAGAAGGAGATGTCCTTATCAATAAGGAAAAGGATTTTCTGAAAGCTAAAAAGGGTAGGGGAACTTTTACTTTGAAGGAGGAAGACGAATACAAATTCAAAACGCCGCAATTGTACGGCCTAAAATCTATGGGTTTTTACGGTCATGGCGGTTCTTTTACATCGGTTAGGGATGTAGTAGTATATAAGAACAAAGGGGTTTCTTCCAATGTTGAAGTTCCGGAACATAGATTGGCCGAAGAATTCAAGCCTTTAGGCTTGACAGAAGAGGAAATCAATGAACTCACCGATTTCCTTGAAAATGCCTTGGATGATCCGAATATGGATCGTTTCACACCAAAAGAAGTAGCGTCGGGCATGTGCTTCCCTAATAATGATCCGACATCCAAATCGGATATGGGTTGTCTCTAATTATTATAAGATTGGATTTTAAGCATAGACTTGTTTAAGTTTGTTCGATGGAATTTTCTGATGATGCCATAAGGAATCTAAGGCGTTTGTGGGTTTCGCCACAAATAAAGGATCTCAAACTCGCAATGATGATGAGTAAGGATGCCTTAATGTTACATGATTACCTCATGCCGGAATGTGTCTTGGCTTTGGAATTCCATCTCGATTTGACTACCCGCCTTGACATTGAGGATTTCCTGAAAAAACTGGTTTATGGGATAGAATTGAAGGAATGGCGTGAGAAGATCGAATTTTTCCATCCGCCGCATCAGGCTTTTTTATTCAGGAAATACGAAAATAGTATTGAGTTGTTCGAGCCTTATTTTTTAAGCCAATCTCATTTATTCGAAAAATACAAGGAGGCTGCTATCCATTGTAGTTATAGTTGGGGCATGGAAGATAAATTGAAAATCGGATTGCATCTTTTTGGAAAAATTCTAGAACAAGAACCCCATGTGGGGGATCATTATTTTTTTATAGGTCGGTGTCATCAGTACATATATGAATTGAATCATGACTATGGTTCGACCCTTGCCATTAAAGCTTATCGGAAAGCCTTGAGAATTAAAACCCAGTACCGAAGACAAATAAAAATGGAATTGGAAACATTGTCTATTTGAATATTTTGTTCGTCTTGTTTTTTGCTTCATTAGTCGTAGAACCAAATGTTTTTGCTTCATTTCTGTAACGTACTGCATCCCTTTCCCCGTCATAGTGTCTGTAATTAATGAATGACGGATGTTTTGTAAATCATCCTTCAGGAATACTAATTAAATAACTATAAAATATTTTGATGATGAAAGGTTTGAAATTGTTTTTTTCAGTTTGCATGATTTGTTGTACTTCTTTTTTATTCGCATCTTCCGGACTGGAGCCAAGACCGGATAAGGGGACAGGTAATATCTATGAGATGGTGAAAGAGAAATTAAGTACATCGATTCTGGAATCTATTCCAATGGAAGATTCAAAGGTATTCATTAAATTCTTTATTACTGATTCAGAAGAAATTATTGTGGTGGAGACAAGCACGAAGAATGAATTATTGGATCGGATTATAAAAAATAGGTTGAATTATAATAAGTTGAATTCCAGTAGTTTGAAGGCAGGTAGCTTTTATACTATAAAGGTGGATTTTGTGAAGAGTTAAAATGTTTTTTTGGTGAGACGAATCCGGGGCGGGATTAATATCCCTGTTCCGGATTTTATAATAACTCTGCCATTAAATAAATAATTCTTGCTCCGACATTAGCATCCCAATTGTTTTTTCCGGACACTTCACATAAATCACAGCCGATGACATTTTTATTGCTTTCTTTGATTTTATTGAAAATGAAAATAATTTCATTGAAATTAAAACCACCGGGTACGGGAGTTCCCGTCTCCGGACATAAATCAGGGGATAAGCCATCAACATCAAAGCTGATGTAGATGTTGTTGGGGAGTGAATTTATGACTTCTTCTATGTTTTTTTGAAAGGTACTTCCTGCTAATGTTTTTTTTCTGAAATCAAAATCGGTGAAGGTTTTGATTTTATGATGGGATTTGGAATAATTCCATTCTTCTTCACAATAATCCCTGATTCCGACTTGAATTAAATGACTGATGTTCTTTATTTTTTTTAATGCATTATGAAAAATGGAAGCATGTGAATACTTGAATCCTTCATATGATTTTCTTAAATCGCAATGAGCATCGATTTGTAGAATTCCAAAGGAATCGAATTTTTCTGAAAGCGATTTATAATATCCGAATGGCGTTGAATGATCGCCTCCTATTAAAATTATTTTTTTATTTTTTTCTAATATTCTTTTTGTATTTAAATAAACGTGCTTGTTCAGTTTTTTACAAGCCTTGTTGATTTTTTTTAATACAAGAAAGTCTCCCTTTTTTTGCTGTTCCAATAATCGAATATGTTGTTCCGCTTTTTTTCTATATTTTCTGTTTTTTGCCTTTATATTATGATTCACTGGATTGAAATAAATTCCTTTTTTCCAAGTATCGGGAGATAAGGCATTGATTAAATCCAACTGGTAGGAAGCATTAAGGATGTTTTCAGGGGCTAGATGCGTACCGTCACGATAAGAGACTGTCACATCCCAGGGGACAGGGAAAAGGATGATGTCGGCTGTATCGAAATCGAAAGGTAAGCCGATGAAATTCCCATTTTCCACACCTATTCCGTTAGGATCGAAATTGTCGATAATCTGCTGTTTTCTTTTATTTATCATGAAGGCCGATTAAAATTCAAAATTACGACTAATTCTAAAAAAAAATCATACATTTTTCATTTGAAATGATCCGGATGCCTAAATTTGCGGCGAAATTTAAAATAAGAATCCAATGTCTAAAGTTTTGATCATCGGAGCTGGAGGGGTAGGGCGGGTAACAGCCGTAAAATGTGCCCAACATCCCGAAGTCTTTTCAGAAATCATGTTGGCAAGTCGTACCGTTTCCAAGTGTGTGGAAATTGCCGGAATCGTTAAGGAAAAAACAGGTAGGGAAATTCAAACAGCACAGGTAGATGCAGAAAATGTCCCTCAACTGGTCGAACTCATCCGTTCTTTTAACCCTGAATTGGTTATCCATGTAGCATTACCTTATCAGGATCTGACGATTATGGATGCCTGTTTGGAAACCGGAGTGCATTATTTGGATACCGCCAATTACGAACCCAAAGAAGAAGCCAAGTTCGAATATTCATGGCAATGGGCCTATCAGGACAGATTCAAGGAAAAAGGAATCATGGCCTTACTCGGCTGTGGTTTCGATCCTGGTGTTACCGGAATTTTTACCGCCCGTGCGGCCAAACATCATTTCGATGAAATTCATTATCTGGATATAGTAGATTGTAATGGTGGGGATCACGGCAAAGCTTTCGCAACCAATTTCAATCCTGAAATCAATATCCGGGAAATTACCCAAAACGGCCGTTATTGGGAAAATGGCCGATGGGTAGAAACGAAACCCTTCGAATTCAGAAAGGAACTCACCTATCCCAATATAGGTATGAGGAGTTCTTACCTCTTATACCATGAGGAATTGGAATCATTGGTCAAGAATTATCCGACCATAAAAAGAGCGAGATTCTGGATGACTTTCGGGGATGAATACCTCACTCACCTTCGGGTGATTCAAAACATAGGGATGGCCGGT
>JAHDFN010000283.1 GCA_020628145.1 Saprospiraceae bacterium | reverse complement strand
ATCGCTCCGGAAACAGGTTCTCCCGGAGCGTGGATTTTCAAGGACAGGGTAGCTAATGACAATCCGTTTTCTGCCCCTGACGATCATACTTTTGTAATAAGACTCAAAAAACCCTTCCATCCTATTATGGGAATCCTAACCATGCAATATTGCTCTGTTGTACCGAAGGAAATCATTACCCATTTTGGAAATGAATTCAGAAGGAATCCTGTAGGAACCGGCCCTTTCAAATTTAAAAAATGGCTGGAAGGACAGGCACTTTTCCTAGAGAAAAACCCTAATTATTTTGAAGCAGGTCTCCCTCTTTTAGATGGTATAAAAATCAGTTTTATTGGAGATCGTAAAACAGCATTCCTAGAATTCAAAAAAGGTAATCTGGATTACATGTCCGGATTGGAATCTTCTTATGCTGATGAATTATTAACCAAGGAAGGAACTCTTCAGAGCAGCTTGCAAAATGAAATGGAATTCATTAAAATCCCTTTTTTGAATTCGGAATACTTGGGCATCAATATGCAGAAAAAGGATAACCCCCTCAAGAAAAAAGAAGTCAGGCAGGCATTGAATTATGGTATAGATCGGGAACTAATGCTCAAGCAATTAAGGAATAGTGTCGGCAAGGCCGCCGGTTCCGGGTTTACACCTTTCGGCCTACCCTCTTTCGACATCGGAATCAAAGGATATGGCTATGATCCTGCTAAAGCCAAATCCTTATTGGAGAAAGCGGGACATCCCGGTGGAAAAGGATTTCCTGAAATCAAATTGATGACGACTAAGGGATATACCGATTTATGTACTTTCATTGCCAGACAATGGAAAGAGATGGGTCTCAATGTACAAATCGAATCCTTGGAATCAGCAACATTAAGAGAAATGATGAAAAAGGAACAGGTAGATTTTTTCAGAGCATCCTGGATTGCAGATTACCCGGACGGCGAAAGTTTCCTGACCGTTTTTTATGGTGGCAACCCGGCTCCGCCCAATTACACCCGCTTCAACAATGAACAATTCAATGCGTTATATGAGCAATCCTTAACAGAAACCGACGATGCCAAACGTTATGGTCTTTATAAAGAGATGGAAAAAATTGCAATTGAGGAATCTCCCGTTATATTTTTGTTCTATGATGAGACTGCGGTATTCGTCAGGAAGAACATAAAGGGGATTAGCAAAAACGCTTTAAACCTCTTGGACTTGAAACGTGTTGACAAATTATGAGTATCAGATTCCTCATTTTGATATTAATTCCGGTTATTCTTTTTTTAGGTTGTACCAAAACCGGAGAAAACAATCCAACGTCCGGAATTGTGGATAATCCTAACATTAAACCGGCCGGCGAAACCCATATCACCAAAACGACTCCGAAAGTTTCCGATTATGACAAAACCGTTCCCATCGATTCTGTTTCTTCAACGGTCAATAGACAAACCATTCCTTCGGAACGTTGGGATCTAAGAGCAACCATGTCTAAAAAACAATTCGAATCAACTAAAGGTGCAGAATTGGAAATGCAATTAATGCGGCCGATTTATGGAAAGATTTTCGATTTGGATGAAGATGCATCCCAAGTCATGCCACATTTGACAGGAGGTCAACAGGCTTTATATTTTTTCAGAAAAATGGATGAATCCCTTATGGAAGGTGGAATTGAAAACTTCTTTAAAAAACCATTAGCAGAGCAACTTGTCGGCATTAGCAAATCCACTGAACTTTTCAAAAGTGAATCATTAGATCAACTAAGCAAGGATGCAGCCAAGCATTATGCTATCAGTCGTTCTCTAAAAGTAGATGGCCAACAGGATTTAAAATCATTTTATCAACAATTCAATAAGGAATACGAAAAAAAACAAGAGGATATTTATAACCATTTAGAACAATACATAAGAAATCACCCTGATGAGTTTATAAAATTCACAGATTAACGGGTCTTTAACATCCCTTTACCGATTTCAGACATCTAAATAATTCAAGAACTATAAAGTACAAATGAATATTATCATGAGTAAAAGTTTTCTTTCGATAATTTTCTGCCTGTGGTTCGGAGCTGTCATTGCCCAGAATGCCACCATAGAAGGATATGTTTTCGAGACGGATAACAGAGGTTATCTTAGAGAAGTCCAGATCACCGTTTTTGATAGTGATAGAGCCATCAAAGCGGAAACGGTTACCAATGCCGAAGGTTTTTTCACCGTGGATCTTCCTGCGGGAGTCGATTATTCGATTAGAGGGACAAAACCGATTTTTAAAAACAAGGAAGTACAAGTGCCGGCCGATAAACTATCAGCGGATAAGACCCATTATGTAAAAATGGAAATGAAAAGGGAACCGGGTTATCTTTTCGATGTGACAATGGCAGAATCTTATCGTTCCAGCGATGGTGCGAAATCGGCTATCGACAGTGCTACCATTGAAATTTTCAACAATACCACCAAGGAGGAAGAGTTGGTGCTGAAGAAATATCCGCATCCTAATTTCCAATTCACTTTTGAACAAGGGAATCATTATACCATCATGATTCGGAAAAAAGGGTATTTCACCAAAAGAATGGAAGCCCGTGTAAATGTGGAAGGTTGTATTCTTTGTTTTGAAGGTATGGGGAAAGTCCAACCTAATATTTCCGATAACCTGACCGAAGGAAATACGATGGGTTCACTTTTGGCCAATGTCGAGTTGGATAGGGTCAGAATGGATAGGAGCATCCAGATTGAAAACATCTATTATGATTATAACAAATGGGATATCAGACCCGATGCAGCCATAGAATTGGATAAGATAATCGCCATGATGAGGGATAATCCGAGTTTCATCATTGAGTTGGGTTCACATACCGATTCCAGAGGTAAGGATGCCTACAATATGGAATTATCCCAGAAAAGGGCTCGTTCCGCCGTTGCCTATATTATTTCAAGGGGAGAGATTCCACCTACCCGTATCAAAGCCCAAGGATATGGGGAAACCCAAATTGCCAACCGTTGTAAGAATGGGGTGAATTGCTCTGATAAAGAACACGAACGAAACCGTAGGACTGCAATAAGGGTCATCGGCTTCACCCAATCCGATCCTTATGATAAAAGAAGCCTCAGACAAATCATTTTGGGAGAAACCATTGACAGTTTTTCCGGATGGGATGATTCCGAAGTCATACAAATAGGTGCTGACGGAGAATTGCCCGATGAGATCAAAAAGGATTTGGAAAAAGATAAGAAAAAACCCATTACCACCCAGGACGTTATGCCGAACATCCCGACTTCACAACCTGCAATGACAGAGGAGACGACGACAATGGAGGAAAGTCATTCAGGCACTACGATAGTTACCGAAGAAACTTCCACCGTTATGGAAGAGCATATTACTTCTCGACCTGCGAGGCCTTCAGCAGGAGCATTCAATGAGGATATCGTGGAAGAAACCGTAGAAGAAATTGTTGAAGAAACAAAAGTCGTAACTCCCCAAAAGCCCACTCCTCCTAAAAAGAACATTACAGATAATTATGTTCCAAAGGTCGGGCCTAAAATGCTGGCTTCGGATTATACCGGATACATGGTTGAATTCTTCACTTCCGGAATCGAATTGAATACCGATCATTCCATTTTCAAACAATACGGGCAGGTAAAAATGGAAAAGAAATCGAATGGAGAATTTGCTTATCTGTTAGGTGGGTTTTCTAATGAAAAAGAAGCCGGTAGCTATATGGAGAAAATAATTGCTCCTCGCTTCCCGAATGCCAAAGTCATCGAGTATGACAATGGTAAACGCAAAGACTGATTTCTAATTCTCTGTTGTTTTGAATTCCGATATCCAAAACTAGATTTAGGGGAGTTCTTAAAAAAGACCGGTTGGAAAAGTTTCCAACCGGTCTTTTTTCATATTTTTGGAGATTCAATAATTATCCGTCAAATTCCACTATATGCCTAAATCGACATTCGAATTACAAACCATCGATAATATCAAAATCCACGGGAACCATTGGAAAACCGAGAATCCAAAGGCCGTCATCTGCCTCGTTCATGGTTTCGGAGAGCATGTGGATCGGTATGACCATTTTTCCCAATGGTTCAATGATAATGGATATGCCGTTATCGGTACGGATCGAAGAGGACATGGGCAAACCGGGGGACAAAGAGGACATACGCCTTCTTACGAGCATTACATGAAGGAGGTGGATCAACTCATGGCCGAAGCGGAAAAATGCTACCCCGGACTGCCCAAAATCATTTATGGACATAGTGCCGGAGGTAATCATGTCTTGAATTATGTCATCGATAGGAATCCCAATGTCAAATGTGCCGTTGTCACCGGCCCTTGGATAAAATTAGCTTTCGAAGCCCCTAAATTCCTTGTGATGTTGGGTAAAGTCATGCGGAATGTCTATCCCAAGTTCAATAATAAAAGCAATCTTGATCCTACCCACGTTTCAAGGGATCAGGCTGTGGTGGAAAAATATATCAATGATCCTTTGGTTCATGGATATGTCTCGGCAGAAGCAGGTTTGGCGATGATGGATGCAGGTATGAAATTGGATGGGTATTCAGGAAACATGCCTGTTCCTACCT
>JAHDFN010000030.1 GCA_020628145.1 Saprospiraceae bacterium | reverse complement strand
AGAACATGTAACCAAGGCACAAAAACATTTGAAAAAACATTTCGGACGGATAGATGTGACGCTTGGGGAATTACAGCGTTTGGTAAGAGGTGAAAAGGATTATCCCATAGGTGGAATGCCGGATGTGATGGCGGCCATGAATTTTGAAAAATGGAAAAAGGGGAAACTCCAAGCGAGGCTTGGCGATGCGTTTTTCCAATTCGTCAAATGGGATAAAAGCGGGAATATCGAAATCGAAGCGATAAATGCCTATGGCAGTTCTTCCGATCCGGAAAGCAAGCATTTCGACGATCAGGTGGAAATGTATCTGAACGGAAAATTGAGAAAAGTATATCTGGATAAGGAAAAGGTTTTGGAATTCAATACTAGACAATACCACCCGGGAAGCCGTACAATGAATTAGCACAATTTTTGATACATCAGGAAGTAGCAAATAACAGACACTATTATGAAAACCTTGATTATATCCTTGCTAGGATTTTTGCCGGTGCTGCTTTTTTCGCAACCGGATTTATTATTGGAATTACGTAAGCATAATATCAAAGAAGTCGTCATTAACAAGTCGGAAAAATTTTCTTACGAATATCATGACGGTATGATTCTGGAAAAGGAACCGGCAACAGAAAACGGCAACTTCGTCCATCATTATTATTATTTCAATTCTGAAAACAAGGTGGACTCCATTGTCAGCCATACCAAGGAGGGGGAATATTCCATTGTTTCCACCAATTATTTCTCTTATAATGAAAAAGGATTGGTGAAGAGTATCAGAAGCAAGAACAACAATATCATCATTAAGAAAAAATTCGTCTATAATGCTTTAGGGCAATTAGATACCATGATGATTTATAAAAACGACTACAAGGAAATTTTCGGAAACAATGCCACACTGCATTTAAAACCGAAAGAGGGTTTTAAATTCCTTAATAATTCGGACAATCTGCCTATTATGGAAGAACAGGTGTTGCCTGAAAATGCGGATAGGAAAACGATGTATTCCTACAATTCGAAAAATCAGTTGATAAAAAAAATAACGGATTTTGGAAAAAAAGACAAGTTCGATAAATTATCCACAGATGAAATCCTTCATGTCATTGAATACAAATACAATAAACTCGGACTGAAGAAAAAAGTAACCGAAACATATTTCATTATAAAAGATGATGGGAAATCCCTTCAGGATTCACAGGTTAAGTTGAAGTATAAATATTTGAAATAAGCATTAAAAAAGCGGCTTCGGAATTAATTCCGAAGCCGCTTAAAGCCCTCTTCCAATCATTCTCCTAATCTATCCGATTCTTCCATTGAACCGGATTTTCTTTTTCTGCTCTTTACATTCTGGTTTCCGAAATTATAAGAAAAGTTCAATTTAACCCTACGGGAATCGTTCAGTCCTTCGGCTCTTGCAAAATCACGACCGTAGGTATTTTCACCTTTCCATTTTGTCGAATAGAAAATATCATCAAAAGCCAATTTCAATTTGGCCTTTCCTTCCATAAATGATTTCTGCACCCCAAAATTCACGGCATACATCTGCTTCATTTTAACAAAACCTCCATAAACGGATGGAGAGGTGTACCAGCCCGACAATTCCATCCGGAATCCTTTGGGTAAATTGAAATTATTCTGCAAATATCCGTTGAAGGAATATATTTCCAATAATTCGGATTCATCCAGTTCGGGAATATAGGTTGAATTCCGGTTATAGGAACCCGTCAGATTGGTATATGCATCCCACCATTTGGTTACCGGTACGGGCATTCCGAAAGTCAGATTGATGCTGTTTTGTTCAGCTACATTCAACCAGGAATTAAAAATCTTATTTTCCTCCGAAACAATAATTTCCGCCATCTTATCTTTAGTATGGGAATAAGAAATCGAGGTATTCATCCTATGATTAAAAGTATGAGACAAGGTAACGGTATTCGAATATTCCGGATTCAAAAAAGGATTGCCTCTTTCAAAAACCAATTCGTCCAACATATCTTCAAAAGGATTCAGGTTTTCATAATCCGGTCTTTGCAATCTTCTGGAATAATTCAACCGCAATTGGTTTTTTTCATTAACCGAATAGGAAAAACCCAATGAAGGAAATATATCTACATATTTTCTTTTTACTTTATCATTTCCCGATGTAGTATTACTTTCCAACTCTCCATTGGAATAAGTCTGTTCCAATCTTAAGCCGACCTGCATCCCTAATTTACCCCAATTCTTACCATAGGAAGTATAAACTGCATTTATATTTTCCAAGTAACGAAAACGTCGGCTTCTTTCTTCATTAAACACGGAAGACAAATCCACGACATTATACACTTCGAACAAATTATCGGTATTTACCCAGCTTGTTTTCACACCAAGCCCTAATTCTCCTCCCCATAGTTTTCTATCATAATCCATTTTAAACGTAGCGATGGAAATATCCGTATCGGAGTGATTTTCTAAAATATTCTCCGAAAGAATTATTTCTTCATTCGCATCCTTATAATAATTAGGCTGATCATTTATTCCGCCGGATTTATAAATACCATAATCCAAATCCAAATTTATGTTCTGATTGTTTTTCAATATCGATTGGAAATTCAAATTGGCATTGACACGATTGGTTTCAAAATCCTCATCTGTCCCCGAAACCAAAACCATTTCAATTAATTCAGGTAAATCAACATCGGAGATGTAGGTCTTACCCGTTGCTGTTGAATGCCTCTTGTTATGGCCCCCATCGATCAAAATACCCAGGGTATTTTTTTCATTCAAAAACAAATCCAGCCCCACATTGAAATTCTGGTAATCGGAACGAAAATCCCTATGACTTACTTGATCATAAATCGTTCCCTGTTGAATACGATACAAATCGAATTCATTAATTCCTTTATACTGTCCTCCTGAAAAACGACCGAAGGCATTTAGTTTTTTATTTTTATAATTACCACTCAAATTCCCATTGAAACTAGAACGCCTGCCCTGTCCATACCCCAATCCCAATCTTCCGTTAGCCCCCAGTTTCTTATCTTTTTTCATGATAATATTTATGATTCCCGCATTCCCCTCTGCTTCGAATTTGGATGAAGGGTTCGTAATGATTTCTATTTTATCAATATCCTCGCTCCGTATATTCCTTAAATAAGCTGCCAAATCCTCACCTGTTAAGTAAGAAGGTTTTCCATTGATAAAAATCTGAATTCCATTTTTTCCTGCTAGGGAGACATTCTCATTATTATCCACTACTACACCCGGGGCTTTACGCAATAATTCCAAGGCCGAATTACCGGAAGAATTCACACTTCCTTCTACATTAAAAATCAATTTATCCGGCTCTACCTGTAAAACAGGACGGCTCGCTACTACCGTGACTTCAGATAATTCGCCGGTGCTTTTTTTCATTTTTATTTCTCCTAATTCAATTACTGAATCGCCCAAATCAAAAGCCTCGGAAAAATAATTCTCAAGTCCCACATAGGAAATTTCCACTTGGTATTTTCCTTTGGGAATTCCCTGGAAAACAAATTTTCCGACATCATCCGTCATTTCCACTTTCACCATCGTGGAATCAGATATACGGTTGAGTACTACATTGGCATACGAAACGGGAATTCCCGTATCATCGATTACATTTCCTGAAATTTGGGAAAACAAAGGGCATAGGAAGAACACCCCTATTACCGTGCAAAGCAATAGATTTTTCATTTTTTTTCTTTAAATTATGGTTGTTTAAGAATTGAAGAAAACAAACCCGACAATTCCAAAACGGAAATTCATTCTGTCTTTCGGGTAAGACGATTGAGTTGGACAATAGGTTACAATGAAAATTATTTTTTTCACAATAGAACAACCTTTCCTTATGTTATAGCATCTAAAAGGGCATGTAACCATATTGCAAACCGGCATTATGTTATCATAATTCAACAAACTTTTCCATATGAAATATCTAATTCTACCTTTTATCATTTTTAGTTTTTCCTTTGTTCTGGATGCACAGGACAAAAGTATCCATTTCCCTAGCGACCAGCACTTATTAGATAATGAAGCCATCCATCAATTGGATGAGATTCGTACCCGTTACTTCTCTGGGAATTACCGTATATTTCTGGAAGGACATTGCGATGCGGCAGGAAGCGATGAATATAACATCAGATTATCCCAAAGAAGAGTCGAAGAAGTAAAAAAACATTTAATTAACAAAGGTATTTCCTCTACGAATATCCAATCGGATTTCAAGGGAGAACAAATGGCAGACGGTATTGCACGGCAGTACCGGAAAGTGGATGTTTATCTCATCACAAAACCCGAATTGCTTTCCCAAACACCCCAAGTTATCCAACAGTCCAAAAAAATAATTCCGGTAGAAAAACCTTTGGAAAAACCGGTTGTTTTTGACGACCACGGCCCTGTACCCCCAATGCCCGAAGAAAAAATCACCCACCGGCAATTCCTTGAAAGATTAAAACCGGAAGTACAGAAGTTCAACATTGCAACTAAAACGAATAATGTCATTACCGGTAAAAAAGGAACATCCATATTTATCCCGGGCAGAGCCTTTGTGGATGAAAACGGAAATATGGTCAGCGGGAAGGTGGACATCCAACTATCTGAATATTATTCTCTGGAAGAAATCCTTGGAGAAAAATTAGGAACCTTATCGGATGGCCGATTATTGGAAACAAACGGCATGGTCAATCTCGAAGTTACACAAAACGGGAAAAAATTACAATTGAAAAACGGCAAGGAAATTTCATTGTCATTTCCTGTATCGAAATATCCGGATTTCGAGACTTTCTACGGCGAACGCAGGGAAGACGGAACAATGAATTGGAAACCGGAAGAAAGACGGGATTCACTAGGAACAAGTGTTGCATTTTCAGAAAATGGAGGTGGTTTGGAATTAACCGATGAAACAAATGCAAGAAGAAGAAATAGAAATGCGAACCTGAACGGAATGAACGGAGTCATCCAAGAAGTAGAATCCGATGCTGTCAATTATAGCGTATTTAATGGAGGTCGGGATATCCCTAGAGGTTTCACATCCCGTGAATCTTTCGAAGCTAGAAATAAAATGAGTACAATAATCAATTCCAAGAATTTAGGCTATATCAATTGTGATCGTTTTTTACAAAGTGCGATGCTGGCTAAAGTGAATTATAAAATAGAAATCGAAAACGAAAATATAAAACCCGTTTCCGCTATTTTGGTTTTCGAAAATATCAATAGCGTAATGCATCTAAAAATAGACGGGTATAATAATTTTGTAACAAGGGACAAATTACCCATGCGAAGAAAAGCCCAATTGATCATTACCGGCACCAATGACGAAGGAGATTTATTCATTCATGAAAAATCGTTCCAGTTGACTAAAATTCATAAGGAAAAAGTAACGCTTAAAAAAAGCAGTTATGAAAATTTCGAAAAATTACTGGCTAGCAAGTAGGCACTTTCAAACGAACAAGTTTCTTGACTGTGCTATTCTCCCCTATTATGACTACGGTTGTATTTTTCAAATAAGACCTTGTTCATTATCAATAATGCCCAAACATTCTCCCTTAAAAAATTGTACTAAAGCTTATTCCTTTTTTGTATCATAAAAAAATATCTTTCCCCCTACACACATTTTTACTCTCCTGTAATTAATACAATTATAGGAGAGTTATTATAAAGGGATTCTGATTCATGTCTAATATTCTACAACAGTGGATTTAGGTGGGGTAAGTATTAGATGTTATCCCGAAATGTTTTTCATGTAAGACAAATGAGGAATTATGGAAATAGGCAAGGCATTCGTCGAAAAGCGTAGCCCTAGCTACGGTTGAGAGGAATAACGCAGGCATATTTTTAAAAGAACCGGTTGGCTATAATCAATTTTTCGTGATAACATCTATTATTTAGTTGAATGAATAATACTACAAAGTACGTTGTTCTACTAAAACCGGAGTAAACATATCAATCCTTTTTTTAATACTTCCGATTTAAAAACATTCTTCTTCTATTTATTGACAAATAGGTGTTCGGTATCAAGATCCAATTTGGCAACCTCACCTTGCAGAAGCTGTACCAATTGGCCATATATTCGGTTTCCGCAATGATGTAGTCTTACTTCTAAATTTTGATCACCCTTGGCAAACTAAATTCATTACGATCATGAAACATTTACAAAAAAACTTGAAGAGCAGAATGGGCCTTCCCATACTTTTCATCTGTGCATTATGTTTACTAATCCAAATCCCGAATGCTTTAGGGCAAGGAAAGAAAAAGAGCGATTCCGTTCCATTCGAAAGAATGGATAATACACCCCTACATTGGTACAAAATCGAAAAAAAGAGGGGATATTCAAGTACGGATTTCTTAATGGACATCTGTACCTCTGAGGATCGCAAGAAAGGATATTCCATACAACACATCACCACCAATTCACGTCGGGGGGGTATATCACATGAAAGGTACTGCCAGAGTTACAAAGACATACCTATTGAGGGGATGACCCTAAGAATACATAAGAAAAATGGCAGAATTCATCTCTTTACAGGGCAAGTAGTTAAGGACTTGGAAACAGATACTCCTAAAATCAACGCCCAAACAGCCATAGACAAAGCATTGGAATACGTATCCGCAGAAACTTATATCTGGGAAAATCCTGCAATGGAGGAGCAAATGAAGAAAAACAGCACAGCTTCCGAAGCCTCCTATTACCCTTCCCCGAAACTGGTTTATTTCAACCCTCATTACTCTACACAAAAAGGAACATTCCGCTTAGCCTATAAAATGAATATATATGCTACAGCCCCAATTCAACGCTACGACATATTCGTAGATGCCGTAACAGGTAGCATCTTGGCTTCTTATGAGAAAATACATCATCTTAATAGGGAAACATTGTATTATGGAGAACAGGATATTCCAGCCATAGCTTACTTAATTAATAATTCCAATAGAATCCGTACTTATACCATGCCTGATAATTCTACTGATCTCACTCTCGCAGAATCTCCGTATGGTTATATTCTAGAAGATGCACCTGATAATCAGAAAGCAAGCCTTGATGCATTTTGGGGTTTGAATGTTTCATTTGAATACTTTAACTCAAAAGGTCCCGAATACATCAATTCCCTCAATCTCAGCTCAAGTAATTATTTGGAAAGCTATGTAAACTATGGTATGGATTTCCAGAACGCATACTGGGATGGAGAAAGATTGGTTTTCGGTTCGGGTAGTACCGAAGATGGCAGCACATTCGACAGTCCCCTCACCACCATAGATATCGTTGCCCATGAGCTGGGTCACGCCATTACCGAAAACTATGTTGATAATGGAAACAACAATAACTCGGGACTTCTATACCAAGGGGAATCCGGGGCAATAAATGAAGCATACTCGGATATATTCGGTATGGCCATAGAAAACTATGCATGGCAGCAAGGACACTTCGACGGATTGGGCTTGAATTACGATGATATATGGATAATGGGAGAACTTTGCACACCTAACAATATTGGCATTCGTTCTTTTTCCGAACCATCCGAATTCGGTCACCCCATGACTTATGGAGGGCCTCTATGGGTCAATCCGGAAAACCTGAATATTGATAATGGCGGAGTACACATCAACAGTAGTATCATGAATCATTGGTTCTACCTCTTGGTTTACGGTAATGATACTATGGACCCCATAGATCCCGATCCCAATACAGCTATAGAAATGGGAGTGGACATCATCCTTGAAGCTTATAATTATCTCTCATATAATACAAACTATGAAGAAATCCGACAAGCGACAATTCAGGTTGCCAACGATTTGTATGGTTCTGCTAATGACTGCGGTTTAACAACTACCGTCATGGATGCATGGTTATTGGTAGGACTCGGAAACGAAGCCTCATCATGTCTGCTATATGCAGGTTTCGACGAACCGGAATCCTCTGCATGTATCAATTCCACCTTGGAGTTTACACCTCTGTTTTACAACCCCAACAATTCCTACGAGTATTTCCTTGATGGCCTACCCATTGGCTCCGGCGACCCTGGGAACAATGGAAGTATTTCGATAAACTTCACAGAATTGGGTAACCATATCATCCGATTAGAGGTCTCTGATTCGGAAGACAACTCTACTTCTGAGGAAACAAATGTCGTTATCAGCGACTGCCTTCTTTATAATAATAATACAATATGGAAATTTGGAGAAGGAATGATACTGGATTTCAGAACGGGAGCCCCTGTATTCTCAACCGGAAACCATCACCTTAGCGAAAGCAATATCAACCAAACGACCAACCCTTCTAACCCAATTGATTCTGAACTTATGTTTTATATGGATGCTATGGATAAGGAAATTAATGATAACAGAGTAACTTTTGTGAATGAGTACACAGGAGAACGTTATCCTATAGATGGCTTATCGGAATCTTCCCATCAGTTTGGAGTAAGTATCCCAAATTCGAATTTTAATTCCAGCCAAGGAACACACATCAAGCATTATTCCGTAATCTTTGCACCAAATCCTTGGCGTCTCTTTAAAGCCGATATTCTATTTAATACAACAAACAATAATATGACTTTAGAACAGGTACTTCCTATCAGTTCTAATTTCACTCAAATCCTGGACAACCAAAATAGAATTATCTCATCCGAATCAGCAACGGTTATACCTTCCTGTGAAAAAAATCAATATTGGATTATTTCTCAGACAAAGCCATATAGCCAGATCGGAGAAGCTATTAGGAATATATATATCTCAAAATTATCATTTGGGAATACACCTGATGATTTTGGAACCATAATAGAAGAGCATCTCATTGGTACAGAAATTCTAACAGATGGCTCCAGTTTTGATGTTGCCAAGGATATCGTGGTTTCTCCGGATGGAAGTAAATTCTATTTTGGAAATCATCTGTTTTCCTTCAACAACGAAACAGGTGAGGTGGTCATGTTGGAATCAGGATTGAGCAGAAGTAGTATGGGGGCATTCAGTTCCAATTCAAGATTTCTTTACTTGGGAAGACCACACACAACAGTAGATGGATATATTTACCAATATGACACCGAACCCGAATCAGGAACGATCCTAGAAAGTGAAATTGCATTTGAACACAATTATACTACTAATTTCAAGGATTTACAATTGGGCCCGGATCATAAGATTTATGTTCTAATCGGAAATGGAAATATTGATGTGATTCAATACCCCAATAATAAAATAGCTAACCCTACTGATTTGGAAACCATAGGATATGTGCCTTTATTCAAAACATCAAGATCAGGATTGAATTTCCCGAATTTCATCAATACGGTAAATGCTCATCTAAGTCCGAGCCTACAAATAGAGGCCGAAGAAGTCAGTTGTAATGAATATCAATTCCTTTCTCCTTCCTGCTTCCAATCATACCAATGGGATATCAATGGGCAAACGGTATCAAACGGGCAGAATTTCAATCATGTATTTGAAGAATTCGGTGTTTATACCATCTCCCTGACAACAACAGATATAGATGGAAATATCCAAACCGCTACAACTACAGTGACTATTATTGCTCCCCAAGATATTGATATTGTAGGACCCGACGAAACTTGTGAAACAGAACAGACCTTCTGTGTCATGGATACTGAACTCACGATTTTCGAATGGGTAATATCCCGGGGAAATGGGTATTTGCATAATCCCAATTCCAATTGTGTAACCGTATTTTGGAACGATGGCAATGGTGGGGAACTCACACTAACTACAGGGAGATCCCCGGATTGTCTTATAGACATCAGCCATGCTATCATTCCATGCTGCGGATGTGAATATACATGGCAGAATATTCCGGAAGAAGTTGAAATGGAATTAACCTGTGGGCAAGACATCCCGTTACTCCCTAATCCTTCCATAAGCTCTTCATGTGATGGGGATACCCTCGAAGTCTCTTTTGAAGAGTCGGATTCGGAGCAGTGCGGTTTTTGTGAAACGAGAACCATACAACGGGTCTGGACAGCCCAATCTTCTGTCTGTCCCGAAAAGGAACTCATTTTCTCTCAAACAATTACCATTCCACAGGATGCCACCGCACCTGAATTCGTTACGCCCTTACCATCTCCCCATATCATTGAAGGCCCAGGTACAATAGAAGAGGAATTCAGCGATTGGTTGGTGAACAAAGGAGGACTCTCCGCAGAAGATGGCTGTTGTAGCCAACTTTTCTGGTCTCACGATTTTTCAGGGAACCTACCCGAAGGATGTAGCTATCAACAACCCGTGACTTTCACTGTAAAGGACAAATGTGGCAATGAGAATTCTATCAAACTCACCTTCCAAGTCGAGGATGTCATTGAGCCTTTCTGTCAAGAACCGAGAGTATGCAGTCTTCCTACAAACGTGGAATGGGTTACTTCAGGTCTATCCGGCACGAACTTCTTATCTCACAGCCTTGAGTGGGATGATATGTCAACTCCCGATAACACAACTCCTGAATATGAAATTATAGTAGAACCATTGGATTGTTGCCCCAATGAACTTGGACAGACTTATCAATTAACGACAACGGGAACTTCTTTCCCCATACCTGATAGTGCATTGGATTTTTGCTTCCAAATCAAGATGAGGAGTATATGTCAGAATGGAGAAACCTCAGAATGGTCGGAAACCTTCACTCATTGTCCGGATCCTGTTTCATGTTCAGCATCTACTCCTTTCAATGTGAATACCATTATGTCGAACCCTGATTTGAGTGGTGAAAACATGGAACTCATCCTAAGCTGGCAAAATGATCCCCTTGTGGATGTTGAAACAGTGACCGGGTACGAAGTGGAATTCAGCCCTACCCCATGTTGTAAGGGTTGGAGTATCGGAGGTACGATGACAACAACCGAAACATCCATTCACCTACCTGCATCGACATCCTGTTTCATAGCTAGGGTCAGGGCAATTTGTATCACCGGGGAAACCGGTTCTTGGTCCGAACCGCACGAATACTGCCCTGTAATAAAAGGAAGATTCTAAACCCTGGATGCAATTTTAATAAGTATTTCAAAAAGATAATTCAATTAAAATGAAAAATATAATAATAACAATATTCCTTTCCATCTACTGTATGGTATGTTGGGGGCAAATTGAAATCTCTTTCGAAGAGGGAATCGTATTGGAGGCCTGCCTGGATCCTATTCCTGAAGGTAATGCCACAGCAACCAGTTCAGGATGTGAACCTGTAACACTCACTTTCGTAGATGATCATTCTAACAGAAGTACAAATACTACTACTTGCGAATACGATAGTTATATATTGTTACGACATTGGAATGCAATCGATGCCTGTGGCAATGAGGCTGTCATTACACAGGAAATCAATATTGTAGATTCGACCCCGGCACAAATGGATTTAGTTTGCCTGCAAAATTTTCTACAAATAGATGAGAATGTTCCAAATTCGACCTTGGTTGTAAATTGGGGGGAACTTGATATAGAAATCAATTATTTTTTCGAATGTAAAGATTCCGCCCCTTCTCTTGAAAACCTTCAATCAATAGAAAATGATATTTATTTACAACTTTCACTTCTTCAATGCTTTGAAGATAATTGTACACTTGGGTTATTACGAAGTAATGGATTAAGCACCCTAAATTATGATCGTTGGGGTTGCTCCATTAGAGAAATGAATGCCCGTTTTACAATATCGGATAATTGTCATGCTCCTATTAACATAAGTATCAATTATAGCATTAATAACCTTGAATTCTATCTTCCTCAATTTGATAGCCCACCGGAAGATACTACTATCGATTGTATCGAGGATATTCCACCGGTTCCCAATACGGTAACTGCATATACTATTAATTTCAGTAATTCCAATACCTGCCCTGCAACGGTAACCTTTGAGGGAGAAGAACAGACCGATTGCCATACCATCGTCAGAACATGGAAGGCTGAAAACACCTGTGGACAAATTAGGCAGCACCAACAAATAATCAGCATTGAGAATGTGGTAGAGTTAATCGGCATCCCTTCTGATGTGGAATATTCCTGTGGAGAAGAAGTTCCACCACCACCTTATGTAAGAGCCGTTTCAGAATGTGGAGTTGAATTCTCTATCAATTATGAGGAATCCGAATTCCAAATATGTAATCCATGTGAACCACAAATCATAACAAGGACATGGAGTGTTGACTGTGACGGCGAAACCATCGTCACATCTTCACAACAGATAACCATTACTCCGGATCCGGGTCCCTACTTTTCCGTTCAAGCCCAAACCCAAGGGTATGACTGTACTGATCTGGATAATATGGAATCCTTGTTTTTAGAGTGGCTGGGAAATAATGGCGGAGCTGTTGCCGAAACAACTTGTTGTTCTCAACTGGAATGGTCTCATCAGTATTCAGAAGTAGATTTTCAAGGATGCGACGGTTCAATCGATGTGGATTTTGTCGTTACCGACAACTGTGGCCAATCTGCAAATACAACGGCAACCTTTTTCTGGAGTGATACGGAATCGCCGGTCTTTGCAACATTCGAAAGTCCAATCGAATTATTTTCCATAAACGACCTACCCTCCAATATGGAATTAGCATGGACAGATAATTGTTCTGGAGAAGGTACAGCTCTCGGAGAGTATAGCCCTTTTCCGGAACAATCCGAATGCGATGCGACAATTATTAGAACTTGGGAGATCACCGACGACTGTGGGAATACTACAACTGCAGAACAGGTTTTCACCATACTCGATACCACACCGCCCGAATTCGATCAAAACTGTTCTCCTTTTGACACAAATGTCACCGTAACATGTGAATCCGATACAGATCTCGAACAAATGGCAAATGCATGGAATGACCAAAATCTTAATAACCTAGGTTCATGCTACATAGATAATTCCGGAGAAGTCGTATCTGTTGAAGATACCTATGATTTTGATAATTTTGTTTTTGGTTGTGGATCTACCGGTTATCTCTCTACAGAATACACCATATCCGATGCCTGCGGAAATTCATTGGAAGTCACAGCCACTTTCACTGTTATGGAACAACCTTTGGAATTGATTTGTGATCCCGAAAACATGATTCATGAATGTACAGGAACAGTCGGCAATGAACTCGCTTTAGAGAATTGGAACACCAATAATATATCAATCCTGACAAGTCAATGTACTAACAACATATGTTCGGAAGTATCCGTCACTACTTCCCCGCAAACAGTAGATTTATCGAACCTGAGTGACGGTTGTGGAGAAACCGGCAGCATCTCAGTCATATACACCGTCGCTTTCGAATGTGGTGGAAGCTATGAAAGAACGGCGACTTTTGAAATCAAGGATGACACCCCTCCTCTTCTAATATCCCCACCACAGGATCTTATTGTACAATGCAATAGCGAAACAGGAAATTATCCCGAATTTGTGGATTGGGTTAACTCATTCGGAGGGGGAAGTTACGAAGATGCATGCGGTGCCTCAGGTTATTCATTCGAAATATATGACGGTTGTTGTAACAATGGGATTTACGAGGATGGATCTTCTGCACTTGTGGAACTTTATTTAGATGGTTCGGTAAGTATCGAAGATTTTGATGATATACATAATGTAATCTACTATGAAAACATTTTTGACGGTACTTCTTATTTCCAGTTCGATATCATGTCGGATAATGTTCTTGGTAATTTTGAAGGAGAAGCATGGAGAGTAAAACTGTTTTTCAGTAATGCGATATATGATTCCCAGGGAACTACTGAAACCTCGGATAGTTACATATTGGATCCGCAAAGTCATATCATCGGTATAGGTTCAGAAAACTTTGGAATTATACATTATTTACAATCCCAAGACGAAAGAGTCTCCCTTGAATTTTTTCCTAGCGGGCAATTCGATGGAGTTTACCTCAGTTTTGATTGGTTCGGTTCTGACAATGTATATGGAACTATCTGTATCTATCTGCTAGGTATTTGTTTGGAAGCTGAAAGTTCATGTTGCCTTGGTGAAAAGGAAATCTTTGCAGATTTCACCCTCTTAGACGAATGTGGCAATTCAACAGGGGATTTTATCAGTGCAGAATTCACTGTTGAAAACGAAAACTGTGAGTGTGTCCCCGAATGTAGAACGACATCTGCCTCTGTGGAATGTCTAAACGAAAACCCACAAGGTATAAAAATGAAAATCATGTGGAATGCAATTCCCAATAGCAATACTTATTCCTTTGAATATCGAAAAATGGACAATGGAGAAACGTGGACAACCTCTACTACGGGAACCCATTCGAAGATTATCAACGGACTTGAGCCGGATGCCGATTATGAGTTTAGGATTCATGCGAATTGTGGAAATAATCCTACATCTAATCCATATCACGGAACTTTCATTGCTACTTGTGGGAATTCTGCTAGGGTTTCTGAATCGGAACACGGAAAGCCCTGGTTATTAAGAAACGATATTGGAATATCTCCCAACCCTACCAAAAATTCATTGCGGATCGCAATTCCTGATTCCCATATGGATAAAGCAACATACCATATTGAAATACATGATGTTTCAGGAAAGAAAATAATGAATTTTTCTACAAAACAAGGCACATCCGTATCTACATTAAATGTAGAAAAATTGAAAGCAGGAACATACCTGATTTCTATTCTAGATGAAGATACAGGACTTAAAATTCATCATTCAAAATTCGTCAAGGTTAATTAACTTAGAAGTTTATTCTTTTTTTCTTGCCCGAATTTCCACCTAGGAAATTCGGGTTTTTTACTCTCGGAGTTACTGTTTGGATCATTCTTATAAGACCTCAATATAAAAAACCAAATCGGCCTCTTCGGGTATCCCCAGTCCGGAGTTGCCGGCTTTTCCATAGGCTGAGGCGTATGGAAGAAAAATAGTAAATTCATCCGCCGCCGCCGCTTGTAATAAATATTTTTCCAAAACCGGCAATAATTTATTCTTGCCCAATCTAACTTCTAGGGGCTTATTTTCTAGGTAGGTGTTTTTAAACGTAGAAGAATCATTCTGTAATTGGCCGATGTAATGAATTCCGATTGGATATTTGGGATCGATTTTAGGCCCGGCTCCTTTCTTATTCCACAGTATCCCTACCCCATTTTCATCCCGGATTAATTTTTCCAAAGCATTATTTTTAAACCCTGCTTTTTGTTCTTCCAACAACTCCAATAGACGATTCCCCTTCTCCTTGTATGCAATGCCCCTTTTCTCTTGATCGGATTTATTCAGGACGGATAATAGTTTTAATTCAAAAACCAATTCATCTTCTGTCCTCAGATTTTCAGGCAATGCATCCTGATTAATCCAGAGCGTCAGGCTATCACCTTCCGACATCAACATCAATGCTTCCGTCAAAGGTGTGATTTGCCTTTTAATATCATTGCCAGGGTCAAGTGAAGGCATTTTATAATTTTTAGCCCGACCGGTTTCATACGTCGAGAATATTTGCTGACCATTTTGGAATTGGACGATATGATAACTCACCAAATCATTTTCCAATGGTTTTTTTCCGATATGATCGGTATGCAAGAAGTACTGATGGCCACTCATCGTTTTTTGATGTTTCCCATCATTACAAGAACCCAAGAAAAATAAAAGGGGAAAATAAAGTAAGCCGATTTTCAAGTGTCTAATTTCCATAAAAACGTCCGGCTTGATTTCAAAATCAGATTTGTTTTTCCAATTCCATTTGAGATTTGACAGCCTTTTTGAATTTTTCCATACAATTTTTCAAACTGCCATAAAAATATCCACCGGAAGCATTCTTATGGCCACCGCCTTTAAAATATCTGGTCGCCAATTCCTGAACTGAAAAATCACCTTTGGAACGAAGGGATAATTTGATAATCGTCGGTTGTTCCTTGATAAATGCAGCTATCCTGACCTTTTTCATTTTCAAAATGAAATTGACCACTCCTTCAGTATCTCCTCTTTGTATATCGAATTTTTCGAAATCATCCTTTGTCAGCCATATGATACCTGTTTCCAATTCTTCGAGGATCTCCATACGGTTATATAGGCAATGCCCCAACAGGCGGAGTTCCTTTTCGGCCATACTGTTGAAAATTTCCTCTTGGATAAAATCATTATTGGCACCCCTTTCCAGCAAGGAAGCGGCAACCCTCATCGTACTCGGATAGATATTATATTTGAAAGACCCCGTATCTGTAATGAGTCCTGTCAATAAACAATCTGAAACCTTCCCATCAATCAATTGTTGCTTATCCAACAATTCAGCAAATTCGAAAATCAACTCACAAGTTGAACTCACATCGGTTTTGGAAAGGACACTATCTGCAAATCCTTCCGGATACATATGGTGATCAATCATCACCTTGAAAGCCTTCGATTCATTCACGGCATGTTCCATCGGATCAATCCTATCCAGTGCATTGAAATCCAAACAGAAAATAATATCTGCTTTTGCAATGGTATTGATGGCTTTTTCCTTTTCCAAATCGCAAATGATAATGCGATCCGCATCCGGCATCCAAGCTACAAATGCCGGATACTCCGAAGGGAAAATCACTTCTGCCTCCAAGCCCATGTTCTTCAACAGCCAATACAGTCCCAGGGAAGAACCGATAGCATCTCCGTCCGGATTGCGATGAGATAGAATAACGATGTTTTTCGATCTATCTGCTAGAAACTGTTTAAGTTCGTCAATATTCTCCATAATCCTGCCTTCAAAAGAAATTTGTGTAAAGTTGGGTTGATTTGGTTTTCTGAGGACGAAAATATGAATAATTATAATTTGAAATACATTTTTCCCGTACCTTTTGGGCATTATGTCTCCAAATACCTCAGCATCATTAGCAACTCGTTAACAGGATGGCATGCACCCAACCTGATTAACATTGCGTCTAAACCAATAGAATCAAAACTGAATTGATATGTTTTACGAATTAGCCAAAATCATCGGATTATCACTGATGACCCTTACAGGAACTACAACGGAAAAGAAATCCACCAACCCCGATTTCGAATCTTTTATAGGGATGTGGGAATGGGTCAGTACAAGTACGGCCGGAAGAGGTGGTATTCATGTTGCAACTGCTGAAATCACCGGTACGACCAAAACCATTACCATTTCTGAAGATGGAAAGATTTCCATTCATGAAAACAGCAAACTGGTTTGTGAGGGCGGTTTCGAGCTACTAACAACAAAATCAAACGACCCCTTGGTCAATAATTTCAAAAGTGATTGTATGAAGGGGAGTTTGAGTTTCAAGGACGGCAACCTCCAACAGTACGAATATCTGGGTTGTCCGAGCAGAACCACCCTATATAAAAGAATCAAATGATAACAAAACAAAAGCCCTTGCGAATCATCGCAAGGGCTCCACTTAGTTCTCTAGTAAACCCAGTGTGTATATAAAGTTCTATCTTTAGAATAGATTCTTCAACTTATTGATGGCATCACCTGCATTACCGGGAATCATGTTGGAAATCGCTCCCAAGTCAAAACCACTATCGGCCTCTTCTTTGGATTCGAACCTGTCACGGATGCTATTGATGAAATCAGGTGCTGTCGCTTCTGCCTCGGCACGAGCTTCTTCAGCTGACATCCCTTTACTCTGAAGGATTTCTCCCAACTTGCCCTGGAGATTTTGGAAAATGCCATTGTTCTGCATATTGTCACCTCCATTGGAGAACAAATCCTGGACTTGGTTCATTGCACCACCACCGATTTTCTCCTGAACCAACTGCATAAGGAAACTAGATCCTTCTTGGGCTGCTTCCTGTGTCTCATTCTCTCCCAATGAGTTGGAGAACATTCTTTCTCCCAGTTTCTGAACTGCCAATTCTTTTAATTGATCAAACATTATGATATTAAGATTTAAAAGGTTGTAAAAACATATTCCACTTTAGGACGGAGAGGAAGCTGCCACAGTCACCTTACAAGTCCAAAATTAACAGATACAATATATTTACAATGGGAACGCAGTCAGAATTATTAAATTCGAAAAAGCGTATATTTGCATATATGAAAAAGCTAATTTCAATCATATTCCCCCTTATCCTCATGTTTGTTGCTTCTCTAAATGCACAAACTGTCAAAGGAACTATTGTGGATGAAAACATGGAAGTCCTAATCGGAGCCAATATCTTCTGGATAGAAAGTACCGTAGGTACGGCCAGTGATGAAATGGGAACTTTCGAAATATCAGGCGAAGGGATAGAGGATCAGAGACTGATCATCACTTATCTCGGATACCAAAACGACACGCTTATTATTGACGGCGATGCCGACTTCCTGGTTCAAATGATACCTACGAATACACTGGGGGAAATCGTGGTGGAAGGCAAACAAAGCGGCGGATACATCTCCTCTACCGAGGCCATAAAAATGGAAGTCGTCAATGAAGTGGAACTGGGCAAGGCCGCCTGTTGCGATCTGGCCGGCTGCTTCAATACCAATGCCTCCGTAGAACCGGGTACAACCAACATCATCACCCAATCCAAGGAACTTAAGATATTGGGATTGAGTGGTATCTATAATCAATTATTGTTGGATGGATTCCCCTTGTTGCAGGGTCTTTCCTACACTTATGGTGTCAGTTCCGTACCGGGACCTTTTGTAAAAACCATCTTTGTGGCCAAAGGTGCCAATTCCGTCCTTCAGGGAACGGAAAGCATCAGTGGACAGATCAATGTCATCCTTCATCCGCCTGTGGATGCAGCTCCGTTTTATTTCAATGCTTTCGTCAATTCATTCTGGGAAAAACAATTCAATGTATATAGTGCCCAACAAAAAGGCAAATTCTCCAACTTCATTGGGGGTCATCTCGTTTTGCCTGCTTCGAAATTCGATAGGAATGACGATACCTTCCTGGATCTCCCCCGATTGAATCGCTATGAATTATTGGACAAATGGATATGGGGGAATGACAAGGAAAACGGTTGGTTCAACCGGGGCGGCATCAGATGGACCAAGGAAAAAAGAACCGGAGGACAGGAAGATTATGATCCTAAAACGGATTTGGGTTCAAGTACCGTTTATGGCCAACATGTGGATTATAACCAATTCGACGGATGGAAAAGGACTTCCTACCGTTTCAACGAATTCCATGCTACGGCATTAATCCTTTCGGGGCAATACCACGATCAGGATTCCTGGTATGGGGAGACGAACTATAGAGGAAAACAGTATTTGATGAATGCCGTGCTACAACATGAATTCATCTACAAGAACGGAAGCAGCCTCAGGGGTGGGTTGAGTTATAAATACATGGACATCAATGAAACCATAGAATTCAGCAATAATCCTCTGAATAAGACTTTTGACGGCAATTATGAATTCAGGGAACGGATTCCGGGTATTTTTGCCGAGAACACCTTGTTTTTCCTAGAAGATAAATTCACTTGGATGATTGGATTGAGAACTGATCATCTGAATGAATTCGGATGGAAGATATCACCTCGTTCCCTTTTGAAATATACTCCCAAAGAAAGAACCGACATCCGCTTATCCGCCGGATACGGTTGGCATAACCCCAAGGTATTTTCAGAACAATCCCGTGTTCTTTCGACTCAAAGGGATATTCATTTCCATGGTCGTCTGAGACCGGATGAAGCATGGAACTATGGTATCAATCTGACACAGAAATTCGAAACCAACCGGATTTCGGGGACTTTCACGACCGATTTTTACAGAACCCGTTTCCTCAATCATGTCCAAGCCCATTATCATCAGGATCATGATGCCATTGATTTCAGCAATAATGATAAAAAAGCCATCGGGAATGGTTTTCAGGCTGAAATCATTCTGGACATGTGGGATTGGGTAACCTTGAAAAATGCCTATAATTTCCTGGATATCCGACATACGGACTTGGAAGGCAGGAAAGGAACAATGGATTTCATTACCAAACATAGTTTCCTGACTACTTTTTCATTGGCCCCCAAAGGACAGGACTGGCATTTTGATCTGACCTCCCATTGGTACGGCAAAAAGAAACTACCCGACACCTCTTTTTATCCGGATGATTTCCGACAATCGGCCTATTCCATACCTTATACGATTTTCAATGCCCAGTTCACATATAAATGGAAGGATTTCGAATGGTATGCGGGATGTGAAAATATCCTAGGGTTTGTACAGGACGATCCTATTATTTCCGCAGCCAATCCATACAATACTTATTTCGATACTTCTTTTGCCTGGGGACCGACCAAAGGTCGTGAGGGTTATTTGGGCATCCGTTACACATTGCCAAAAAAACAAAAAGAGAGCGAAGAATAAGGGATGGAGGAAAACGGGCCTTTTAGAATTTTTACGGCAGCCGTTTTTGTCGCACTCATCCTGCCCACATCCCTACAGGACGGAATGTTTATGGACGGACTGATTTATGCTTCGGTTTCCCATAATCTGTCGCAGGGGATCGGGAGTCCTTGGTTTCTTAAATTCTCGGATACTTATTGGTCTTTATATTCTGAACAACTCCCTTTGTTTTTTTGGATTCAATCCTTTTTTTATAAAATATTGGGTAGTAGTATTTATACCGAACGGATTTTTTGTTTCATCATGGCCATTATTTCCGCTTTCAATATTTCATTGATTTGGAAAACGATTCACCCTTCGGATATAGCAGTAAAAAAACATGAATGGCTTCCTATTTTATTTTGGATAATAACGCCTGTTTCCTTTTGGACTTTTACGCATAATGTACAGGAAGTATTGATGACTGTTTTTGCAACGGCCTCCGTTTATTTTATTTTAAAAGGACTGATAAAAAAACAGCAAATCATTGTAAACATCCTACTTGGCGGTTTATTTATTTTCCTTTGTAGTTTCTGTAAAGGATTCCAAGGATTATTTCCTTTAGTGGCCGTTTTTATTTATTGGATGATATTCCGGAATTTTTCTTTTTTGAAGAATATAATTTACAGTACTATTCTGATTTCCGTACCTGCTTTCATCTATCTTTTCTTATTTCTGAATGAAACTTCTTTTGAATCGATTTCCAATTTTGCCAATAATAGGTTGGTTAGGACTTTCACGAATCCGGCAGCGACTACCACAGACAACCGATTTAAATTAATCATCCGTTTGTTCAATGAATTGATTCCATGTATGATAGTTTCGGGTTTAATTTTTTTATGGACCAAAAAACATATAAAGGAGCAAATCATACAACCCGATTGGAAATATTTTTCCTTTTTCATCTTACTAGGTCTTTCCGGATCTTTGCCATTAATTGTCACATTGGAACAGAGGGGATTTTATTTAGCCACGTCATTGCCTTTTTTTGCTTTGGGTTTTGCCTGTCTCATTCAACCTTATTTTTCTTCAATCAGTAAAACCATAAAAGTGGGACGGCCCATTTTCAAATGGTCGAAAAAAATTTCTATCGTTTTGTTCTTGACCGTCATTATTTTCTCATTTTTACAAGTCGGAAAAACCAAGCGGGATCATGATAGATTACACGATGTATATGCAATCGGTGAAAAGCTACCCCGTTTTTCAAAAATAGATGTATTGCCTATCGTCATACATGACTATGCTTTCGGAGCTTATTTGGTAAGGCATTACAATATCAGTTTGGATTTCGATCCTACTTCAGACAATGAATTTTATTTACATTTGCCCAACATGGATACTGCTATTCCCGAAGGATACGAGAAAACAGATTTAGAATTAAAAATGTTCGATTTATATCAAAAGGAAAAATAAGATTGAGTAAGAAACGGTTTATCATATCGATATCATTATTCATAATGTTTTTTATTGGATATTATTTTTTTTTCGGACTCGGAAAAGAGCAAGAAAAAAAACTGGATATCCCTGTAGAGGAAAAAGTCAATAATGAATCTATGAAAGGCTTCATCCTCGGATTACACTCAAAGGATTACAATTATGATTATAACGATTTATTATTAGAAATCAAAAACACCGGATCGGAATGGATAGGTATCAATGTAAAATTTTATCAGGATTGTAGTAATTCCACAGACATTAAAATCCCTCAAGACAATTCTCCTTTCTGGCTACAGATCGAAAAAACAATGCAACAGGCCAAAGTCCTTGATTTGAAAATCATGTTCCTCCCCATTATATTATTGGAAAATCCAAAAGAGGGCGAATGGCGTGGAGTCATCCAACCTATATCCAAGACATATTGGTACGATTCATACCAGCGGCTTTTTAAAAAAATCAGTCATTTATGTGAGCGAAATTCCGTTGATTTATTATCTGTCGGTTCGGAATTCAATTCCTTACAAATCGATTCCGAAAGATGGAGGAAAACCATCCGGAAAATAAGAAAGCAATATTCAGGAAAAATCACCTATTCCTGCAACTGGGATGTTTTGGATGATATTGATTTCACGGATGAATTGGATTATCTGGGGCTGACCGGTTATAATTCCCTGACACGACGGAACGATCCTTCGCTAGGAGAATTAAAAATCGCTTGGGATGAAATCAAGGAAAATATCCTTAGGGTGCAAAAAGAAAAAAACATTCCTATTTTTTTTACGGAAGTCGGTTACACCTCTTTAGATGGAACAAACAAGGACCCTTGGAATTACAACATTTCAGAAAAATTGGATTTGGAAGAACAATATGATTGTTATTTGACATTTATAAATACTTGGAAAAACGAACCTGAATTCCACGGGGTATTTTTTTATGACTGGTTCGGACAAGGTGGAAAAAAAGACAAGGGATATACCTTGAGAGGAAAACCCGCATTATCTTTGGTCAAAAAATGGTATAGCGAATGAAGATTAAAATAGTCCCCCATCAAATCGAATGGAAAGAAAAATTCGAAAAAGAAAAAAGAATATTAAAAGAATTAATTCCGATACCGGGATTAAAAATCGAACATATCGGCTCTACATCCGTAGAAGGAATGGCCGCCAAACCTGTCGTCGATATTATGTTGGGCGTGAAAAACAATTCGGAATTGGAGCAATTGAAAAACGCTCTTTACGGCCAACCGAATTATGTTTATTATTCCAAATGGGAACCTGTGATGCCCTTCAGAAAGTTTTTTGTAAAATTGGAAAATGTTCCTCAAAATATTTCCGATTCAATACCTATTGATATAAAAATCGAAGAAGATCAACCTGAAACGATTTTACAATACAGAGGATGCCATATACACTCCGTTGTCCACTCTCATCCTTTCTGGGAAAAACACATTGCATTCAGGAATCATTTGAGGAATGATCCGGAAACTTTTAAGAAATACCAGGATTTAAAATTCGGATTATCCCAAAAGGAATGGGAAAGAAGCGAGGATTTTTCCAAAGCCAAAACAGCATTCATCCTATCGGTTTTAAAAAATTTAGGGTTCTAAATATTGCAGCAAACAACGGGTGAATTTATTAGAAGCCATCTCAATAAAAATTGAATTAATTCTCCAATAATTTTCAAAAATAGGATATTGTCGTATATTGCGTAAATAAAGACGGTCGGTATGAAACCCATTTACCTTTTATGGCCGTTAATCACCCTTATACACACCCTTATTCAATTGATTAAATCATCAGAGTATGATTTAATTTGACTTTTTTGAACAACTTCGTTTTGTAAAGAGAGAAATTAGTGCATTTTTTGTAACTAAGTGATTAAAAGATGTTAGAAATCAAGGATTTACGTGGAGAGCGTTGGGTCGAATATGTCCCTAAACATCCATCCCACAAACAGTATTACATTTCAAATTACGGAAGATTCAAATCTTTGGATTCCGAAACAGAAATCGAACAATTATTCAATGGTTTTTGGGGACCGAGGGGATTTAGAAGAGTTACGGCACGTTCCAAAAACAAATTTGTTTTAAACGTCGCTCTTCATTCTCAAGTGGCAAAGGAATTCATTCCTAAGAAAAGAAAAGGTGATCGTTATGTGATCCATCTCAATGGAGATAGGGGGAATAACCATTACAAAAATCTGAAATGGATTACTCGTGAGGAATTAAATCAGATTTGGAAAGAAAAGGGTGTTTATGATATGACCAAACGGAAACCGCCTCGGGCAAAATTAACGGAAACGGATGTAAAAAGATTGAAGCGGATGTTGAAAAGGGGAAAAACGAAAAAAACCATTATCGCCCGGCAAATGGGAATATCCTATATGCAGTTGAACAGGATTGAAAGAGGTGAAAATTGGGGACACGTAACTATTGACTGAATTATGTAGAACGTGTTCGAAATTGATTTTAAAACCGTCTGAATTTAAAATTCAGACGGTTTTCCGTTTCCTATAATATATCTTCCGAATTTCATTAGAAGAAAAAACACCTATCAATAAAGATAAGATAAGGAATTGTAGTATTCCGAAAACATTCAAATCAAAATCCCATTTATTGAATAGGTATTGTAATCCGAAAACCAGGATGATAAAAATAAGCGGCCATATCCACAGCACGAATAAATCATGTTCTACCGGAAAATATTTTTTCCCATAAAAATAAAAACAAACACACATCATCATATTACCGATGATATTCACCCATAAAACACCCACCAAGCCATAAATGGGAATTAATAAATAATATAATATTAATTGCAAAACCAAAGATAAAACCGAAGCCAGAGAAATCTTAGACGCTTGTTTGGAAAAAATCAATTGTTGACTCAACCACACGACCCAACCGAAGACAAGAGGAACCATAACAGCCAAAGGAACCAATTCCATAATAGAAAGATATTTCTCATTGAAAACAATCAGATCAAGATTTACTCCGATCATAATGATGAATGATGAAGCCAAAAGCACCAGCGATACGAATACTTTTTCAAGCGATTGAATTTCCTTTTTATTTTCTTCAGTTCCTTTCTTGAACCTTTCAAATAAATATGGCCGAAAAGCTGTGGAGGTTCCATTGACAACAATCATTACGAAGCCTGTGACAGCAACCAAAACTGCATATTTACCGACATATGCAATATCCATCAACCTTTCAATATAAAATCGATCTATTTTCTGAGCCGACCATAACACAATAAAAAAAGGAAGCAGATTGGTAGAATATTTTAATGAAGGTATAATGTATTTCTTTTCCCAATTCAGGGTCAGATACGAATAATTTTTCATCAAAAAATATATGGCAACAATTAACACTCCTATCAAATCTCCCAATAGGATTCCCATAATACCCATTCCGAAACCGAAAATAAATATGATCTGCCCCAGCACTTTCAATAAAACCAAGGAAAGGGAATAAGCTGCGAATTCAGTCAGCTTTTTTGCATTTTTGAGGTAACTGAAATATATCTGTAAATTGACCAATAAAAAAGAAGCACTAATGGCCATTGCACCATAAGGATAAAAAGTCAAATCGTCGGTTTTGAACATCCATTGAAAAACCCAAATACCTAATCCAAATAAAATCATTGTCGTCAATCCTGACAACAATATGGAAAATGAAAGTATATTTGAAATATATTTTGTCAATAATCGAGGTTCGTGATTATAATCGAAGAAATAGGTTTGTACTGCTGTTTGTATTTTAAGATTGGAAAATTCATAAAGACTTGAAAAGATATAAACCAATGCCAACATGCCGTATTCTTCAGGTTCCAAGACCATCAGATAAAAAGGTAAAAGAAAAAACTTTATCCCTACAGGTAGAATATTCAAACCGGTCAATAGCAATGAAGCCCAAACCGGATTCTGTGTCAATTTCCTTAAACCGTGCATTTGAATAATTTAATACAAATCAAAAAATGGGATGATATCCATGCAGCAATAATTCTCATGGCTTTTACTTTATCGTTTTACCTTGAGAATATTATTTTCTTAGTCATTTCCGCATTTTCATCTTTTTTATTTTTAATTCTTTCTCAAAAAAAATTCCTTAGTCAATATCGTCCATTCGGAGGTTGGGCCAATTGGATAACATTTTCCAGGTTATTGCTTTTATTGGGTGTTTCATTTTTCCACTATCTACTCTCTCCCCTCTCATTATTTTTCTCATTCGGTGCCGTCATTATGTTAGATGTCATCGATGGAGCCATCGCCCGAAAAAAAAATCTACAAAGTGATTTCGGACTTTATTTCGATATGGAAACGGATGCCCTATTCGTTTTGCTTGTCGCTTTTGTATTGTACACCGAAAATATGATACCTGTATGGGTATTTATTCCGGGGCTTCTCCGTTATATCAATGTTGCCATATATTCCATTTTCAGATTACCTGCTAAAAAAGAACCTAAAAGAAAATATGCCAGCTACATTGCGGGGTTTCTTTTCCTCGCCCTTATTCTTCCATTCATCATACCCGCTAATTTCAGCATCCCCATTCTTGCCATTGCTTCTATTGCCGTCATTTTTTCCTTCATCATTTCTTTTATCCAATACCTAAAGGCCGATCCTTTATAATTTCCTTCCCACTATCATCATTTTATATTCGAATGCACCGATGGCATAAAAATGATCCATAATCAAACCACCATTGAAAATCCTGGATAATTCCCTTTTATCATCATTCCCCATGAAACGTTGAAATTTTTCGACCATCGCCATTTTAAGTAAATTCGCTTTTTTGTTTTTCTTGTACACCAAGGAAGTAAAATCATGTACATCAATTAATTTCATTCCAGATTTTTCCAATATGCTCCGGTAATCTTTTTCTGTGTACATTTTTTGTACCGACCAATAATCCATGAATCTTTCACACATATGGCCGGGTGCTTTCCCTTCGATAAAAAAATCCTCCAAGATAAGCATCCGGCCGTCAGGCAATAAGCAGGTAGAAATATTATCTATGGCCTTTTCCAAATCAGGGGCATGTTTAAGGGATTCAATGGCAAGAATCCAATCTAATCCGCTTGTCCGGACATCAGTAAAGGAAAGGGTTTTGAATTCGGCAGAATTTTCCAGCCCCATTTTTTTTGCAGAAGCCTTACACGATTCGATCTCCTTTTCACTCAGACTGATACCTAATCCCGTACATCCCAAATGTTTGCAAAATTGTAGCAATGTATATCCCGTTCCACAGCCGGCATCCAATATCCGAGTACCTTCTTTTATCCAATTACTCTCGATTAACCAATCTGTAATATCCTGACTCTCGTTTTTTATTTTGGAAAAATCCAATTTTTTATGGATGGGATATGAAGCCCCCCCTTTTTTACCCCGTTCAAAAGAAAAAAGCACATCATAAATCCGTTTGACTTCGCTTCGTGCCATTTTTATTTTTTTAAAATAAAAATAAATTCATACGCATTTTCCAAATTATTTTTCGGGGCCTGAATTTTTTTATAATCAACGGAAATCAGTAATCCGTTCAGAGACATCCATCTCGACCACCGAACGGAAGGCCATTGATCATGATGTATTTTTTCGATTCCGAATCCGGTTTTTTCAAAAACATCCGACCATTCTTTCAGTGACTTGGCTCCCTGATGACCTTTTTTATTGATAATACCCATTTTTTGCTTAACGATTTTCCAAGAAGCCCTTTCTGAATTCCTCACCATAAAACAATATCTCGCATTCTTCTTCCCCACCCTATATTGTTCTTCCAATACTTTTTCCAAATCCATCATCCGTTCCAAGGAACCGAGACAGGAAACATAATCGAAT
>JAHDFN010000282.1 GCA_020628145.1 Saprospiraceae bacterium | reverse complement strand
GTTGTGATAGGATTCCATTACCGTTTCGGCAATCGGGCCGGCAGTACGAAGCAGATCGGCTATTTCATAATCGGTTCGGGTAGAATTGATATGCAATTCGGGGCGGATGAAAAAATTCTTGCCTGTCTTCACATGCATGAACATTCCGATATTCAAACCGTATTGGGCATCTTTTACATTGAGTTTGTATCTTTTGGCGGATTCTTCATTGAGGACAAATAAATCTCCGGGTTTGATATCAGAAGTACTGATGCCGGCCTTGATACCCCATCTTACCTTTTTGTTCTTATTTTTCTTTTTGTCTTTTTTCTGACCGAATGCGAATGTCAGGGTAAACATCATGATTCCGAGAAGCAGCATTGACTTTTTCATGTTCTTTAATTTTTTTCGATGATGAAAGAAAACCTTCCCTTCCTTTTCCCATATGGGAAACAACCTGTTCGGATGGAAAGGAAAATGAAAAAGTAAATGTTGGAAGCATGGCATATGATTTTTTATGGCCTAGTAACGGTCTTGAGCGCCAATCTCTTATTTACCCCATGATTTTTTTAACCCAGATTAACTTCTTTTAGATTTATTTAGGACTTTTGTGGCAATAAACCATCTATAATGGAAATCAAAAAAGCAGAATATGTAGCCAGTTACCCGGATGTCAGGCAGACCCCTGATAATGGTTTACCGGAATATGCCTTCATTGGCAGATCCAATGTAGGGAAGTCCTCCCTCATTAATATGTTATGTAATCAGAAGGGCTTGGCCAAGACGTCCCAAAAACCGGGAAAAACACAACTCATCAATTATTTCAACATTGATAATGCTTGGTATCTTGTGGATTTGCCCGGATATGGGTATGCCAAAATTTCCAAAAATAAAAGAAAGGAATGGCAACGTATGATCGACGGCTATCTTCTTCAGAAAAGATCGCTGATGTGTGCCTTTGTTCTCATTGATGCCAATGTTTCCCCCCAAAAAAATGATTTGAATTTTATTGATTGGTGTGGCAGGATGCAGGTTCCTTTTGTCATCGTATTTACTAAGACTGACAAATCAAAATCTTCTAAGATTGAAGAAAACATCCAAAAATTCAGGGAAAACTTATCGGAAACATGGGAAGAACTGCCCCAACAATTCATCACGTCTGCCAATGACAAAAAAGGGAGGGAGGATATCGCTTCATTCATTTCCGAATTGAATGACAAATTAGGTATCTAAAAAGTAAAACGGGGCATCCCTATTATGAGGATAGCCCCGCCATTTTACACAGTTGTTGATATAATCTTCGTAGCTCTGTTTGGTTTTGTATCAAGTTCTGATTTAATGATAACAAGCAAATCCGAACAATCGATTAGTTTTTGTTTGCAAAGATGATTCAACTTAAATATTCAAAAAAACCTAAATTACCATCCATTTTGAGTAAAAGCATTTGGATTAGGCCAACTTAGCCATATCTCTAACCAAGATGCTCTTTCGGTTGAAATATATCAGATTTGATTTTTTCAAATCATTCAATACAGACGTAACCGTCTGTCGGGAAGTACCCGTAATATTGGCAATATCTTGCTGAGTCAATGAATGTCTGATCAACATTTCATATCCAATCCGCTGTCCGTTCTTTTCAATCGAATCCTTAATGAAATCTATGATTCTAGCCCTGGCATCCTTCAAAACCAATGACTCCAAACGTTTCTCCGCACTAATCAGGCGGCTCCCGATCATTTCATATAATTTGAGGCTCATCTTCAGATTGGTTTGAATCATCGTCATAATAATAGAAGCATCTACACTACAAAATTCCACCTTTGAATTCATACATTGTGCGAAATCGATTCTTTTATCTCCTCCGACCAAGCACAATTCTCCGAACATTGCATTAGGATACAACACGGATTTGATGACTTCTTTACCATCACTCGAATGTGTCCCGATTTTGATACATCCTTTTTTGAGGAAATATACTTTCCCCGCAGACTCATCGGGCATATAAACAAAATCGTATTTTGAAAGTGAATGCATTTCCGCATGCCCTAATAATCTCTCAAAATCTGCTCCTTCCAAAACATTGAACAAAGGTATTTCTTTGAGGAAACTGGCTGTCTGTTCTTTAATCATGGTATGAAGTTTTAGTTCTATCTAAGAATACTGGTTTGCTGATTATTAGTATCCAATATCAGGATAAACACCTTACCCAAAAACAACAAATTAACAAAAGAATACACCACAACCATCAAAATAAAAATAATAAAACCATAACTATCAACATGTTAAAAACAAAACAAACACAGATAATACCGAAAAACATCTAACAACATATAATTACAACATCATATTTAAAATTCATATCTTCGCAAAAAATTTTTGACGTAAAGGAAAACATGAAGAATATCACTGTAATTGGAGCAGGAACAATGGGTAACGGAATCGCCCACGTCTTTGCCATGTTCGGTCACAAAGTCAATCTTGTTGACATTTCTGAAGATGCCTTGAATCGGGCTTTAGTGACCATTGGGAAAAACCTGGATCGTATGGTCGCCAAGGAAAAAATATCCCAAGAAGACAAAACCGCTACCCTAGCCAATATTAATAAATTCACCCGTTTGGAAGATGGTATCACCCAAGCTGATTTGGTTGTTGAAGCTGCTACTGAAAACGAAGATCTAAAACTTCGCATTTTTAAACAGATGGATGAATTGGCACCAGACAATGCCATACTGGCAACCAACACCTCTTCTATTTCCATTACCAAAATGGCAGCTGTTACTTCCCGCCCGGACAAAGTCATTGGCATGCATTTCATGAACCCCGTACCGGTAATGAAACTCGTTGAAGTCATTCGTGGATATGCCACTTCCGATGCAACGACGAAAGCCATTATGGAAATGAGTAAAGGGTTGAAAAAAATACCGGTGGAAGTCAACGACTACCCCGGATTCGTAGCCAACAGGATTCTTATGCCAATGATTAACGAGGCCATCACCACCCTATTCGAAGGTGTTGCCGGTGTAGAGGAAATCGATACGGTTATGAAATTAGGAATGGCACATCCAATGGGGCCTCTGCAATTGGCCGATTTCATCGGGCTGGACGTATGCCTTTCCATCCTCAGGGTTCTAAACGATGGATTTGGAAATCCCAAATATGCTCCTTGCCCCTTACTCGTCAATATGGTAATGGCCGGGAAATTGGGCCGAAAATCAGGAGAAGGATTCTATTCCTATTCGCATGGAACCAAGGATTGGATAGTCTCAAATAGCTTTAAGAAGTAAGTACTCCATACTCTTAAACAAGAATAACGGGATGCGGACTTCGTCCGCATCCCGTTATTCTTTATATCATTCAAACAAGAACTACTCCCTACCGGCCAACATAGCCAGCAACCGGAGGAATTCAAAGTAAATCCAAGCAAGGGTTACCAGTAAGGCAAAGCCGCCGAACCACTCCATATACTTAGGGGCACCTCCTTTCACTCCTCTTTCAATCAAATCGAAATCCAAAAGAAAATTAAGTGCCGCCACTCCGATAATCAGCAAAGAAATGCCTATGGCCAAGGGGCTGCCATCATGAAGGAACGAAGCGTGTACACCAAAGAAGCTCAATGCAAAGGTTATCAAATACATCAACATAATACCTGCTGTTGCCCCTACGACAATCATCCTGAATTTCTGTGTTACGGGTATCAGCCCGGAGCGATAAATCATCAACATGACTATCAGTGTAGAAACCGTAAGACCCACAGCCTGAAGGACAATACCTTCATAGGCCGCCATATAGTATAACGAAATAATCCCGAGGAAAAACCCTTCGAGTATAGCATAAACCGGAGCCAACATGGGAGCCAAATGAGGTTTGAATCCTAAAACGATAGCTACAACGAATGCACCGATCGCAGATCCAATCATAACCGGATAAATAGCAAAATAAGAAGACACGAAGGCAGAAAATATCAATATCGCTACGAGGATTATGGACTTGTTCAATGTCCCTGACAAACTCATTTTCTCCAAATGGGTCGTAACAGGGGCATCCAAAACACCCTCGTCATTATAATTATTTGAATAAGTATTCGGATCTTCGAATTTCTTAGACATGGGGTTACTAGATTTTTGGAATCGATCCAACATAATTTATAAGAATTTGGTTAATTATCAATATTGAAACAATTGTAGCATTGTTTTTGGTTCATTCTTATGACGAATGTAATTATAAATCGATACTTTTAGTAACTTCCGCTAAGCAACATTAACGCTCATGGATGAAGATTTAACAAAACATATCAGAACTATCCTTGACGATGAAGGTAAAGTGGCCATTTGGCCGGCCAAAAAAGCCCGGCGATTGAACGTATTGGAATTCATGGCTTCCTGTTTCCAATTCGGAAAAAAATATACCGAACCGGAAGTCAACAATATCATCAGGGAAAACCATAGTTTCGGTGATCATGTCCTTCTTCGGAGGGAATTATTCGAAAGCGGATTCATGAATCGCACTCTGGATGGACGAGCCTATTGGCTTACGGAAAGAACAAATGAAGATAAATAACTATATTAGTGTATTCGAATTCAATAAGAGATAAACAATGGATAAAAAACCGACTTTAAAGGAATATTTAAGGGATAATCCTAACAAAGGTCTTAATGATTAT
>JAHDFN010000029.1 GCA_020628145.1 Saprospiraceae bacterium | reverse complement strand
GAACCTTTGGATGAATACATCCGAAGAATGGCTTTTTACATAGAGCAAGACCAACCCAACAAGGTATTAATAGGACATTCTTTTGGAGGTGTGATGGTTCAGGAGTTTTCCCAATTCATTCCCCATGTCGAAAAAGTTTTTTTAATCTCAAGTATTAAGAAGCCCGATGAGGTTTCTTGGAATCTCAATATCCTTAAAAAAATCCCACTATACAGAATCGTCAACCATAGTCTGATTAATAATACTTTTGAAATCTGGGCCAAAATGCATGATTTCCATAATGAGGAGGAAAAGGAAGTATTTCTCGAAATGGTAAATGATATGAGTATGGAATATTTCAAATGGGCTGTTGATGCAATTCTGAGCTGGAAAGGTATTCAGAAACGAAAGAAGGATCCTATTCATATCCATGGAACGAATGATCAGACTTTTCCTTTTAAAAATATCCTTAGGCCGATTCCCATTAGAGATGGTGGTCACTTCATGGTTTATAATCGGGCCAGCGAAATCAGCGAAATCATCCGAAGGGAATTAGAAGCTTCCGATGTTCCAATATTCAATTCATGAAATACGATATAAGGTTTAGGGAAGACATTGAATTATTGATAAATACATTTTACGGCAAGGCATTGAAAGATGAACTTATTTCCCATTTTTTTACCGATTTCCTTGAAAATTCCCTAGAAGAACATTTACAGACGATATATGATTTTTGGTCTTCGATTTTACTCCAGGAAGGCAGATATACAGGCATGCTCATCCCCAAACATATCGCTTTGGATCATAAATCCAACATTCTTCCGGAACATATGGAACGATGGAAATTCTTATTCGAGGAAACACTCTTTTCCCTTTTCCTAGGCCCCGTCGCAAATGATGCCATGAAACGGGTTGAAACCATGAGCCAACTGATGATGTTGAAAATAGAAAGGGGGAGAGACCCTAAACAGTTGTTGTAGTTTTCGCTTTGATAGAATATTCAAAACATAAATAAATATTAAATCCAATTTTTTATTTGTCCTATTTTATTCTTCATACGTCTGAATAACAGACAACTGAAATTATTTTTTCAGATATTTGAATTATGATTATAGATATACTCTTCGCAGCGGTTTTGGGTTATGGTCTATATGTAGGATTTTCGAATGGAATCATCAAGACGGTTTTCACCGTCCTTTCCATTGCTATCGGTATATTGGTTATGGCTCACTTTTATGAGCAAGTAACGGAAATCCTCAAAGACCTTTTCAATTATCATAATTCAATGATGATGTTTGCAGGGATGTTCGTCACCTTTTTCGTCACTATGTTATTATTGAGATTAATAGGTCGGCAGGTTGAGAACATCTTTAAAACTGCCAAAATCAATTTTCTCAATCAAATTCTAGGAGGCGTGGTTATGGCCGGACTCTTTACCGTGGTTTTCAGTATCATCGTTTGGTTTTTGGTAGAAGCCCGGGTATTGAATGATCAAACGGCAGAATCCAAAACCTATCCCATATTAAAAGAAGTACCCGGCAAGGCCAAGATAGCCTGGGCGAGGGTCAGTCCGGCCGTTACTGATTTATGGCATAACATGGCCCAAACCATCGAACAGGTCGGGAGTAATACGGAAACCATTAATATCGACGACTTGGGTGGTAAGGAGTTTGAAATAAAAGATCTCAGTGAAGACGAGGATACTCCTAATTGACAACTACGATTCCTTTACTTATAATCTCTATGATTATCTCATCCGTTGCGGAACAGAATGTACCGTAATCAGGAATGACGAGTGGTCTAGGGATGAATTCAAATCCTTCGGTTTTGATGGTTTAGTACTTTCCCCCGGGCCCAAAAAACCGATTGATGCCGGCTTGCTGATGTGGGCCGTCGAATATTTCCATGATAAAAAACCCATTCTAGGCATTTGTCTTGGTCATCAGGGGATCGGCCAGTTTTTTGGAGCAGAACTGATTAAAGCCCGATTACCGATGCATGGAAAAACCTCTTTTATTCATCATCAAGATGTGGATAGAGGACTTTTTGCCGGACTCCCCTCCCCTTTCCAAGCCATGAGATACCATTCCCTTATTTTGAAATGCCTTGAAAAAACAGAACTGGTTGTTACTTCCCAAACAGAACAGAATGAAATCATGTCATTGGTTCATCAATACCTTCCTATTTATGGTGTCCAATTCCATCCGGAATCCATACTCACACCTTTGGGGCTTCAAATTATTGGCAATTGGTTGAAAATCGTAAGGAAAAGCCAACCTTATCAGGACATTCATTAACTTCGTATCGTTTCAGATAAGAAACCCGCCCAAACCTTAAACCATCATAATATTATACCTATGGTCTCCCGGATTATATTTATTTCCATCCTTTCCATCATTTACAGTTTCTCCATTCATGCACAGGACGAAAACAGTGATCCAAGCAAATTCCAACAACTATTCATCCCATCTGATACTTTGAATAAAAAAAGGCTTTGGGCACTGACAGGAACCGGACTTGCCGGATATACCGGTGTTGTTGTCGCTTTAGATAGAGTTTGGTATTCCCAATATCCTAGATCCAAATTCCATTTTTTCAATGACATGGGAGAATGGAATGATATGGATAAAATGGGGCATTTATATACATCATACCTCGAATGCCGGACTGCTACCGAGATGTATCGATGGACCGGTTTGGACAGGAAAAAATCAGCATATGTAGGATTTGGCCTTGCTACTCTCTTCCAAACAACCCTGGAAACCCTTGATGCTTTTTCGGAAGAATGGGGATGGTCTTGGGGAGATGTTGCTTTCAATACTGCCGGTGGTCTGGTTTATCTTGGACAGGATTTGACTTGGCAGGAACAGCGGATACAACTCAAACTTTCTTCTTGGAGAAGATCACTAGACAATGAAATCACGGTGGTTTCAAATGATGGGACACAAATCACCTCCCTTGTAGATCGTAGGAATTCCCTATATGGAACTAATATTGGCCAAATTCTTCTCAAAGATTATAATGCTCTTACGATTTGGGCTTCCGTGAATGTAAGCTCTTTTATGAAAAACAAGGATAGCCGCTTTCCAAAGTGGCTGAATCTATCCATCGGATATGGAGCAGAAAATATCTATGGTGGATTTGAAAATGAATGGACGGATGAAGAAAGCGGTGCCCGTTTCATGCTGGATCCGGAAGAGTTTCCGAGGTATCGCCAAATATATCTTTCCTTTGATGTTGACTTGACCAAAATCCCAGTTAAGAACAGATTCCTAAAATCTATTCTGGCTGGTTTGAATCTACTTAAAATCCCTGCACCGGCTGTGGAATTCAACACATTGGGAAAAGTCAAATTACATCCTTTTTATTTTTAATATCAAACACCGAATTGACTAAGGTGATGATCCAAATGTTTATAAAACAGGTTATTCCATTCTTTCCAGGTCATCGGGCCGAAAGATGGAGATTCCAAACCTTCGAAAAATTCGGTTCCCCTATCTTTTGATTTAATGATGTAACCAATTAGTCGGTTTTTTTCGAATTCAAAATCCTTTTCCTCCTTAATAAGAAACTGAGGTGCTGTTTTCCCATTTTTAGGGTAAGGTTTATCCGATACGACACCCTTCTTCACTAATAATTTCAATATGAATTTCATTATCCCATTGGGTTTGGGATGTTTGTCCGTATATACCATTTCATAAGTCACACAACAATGAGCCAACATTTTACCCACCGACATCGTCCCCCAAAGCGGTTCGGATTCCGGCGTTAATTTATTGATGCGTCCAATTACTTCATCAACCGTATCTTTTTCGAAAATATTCCTAAGCATATCGGATAATTTAAATTCCAGACCATGAATTTAAAAATTATATTTTGAATTCGGCTTTTTTCCTACCATTTCAATTTCAGGCATCTTTCTTGTTAATTACAATCTATAATTTTATTTCTATATGTCTTTCCTTATCTTGGGAACATAATAGACCATTGCTTACTTTTACCAACCTTAGATGAAAGATCAGATTCTTCTGGCATTTATTTCTTTTGCCGGCTTGTTGTTACTGTTCAACCCTTTTATGGAGGTTGAACCATTAGGAGAACAGTATATGCCAACGAATCCTCGTTTCCAGGAGTTCGTTGATCAATTTGAAAAACATTTTAAAAATGAACTGAAGTGGACCGGCACTCCCGGTGCTGCTATGGTGATTGTACAAGATACCTCGGTCTATCTCATGAATGGCTATGGTCGAAAAGTCAATAAATGGAAAAAGAAAGACCCTGTTGATGTCAATACTGTTTTCCGCATTGGTTCCTTGTCTAAAGGGTTTGGTTCTATCCTTACCGGCACCTATGTAGATGATGGCATTTTGACATTTGACGATAAGGTTAAAGAACATATTCCTGAATTTTCCCTCATGTCCGACCAACAGGCCCAGCGAGTCAATATTCGCCATGTGCTTTCCCATACTACGGGCATTTCATATCATGCCTATACCGATTTAATCGAAAATAAATGGAAATACAAAGATATCATGGCGATGTTTCCCAAGGCCAAACTTGCAACCAAAGAGGGAGAAGCCTATAGCTACCAGAATGCGATTTACAGTATTGTCGGTGAAATCATGGAAAGAAAATCAGAAAAGCAGCTATCAGAAATCTATCAGGAAAAATTATTTACCCCTTTAGGTATGGATAATGCTTCTGTCACCTATGACGGCATTGCTAAAAACGACAACCATGCGATTCCACATAAACTTTCCAAAAAATCCTGGAAGCCTGTTAAGTTGACATCCAAGTATTATAATGCCGTTCCTGCCGGAGGGGTAAACGCCAGTATCAGTGATATGGCTGGTTGGTGCCAAGCATTATTAGGTAATCGTCCCGATGTGGTATCGGATGAAGTTTTGGATGAAGTTTTCACCCCTCATATCAATGCCCATAATAAACGGAAATATTTTTCACGATGGAAAAATGTTTTGGAACATCATTATGGATTGGGGTGGAGAGTTGTCAAAAGAAAAAATGACGAATGGATTTACCATGGTGGCTTCGTAAACAATTTCAAGGGGGAAATTCTTTTTAATCGGGAAGATAAAGTAGCTATTTGTATTTTGGCCAATGCCCCTAGTAATCTTTCATCCAGATCCGTTGCTCTTTTCCTAGATATGTATGAAGAAAATCGAGAAGGTATAATGGATTATTGGTATCCCGATAAAGAAGAAGAACCTAAAAACCCACCTTCCCTTTAGATGTCCAATTGATAAATATCCGGAAGTGTTCTCCCCAAACCATCATAATCCAATCCATATCCGACGACAAAGGCATTCGGGATTCTAAATCCGATATAATCCTTAGGGATCTCGTGCTTAACGGCATCAGGTTTTAACAATAGGGAGACTACCGCTATAGATGCCGGTTCATGCTTCTCGGTTTCCTTTATAAATTCCATCAACGTATTTCCGGAATCTATGATATCTTCTACAATAATGATATGCCGCCCCTTGATGTCTCCTTCAAATCCCAATTGGAAATTAATCGTCCCTGTAGAAGCCATCCCTTCATAGGATTTAATTTTCACAAACATCATATCACTATCAAAAGTACAAGCCCTTACGAAATCGGCTGCAAACATAAACGACCCATTGAGTATCGGAATAAAAATGGGATTCAGTCCTTTATATTTTTTGGAAACTTCCCATCCCAACTCGTTCGTTCTTGAATTGATTTCGTCTCTAGTGATAAAAATCCTGAATTCCTTGTCATGGATTTTAACCTTATCGTTTTCCATCACCGACCTTTTAATATTTTACGGATTAGATTGTCTTTTTCCATTAGATACATACTCCCCGTAAAGACTATCAGTATGACCGTATTGACTGCTAAAGTCATATTTTCAGGTATTCCGAAATTGGAATTGATGTACGAGCTAATGGAATATGCCCCCAAAGCTAACACGATATAAGTTAATATCCTTCCTATCGGGTAATGAATCGGATAATATTTCCTACCTAAAAGGTAAGCTAATATGGCCATTACCGAATAACAGACCAGTGTAGCCCAAGCTGCAGCAATGTATCCTATTTGGGGAATCAGGGTAAAATTCATCCCTAATGTGATACCCGCTCCGATAATGGCAATATATAGTCCCATTATGGTCTTATCTGATAATTTGAACCAAATCGAAAAATTGTAATACAAACCCAAACATAAATTGGCCATCAGTATAATCGGAATAATATCCTGGCCACCTTGTTTATAGTTTTCTCCTAGAATACCCAATGCCAAATCCAAATAAAGCATGATTCCCAAGAAGGCAAAACTACCAATAAAAGCAAATGCCTGCCCGACTGTCCCATATAGGGATTTCATATCTTCCCGATCTACATTCTTGAAAAAGAAGGGTTCCGCAGCATAATTGAAGCCTTGGGTAATAATGGTCATCAACATTGCCAACTTATAATTGGCCGAATAAATTCCTACGGTTTTCTGATTTTCTTCCTGTGTTCCATCAAGTAACCATTCTAACAATGGCCGATCTAGGGTTTCATTAATTATCGCTGCGATACCTACAAAAACCAAAGGCCAAACATAATTCCATATTTTCCGGTAAAGGTTCCAATCGAACATTCTTTTGACTGATGTGATTTCAGGGAGGAGCATAATCAACATAACAGCACTCGCAATCAGATTGGATATAAATACATAGTCCACCAGCTTATCCGGATTGTAAATATGGCTTACCCAATCATGGCCTTGTTCCAATAACCAGGGACAACCATTGATGAAAAATAAGTTAGCACCTACATTTACAAAAATGTTGGTCATCTGAATCAATAGAAAACGGTAAGGACGGCTATCCAATCTTATTTTGGCTAGCGGAACTCTTGTCAAAGCATCCATTCCTATAATCAATGCAAACCAGATTACATACCTAACATGATCCGGATAATTGATCCAAGAAGCAATCGGGCTGGAAAATAAAATCAGGAGTGTCACCAGAATCGGAGTTGTGGTGAACAAGGAGGTCATTACAGTAGAATATGCTTTTTCCCTTTCTTCTTTTTTTGAACCGAAACGGAAAAAACCCGTTTCCATCCTATAGGTAAAGAATACCAATAGCAATCCTACATACCCATACATTACATTGACTATCCCGTAATCTCCTGTATCTACAAGCACCCTCGTATAATAGGGAACCAATAGGAAATTAATCAAACGGCTGGCTATATTACTGAATCCATAGATTACCGTTTCCCCCGCCAGTTTCTTCAGGATGGACAATGTATGTTTTTATTTTTATTGAATGAAAAAACCCGGATTCCTCTCGAAATCCGGGTTTTTATATTAACTAACCTTCTATTAATACTCCCACAGATCGTGTTCGAAGTTGAAGATTGTCATTCTTATCTTTTCTGATTCAAGAAGTAAGTCAACACCTGCCAATCCGGGAATATCCTGAAGACGACGGTCATAAACGTTAGACTCCTTGTAAATATAACTTGAGAATAATCTCATTTCAAAGATATCGTGCCAATTCATCGGGCCAGCATCATTTTGCTCATTGAATGCTTGTTCTCTCGATAGTAATTCCCTTGAATCAGGATAGTAAATCCAGAACATAGGGATTTCATAAAGGAAGTTTCCTTGATCATCATACTCCTCTTTCAATGGAGCAATACCTAAAATACGAACTTGCAGTGTGGAAGTTTCTTCATCGAAAAACCAAACTTCTTTTATACGGAACCTTTTGATATCTTCAGGGTTCAAGTCATTGTATGCAACTTCAATCGTTTCCTCATAGGTTTCAGGATCAAAAGATACGAAAGTATCTACGTCGGATACCATTGCAGCAGCTTCATCTTTGGTCAACTCTTCAGTAAAATCATCTTTGTCATTGATGGAATAAGCTTTGATTTTTTCATCCATCACACCATCCAATAGGATATCAAAGAAATATCTTTGTGGATAGACGAAACGCTTATTCAATTTCTCTCTAACATCGACAACTCTCCAGATACGTTTTTCCCAAAAAATATCAGCTTCACGTTGTGGTTGATAAGGCAATACCCTTCTTTCGGTTATCAACTTCTTTTCTACAACTCCATTCAGTGGAATGTAACGATCGGGATCTTCTTCATCCATAGACTCTCCGGATTCGTTAACTCCCGTATTGGGTCTATCTTGGGCATATACTGTAGAAACACCCACGAATAGCAACAAGAAGAAGGATAATACTGAAATTTTTAACTTGAACTTCATCTTCAAAAGGTTTATAATAATTTTCTCTACTTAAATCTAACAATTTCTCCGCACACTTCTAAATGAACGGAGAAACTATTAGATATATTTTTTGTTCGGCTTACTTAATTTGCCAAACCATTGAATTCAACTTACGTCCTGCAGAGTCACCCGGACATCTTGCCTTGACATTATCAAAGTAATAGATATCGCCCGGCTTGGCCGCTTTTACCAAGTTGGCCACCTTACCATTATAACGTGGACCGGAATTCATCGCTCTCTGAGGATCCTGTCGTTTAGGTACCCTTGTCAACTCAAATCCTTGGATTTTACACTTTGCTTCGAAATCGAAATTCAAAAGTGCGGCAACAATACCTTGTCTCGCAGAGAAAGAACCGTTACCCATAGATCCTGAATCCTCACGTTTGTTAGGATTGAAAGATGCAACAGGGTCAGGAATCCTTTTCACACGGAAATCGAATGATTGGGTATAACCATCACCACCTACGGTAACTTTAGCATTACCCGGTGAGCTCACCCTTACATTCCAAGCACCTCCGGCTCTGTTCATTTGACAACCTCCACCTGAACAACTGGCTTTTACCTTATTCGAGTTCACACCGGCAACAGATACCTCGACAGGGTTATCAACACCGATATAAAACACGTTCATCTTAGAAGCCGAAACAGCAGCAGAACGAACACCTACTTCATATTCGAAAGTAGATTTACCACTCATTGTCTCACCGGAAAGAGGATTCTTAACTGTTGCAGATAAGTTAATGGTTCTCTTACCCAACTTATTGGCAGTTTCAGAGAACGATCCTTTTCCTTCCGCATTAAGATTGATCCTTTGACCATTCACGGTTACATTAGAGGTTTTAGCAAATTCATTTGAGAACGCTCCGATAGCTACTTCCGCTTCGAATTTCTCTCCCTTAATCACATAACCTTTTTTGGCATTCATGATAGGGAAGAATTTGTTCAATTTCAATTCACGACCTCCTACAAGTCCTGCCAAGTCATTGACCATTAAAGCTTCAGCAGCACGTGCATCCGACTTTAATTTTTCCAACTTAGGCATACATGCGGCGTATGGCATCTGATAGAAGTTATACTCAGCCCAAGAGTTCTTGTCACTATTTTCAACCCAAGAAGTATCAATAGATAAAGTCAAGTTACTTTCAAAATTCTTGATTTTTTCATTGACCTCAGCCGACTTCAGCTTCGCTTCTTTTTGACAAGCTCTCATGGTTTTCGCATAGATATTAATCATCTCTTGACGAGTACTATCTATAAGGGCTTCCAATTCGTCACCCTTGCCTTGCTTCACCATCCACCATGTAGTCCAATCCTTATCCTTACTGATTTTGATATGACCTTTGTCATCTCTTACAGGAATGACAGTACCGTTCATAATGACACTATCCATAGAAGAATCGGAAATGTATTTCTCCACATTAGCAGGATCTTTCAACATTTCCTCATTCTTGATACTACAAACCGTTGTTAGACCTTGTTTGTAATAATCTACCTGATCGGCAAATTCGGATACGAATGAACGTACTTCACTAATACCGTTGTTAAGAGGAGCTTTCAATTTTGGTTTTTTACTCAAGATTGGCTGGATACCATCATAGGTTGCCTGTACCGCATCCGAAGTAAGTTTATTGGATGTAATCATCGACTTTTCCAAGTCGTAGAATGCATTCATAATCTCCGCAGAGATATTCAACGCTAACAGCGCCATGAGTACCAAATACATCAGTGTAATCATGAGCTGCCGCGGTTCCTTAGGAATTGACATAATTTTTCATTTTGTCGATTAAAAAATAAAATCCTAAATAAAATTTCCGCTACAGAATCAGTAATTACTGTCTGATATTGGACATGGCATTCAAAATACCACCATAAACAGTGTTCAAAGAACCAAGGTTGCCATTCAAGGCAGACAATTGCTCTTTATAACGTTGTGTATCTTCAATGGAATCATTGATGTTAGCCATTGCTTCATTAAGATTGGTGTAAAAATCACCCATTTTCTTAATTTGCTCGCTAGTACCTGAGAAATCCACTTCCTGAAGGGCTTTCAAAGATCCCAAACTACTGGACATGCTTTGCAACTCGGAAAGCATCCCACTCAATTTCTGATCCATTTTCTCTCCATCGATACCCGGAAGAGCATCAACGCCACCTCCAACTGAATCCAACTGTAGTGCAGTTACCTGGGAATTATACTTATCCAATCCCGGATACAATTTTTCCCAATAGTACTCTTTGTGGGGAGGAAGAAGACCTAAGAATAGGAACATACATGCCTCAATAATCAATCCCCACCAAATAAGGCTTACTCCGGGAATGAATTGCGTGTGCTCAATCTTTTCAAGAGCACCCAAAAGTACGATAGCCGCACCTATACCAATGAGTAGGTTTTTAATATATTTAAACCAATTCGAATGCCAAAAACTCATTTCCTAAAAATTTAAAGGTTAGTTAATAGAATAATAAAAGGTTATTACAAAAAAATGTAACTATATCGCCTCTCCATTATTAGAATGCAGAATTACGATATAGTTACACTTTTATATAGAGATATATAATTTTTTAATCAAAGGTATTTTTAGAAGTCGTTCATTGAACGGCCCAAGAATGTCAAAGCATGACGGAAACCTACATAACATTTGGTAGTGTCTTGATATTCCCAATGACGAGTACCTGTCTGAAGGAAGTAGGCGATGTCTTTCCAAGAACCACCACGGATCACCTTTCTCTGTTGAGCCAAAGGATCCAAACCTGCTCCATTTTCATCTCTTTGAACATCGTATCTTAAATCAGGATTCAAATCGTGAACGAAAGAGTACATGTTTTCATCATATGCAGTACTTGTCCACTCACTTACGTTACCGGCCATATTATAAAGACCGTAATCATTCGGGAAATAAGCATCAGCCTTAACGGTGTAGAGACCTCCGTCTTCAGGATAATTACCACGTCCCGGTTTGAAGTTGGCTAACAAACATCCTTTTGCATTTCTAGTATAATATCCACCCCAAGGGTAAGGAGCCAAATCATGGCCACCCCTAGCGGCGTATTCCCATTCATGCTCGGTAGGCAAACGGAAATCTTCCGATATAACATCACCTCGGGCCTTATCTACAAAGCTATTCCAAAGTTTTGTTCTCCAATAACCGAATGCATTGGCCATTCTCCAATTCACCCCGACTACAGGATAATCATCAAAGGCAGGATGCCAGTAATAATTACGGGTCATCGGCTCATTATAGGAATAAGCAAAGTCTCTAATCCAAGCCAATGTATCGGGATAGATATTCACCTGATCCCTGATGATATAGTTGGCTCTATTTGAGAAATCCCTATCGTGGGCAGCCCTTTGCCAATCATACCATTCATATTCGTATTCAAAGTTACGAACATCGATTTCTTCTTTACCGGCAAATTTTTCATCTCCCTGATAGAAAAGATCCTGAACGGTTTCATCATCCCAATTGATTTCCGTATTCCAATCAATGTATTGTTCCCCATCTTCAGAATCGATATAGTGATCCTGCCATGAATGAACAATAGAATCCACTATCCACTGGGTGAATTGGCGGTATTCATTATTGGTAATTTCCGTATCATCCATATAAAAACCCTGAATCGATATCGACTTCGAGCGTTGGACATACGAACTATTCACATCCTGATCACTAGGACCAATATGTAAAGTTCCTGAAGGAATATAAACCATGCCATATGGGTTGATACCATTCCAGGCAGGCCTGTCTTGGACACCAATTAGCTGTCCTGATTCCTGATTGCCACATGATGTGGCCAATGTGGCAATCGCCACCATTGCAAACAATAATTTCGAGATACTCTTCATGTTGTCACCCGAGTTTTCCAAATCCAGATTAAAAGTTTTGACCGTTTAGCAGTGTAAATATAGATGAATTGTGAGGAATTAAAAAAATATCATTTCGGTTTTTTATCCTATCGTACAATCGAACAGAACAACAAACACCCAATGAGAACGTAAAATACGGTTCTTATTGTATGTTTAATAATTTTTTTTCAATTTCCTTGAAAAAATCATCACAAGGCATATTTACAACAACCGGGGATTATGTATAATCTTAGGGAGTTTTCCTTTTCCTATTTCCTTACCCAAATCATATTTCAAAAGGATTTCATGTGATCCCCTGCTTACTTCTTTAAGACCTGATAATGAGAGGTCATAAGAATATATAATTTGCCAATGTCTATTGATGTAGAGGCCTCCTGCAATATCCAAAGCATCTTTGGTTACACTATTAAAACCTCTGAAGCCTAATCCTAACAAAAACCGATCCTTATATGTGACGTAGGCAGAAAAATCAGCTTGGTGTTGAACACCATCGGTTTTAAAAAGCACTGCCGGCATCAGCGTTATCGTTTTGTTAAAACTGATTTCATAAGAAGCAAATGCCAAAAAATGACGCCTGAACGAAAACACATTAACATCATTATCGAAATATTCAACTGTTGGCTCTGTAAGATGTTTTGCAGAAATTCCTATATCCAACCCTTTCATTTTATAAAACACACCTGCATTCAGCGTATATGAAAGCCCGTTCATCTTCGTATCCGGTAAAAGACCATCATTGTGATCCAAGCCCAATTCGTCATATTCTCCTTCGGGAGCCAACAATGCGGCACCATCCAATGCTAGCTGTAACATGCCACCGGAAACACCTAAAGACAACCGTCCGGATTTTCCGGTTTTGATATGATAGGAATAGGAAAGTTCGATTTTCGTATTTCTCAATGCCCCCAATTGATCATTTTCGATGTTAAGCCCCACCCCACTCCTCAAGTAATATATCGGCATATGGAAATTAAGGTTTTGAGTCGTAGGACTCCCCTCTATACCCAGCCATTGTTTCCTGAACACCCCTGTGGCTTCCAAAGAGTTCCCCATTCCGGAATAAGCCGGATTGAACGCCACCGGATTAAATGCATACAGCGTATATTGGGGTACTTGCTGTGCAATAAGGACAAAAGGGATAAAAGACGTGAAAAAAAGGAGTAATTTTCTAATCATATTTTTTAAAATATCAATACAGTCAATCATTCCCCAACAGGGTTAGGAAACCTTCAAAGGAAGAGACAGGTTCTTGACAGGTAAAGTTAGTACATAAATATATCAATGTTTCATTTCCCATGCCACGGTTTTCCAATAAAGGGTAAGCATTTTGTTGATCCAACGATGCCATAGTCACTTTATTGGGCAAATACAACTTATTAATCATCTCAGCAAGTGGCAAATACTCTTTTCCGACAATGGCTATCTCATGGGTGGGGAAAGTACGATATAACAATACTCTGCACCATTTGGAAAAAGATGTCGGATATTTGCCGGCAGCATCCTTCATATTGTATAACATATTATCTGAAATTCGATTATATTTTTCTTCTCCGATCAGCACTCCCAGTTTTGAAAGATTCATGGCCATTGTTGAATTCCCGGAAGGCGTTGCATTATCAAACACTTCCTTTTTATGAACCAAGACATCTTGCTGTTCTTGGCGGGTAAAACGGAAACAATAGGAATCTTCATCATAAAATTCTTTTATCGCCAACTCCGACAAACGCCGGGCCTCCTGTAAATAGCAGTTTTGATAGGTAATGGAATAAAGTTCCAAAAGGTTTTCTATAAGAAAGGCATAATCATCAAGGAATGCCTCATGCTTGGACTGTCCTTCCCTATAAGAATGATAGAATCCATCTCCGTTTTTAAAAAACTTATAGATAAAACCCAGGTTTTTAACAGCAGCATCCTTAAAGGCAGGAATCCCCGTTGCCTTATATGCCTTACAAAGTGCTGAGGACATCAATGCATTCCAATCCAAAAGCATCTTATCATCAAGTGCAGGGCGTATTCTCTTTGCCCTTGTCGATAATAGTTTACTTTTTGCTTTCTTGATGATTTCATTAATCTCTTCAGCCGGCCTTCCAAAAGTTTCGGTGAGTTCCGAAATCGTCTTTTTCCTGTTTAGAATATTATGTCCTTCCCAATTGCCTTGAGGACTTACATCATAATACTCGCAGAAGACAGCAGCATCGGTTCCCAACAGTTCATCGATTTCTGTTTTATCCCAAACATAAAACTTTCCTTCAATCCCTTCCGAATCGGCATCCAGGGCTGAATAAAACCCTCCTTCCTCATGAAGCATTTCCCTCTCTATCCATTCGAAGGTTTCCTTGATGGTTTTCAAAAACAATTCATTCCCCGTAGCGGAATAGGCTTCAGACAACAATCCCATCAAAAGGGCATTGTCATAAAGCATCTTTTCAAAATGGGGGACCAACCAAGCCGCATCGGTTGCATAACGGGCAAATCCACCTCCCAATTGATCGTATATCCCTCCCCTAATCATTTTTTCCAAAGAAAAGACAACATGTTCCAGGGCAGCTTTCCTCTTGGAATAATAATGATAATCCAATAGGAATTCAAGCGACATGACACCGGGAAATTTCGGAGCAGTGCCAAAACCACCATTCTCCTTATCGAATCGTTTTTCCATTGTAAAGAAAATATTATCAATCATCACCGGATTGAAAACGTTTTCGGCCTTGCCTACCCAATCGATACCCGACATCAGATGCCCCCCGGATTCTCGTATATGTTTTGTCAATCTTTCTGCCTGTTCTTCCACTTCATCCTTCTTTCTGTGGAATGCTTCGGAAAGTCCTTGGAGAATCTGCATCCATGATGCTCTCCCATATGCCGGTTGTGGAGGAAAATATGTGCCACCATAAAACGGTTTCAATTCGGGTGTCAAAAAACAATTGAGGGGCCACCCCCCTGATCCCGTCAATACCTGTATGGCTTCCATATATATCTGATCAATATCCGGTCGTTCCTCTCTGTCCAGTTTGATATTCACGAAATGTTCATTCATGAATTCGGCAACTTCCTCATTTTCGAAGCTCTCTCTTTCCATTACATGACACCAATGGCAAGTAGAGTAACCTATACTGATCAGAATAGGCTTGTTTTCCTTTCTTGCTTTCTCAAACGCTTCCTCTCCCCAGGGAAACCAATCGACCGGATTATGAGCATGTTGTAATAGATAAGGTGAGGTTTCCCTTATGAGACGATTGGTATAAGCGTGTTTCGACATGTCTCTGTTTTGGCATTAAGACTTAATGAATTTAATGGTTTGAATATTCATCCCATCCGTTATACGTAGAAAATAAATCCCTTTGGAAAGGGAAGAAATATCTATTGATTCTACAGCTTGGTTATCAAGTTTCCATTTCCTACCCCCTTGTATTTCCATGCCTATGGAATTATATAATATATATTCCAAGTCCACAGGTCTTTGTACCGAAGCCCTTATATTTAATATGTTCCGAGTGGGATTCGGAAATGAAGTAATGGCATCTATTCCGGCAATCGGGGAAGCTACCGGTACGGAAGTACCAAAAACTTCAATGGTAATAAAAACGGTTTTTGCACAAAAGCCATCCGATACGATCAATGAAACATGGTAAGTTCCTTCATTAGTAAAGGTATGTAACGGGTTTTGCTCAAAAGAAGTCGTCCCGTCATCAAAGTTCCAATGCCATGAAGAAGCTCCAATAGTATTATCGAAAAACTGGACTTGTCCTGAATTGGATATGTCCACATAAACTGAAGAAGCAGATGCATCCGGTTCCAACAATTCAGGAATAATTATAGCATCCTGCAATAAAAAATTATCGGAGCCAAATTCATTAAATGCGACCAAACCAATATCGTAATGGCCGGGCGACTGATATTCTACAACAGGATTCTGCCCCGTTGAACCGGGTGGCACACCTCCCGGGAAAGACCATTCCCAAGCAGTAGGTGAATTTTCGGTTAAGTCATGTAGTTTCAACCGGATAAAACCACAGTCTTTTTCCAAAGTATCCATTCTGAAAGCCACCGTAGGGAAAGTAGGTGTCCCGAAGGATTCACAATCGGCATGCAATCTTATATTGTCAATAAACAGGCTGTTACCATATCCACATACATTCTCAAACATCATTTTGAAATCCTGTATGCTATCGTAAGAAGAAATATCCAATTCAAAACAACCACTGCCATAATCACCCGAATAACACCAATCGTTTTCAGAAGTAGGGAAAAATTCACCTATCATATCCGGAGCGGTAGAAAAATTACCGTTCCCATTTTCCGTCATTGAAAAAACATTGAACCAAGTATCCCCTCCGTTTTCCGATATATAAATATTCAGTGTATCGGTATCTTCGGTCAATTCATTTCTTGCATAAGCATAATCGAATTCCAGCCTGATACCGCCATATTCTGACAAATCGATAGAAGGAGAAATCAATTGATCCTTTTCTCCATGAGCAGAATAAAAATGGTTTCCAATACCGACAACCTTATTATTTCCCGGATTCACGGTGTAGATATCCCAAGTAACCGCATTATCCGGATTCCAAATAGACCAGTCGCTTGCTCCTTCAAAATCTTCCAGATATATTTCCCTTTTTGCAGAATGATTGATTTCTATGTATTCATTTAAAACCAGTGTCTGTGTTCCATTTTCATTCGTAACGGATAATATCACATTGAAAACCCCTGCGGAATCATAAGTTACTACAGGATTTTGTAAGATTGAGTTCTCCGGATTGCCTCCGGGAAAAGACCAATCCCAAGATTGTGGATTTCCTGATGATAAATCGGAAAATGAAATTGCTGTCCCCGGGCAAGCAAAAGTCAAATCAGTATCAAAAGCAGGTTCCGGAGGAAACAAAGGAACATTACAAACTATTTCCTGCTTGGCAATCACATGACCAAGTACCGCCAAAGCATAAGTTTCCATACGTTCCGCTTGTCCTGCTGTAAACATATACATACAAGCATCATCTACATAATCCATATAGTTCATATGCAAATCGGGAGATTCGCAAGAAGAGGGGTATCCGGAAGGACAACCGGTATAAGGATGAGCCTGAAGAGGGGTATCATCCAAGTAATCATCTGAAGAACATCCTATCGGCTCTCCATTCTCATCGTCTCCCCAAAGATGCCTCAAATTCAAATAATGCCCCATTTCATGAGTAAGTGTCCTCCCTTTATCAAAAGGTTGGACCGGGGTTACCACTCCACATCCATCACCCCGGGAAAAAGCTTCCCAACTGATCGTAATCCCATCACCATCCCCTACTCCACCTAGAGGAGAATATCCCAAAAATGGAATATTTCGAACGAAAACATTTACATAGCCTTCAAAGTCGACATTATCATCCCCTATAAATTGGTTAACTGTAATTGCCGGTTCGCCATCCTCCATATCATAGCCTTGGGGATGGTTTCCGTCTGCCAAACAAAACGAAATGCAGGAGCCCCTGCTTTCAACATTGGAAAAGAAGAGCATGTGATTATCCAACCAATTCACCCAATCCGGGTTCAAGGCAGAAAAATCTTCATTCAATATCCGAATCTGTTCTTCTACCAAACCGGTAAGGCATTCCATATCCGTAACGTTTACGTTTTGGAAATGAACAGCTACCGGGAGAATAATGATAGTATCACATGGTGTATTTCGGGAGATTTGATAATTTTCAAAAAGTGATTGCCTTTCCAAGTGTCCGTTCGCATAGTGGATATCTTCCAACAACGACTTATTATGAATATCCATTCCACAATTCCTTTGTGCATCCAAAGAGGTGTGGAATAGGAACAACATCAACAAGCCAGAAAATACCTGTTGGCAAATATGTGTATAGACATTTTGCATTTTCTCTTTTGCCTAGTGTTAGAACCAAATAAAAAGATACTTGGTAAACCTTACTGATCAAAGTCGTGGTTTGCCAAGTATCTTATATTAAATCAAGAATGGACAAGAACAAGCCCAATCCAAATGAATTACAATTTCAAAAACTTACGGGTTGTTGTTTGATTACCGTCTGTCATTCTGATGAAATAGGTGCCTGTTTCCAATTTTGAAATATCAAATGTTTCAGTGAACCGTACATCTATATTCTTTTCTCCCAAGATCATTACGTTCCTTCCTATCACATCATAAACATCAAGGTTGAAGCTGGTCGGTTTTTCAGCGTTTACTTCAATCGTCAATTCATCTTTAGCAGGATTCGGAAAAGCATTGATTCCTGTAATCCCTTCAATTTCATCCACACTTACTACACCACTCGTACAAACATCAGGGTAGATAGCCAGGGCAATATCTGCCTGCCAGGTGTTGTTTGTTCCATCATTGAAAGAATGCCATGAATTATCCCCCCATTGCTCCCAAGAGTTCGTTGGAGAAGTTTCCCCATTCGAATTCGTATTTACGGCTATTTCATTGGAACCATCCGTTGATAATTCGAACCCTACATAAAACGGCCCTGTGATATTGACATTTATCACTCCAAAGTCAACGAAAGTATTCACATTGGCATTAACATCGGATATAATGGTAGAAACCGGAATGGAAGCATTACCAATTTTTGCTCCGGGTTGCCCATTATTACTTGTCCAAACAAAGAAATCCACATCTCCTGTACCTGTAGCAAACCCAAAATCGAATTCCACTCCATTGATTTGTGTAAAAGAGCCGAAATCATCGAAATATTCTGCTTTGGCTACATCTCCGAACCCATTGTGGCCGGAGATATATCCTCCTTGCGGTTGACCTTGTGAGTCAACAGCATCAATCAAGGTAGGCGTCCCTCCATTCATATGATTCAGGGTAATACAAGGAGAGGTCGAACAATCTATGGCTTCAACAGACATGGTAACCTGATCCGTCCCTAGGTCATTGGTCGCCGCTAGTGTTGCGGTATAAGTGCCCGGCGTTTCATATACTACAGTAGGAGGGTACTGTTCAGTAGAAGATGAAGGGGTCCCTCCCGGAAAGCTCCACTGCCATGATGTAGGAATACCTCCCGAATTATCTGAAAAATTAACGGAGAAAGGAGCACAACCCGCATCTGCAGGTATGCTGATAGCCGCTACAGGTGCTTGCGGAACGAATACACATTTAGCCTCATAATTATCTTCTACATGCCCTAAAAACTGATTTACATAGCTTTCCATTCTATTCGCTTGCCCTGCGGTAAACATATACATACATTCATCATCGGAATAATCCATATAATTCATGTGCATGTCTATAGTACTACAGGAAGATGCTCCTACAATATTACAGCCATAATAAGGTTGTAAACTATTAGGTGTGTCATTTACAAAGTCATCATCATTACACCCTCCCTGATTACCCCAAACATGAGACAAACCCAGATAATGGCCCAATTCATGAGTCAAAGTCCTCCCTAAATTGAAAGGAGAAATAGGATTCACTCCGGAAGAAGAACATCCGGGTGCTTTGGAAAAATTATTCCTATCAATAACAACCCCATCTCCATTACCTTGCCCTCCAAGAGGAGAATATCCTAATATGCCCCCCCCGACTGTTCTTACAAAAATATTGATGTATCCTGAAAAACCGGGAGCACTATCACCAGTAGTAGCATCGAACGTTACCGCCGGTTGTCCTTCTGTTAAATTGTAATTGGCCGGATGGCCTTGGGTAGCTAGACAAAACTGGACACATGTTTCACCATTGCTTACTCCAGGGAAAGAACCTGAGGCCCCATTCGTCCATTTGGTAATATCCGAATTAGAACCTGAATAATCATCGTTCAAAATCTGTATTTGTCTTTCTGCCAAATCTATAAGACAAGCTTGATCTATATTATTACCAAGTCCCTGATAATGTACAGCCATTGGCAAGATGACAGGGTTGGGACAGGCACGGAATCCTCGATTTTCATGAGTTGAGGCATTGAGTGCGTGCATCTTTGCCTGATATTCCTGTGCGAATTCAGCATCCTGCATTAAGTGTTCCATATGGGCTTCCGTTCCACAAGTTCTTTGAGCGTTGGTTTCCACAACAATCATAGATACAAGCAGAATGGAAAAAATTGAAAATTTCGTTAGGGAAAACAGATTCATAATTACAATTTAACACCACCCGAAAACCATCAGATGGATGGATTAGAAAAAGAAAATGTAGGGTTCTATATTATAAATGTATGAATTTCCGGGTAGTTATGCGATTTCCAAATTGTAATTTGGCGACAATCATACCTTTAGGTAATTCATGAATGTCTATTTCTGTCATATTCTCGACAATCTCCTTTCTGATTTCCTTCCCGGTGACATCATAGAATGATAGCAGGGTTTCAGTTTGCTCCGAATTCTCCCACTCTATGAAAATGGTATTTCTGGCCGGGTTCGGAGATAGAGAAAGGCTTGCATTTTCTGCTAGGTCTTCCTGTGATGTTATCGTATTACAATACCAACCGATACTGCTACAATATAAGCGGGAAGCCAAGGTGCAATCCAATACAAAGGGGTTGGGTTTCCCATCCTGATATTGTGCTATTTTCCAAGTCCTGATGGATTCTACAAGAGAAGCATTGTCATTATTATGCCATTCACAGAGGGTGGCCACCTGATCATTGAAAAAATCAGGATCAACGGCATTGGCTTCCGTTCTATACATCGTATAGAAATAGAACATCGCCCGGGCGACATCCCCTTTGGAAGATTCCCTCGGTTCGAAAACCCCGTTCCTATCTTCACTGTACAAATCCTTATTGCTTGTAGGAATAGAAGACAACTCCAAATCCTTATAATACCAGGTATCCGTAAGGTTGTCAACAATATCTCCGAATGGTTCACTGGCTCTGGCACTGTTCACTGCCGCTTTGGTTGGAAAGAGATGATGCATATCCGCCCTAGGATTATTATCTCCATTCCAAAGGCTCTGAGGATAAACATGTTCGGTATTGATACCGGGACAACCATCTCCCTCACAAGCCGCAGTTGTAGGATCCTGTCCGGCAGGGAGAAAGACCTTGTAACCTGAGTAAATACATTCAAGGGAATCATTAACCTTATCAATCTGACCGAAGAGTATATCCCGGGCATTATTATATGGCTGTACAATGGAAGGTTTATACTCCTGCCTCAGGGCATTGAACAAATCATCACCGGTTAATCCTTCAAGAATGGGCGTATTCTGTGAAGAGGCAGAAGCGACGAACAATGCAATAATCAGGTAGGTTTGGAAATATTTCATAATTAAATCGGATTAGTCTTGGCGATTACATTTGATAGCATTAGTTTGCAATTTACCAACTAAGTACATCATTTTTGGAATTCAAAGTTGTTTTAACCATATGAGTAGTAATTATTTTGACAAAAAAGATCTAAAAAAATTCGGTAACATTACCGAATGGCAGAAAGAAATGGGTGATAAATTTTTTGACTGGTACGGTGAAGTGTTCAAAGACGGGGCGTTGACCGGAAGGGAAAAATCACTTATTGCACTGGCTGTTGCACATGCCATTCAGTGTCCATACTGTATAGATGCCTACTCAGACAGCTGTATGAAAAAAGGAGCAGATGAAGAGCAGATGATGGAAGCCGTTCATGTTGCTGCAGCAATCAAAGCCGGAACAACGCTCGTATATGGTGTTCAGATGATGAACCATGTAGATGATAAACTGATGTAAAGGAAATCCGATTATGGGAATTAAACAAAGAAGCAAATCCTTGAAATCAAGGGGAGAGGAATTGAGCAATACCTTTTATCAATTGGAGGTATTGAATGGAAAAGAATTGGCTTCCCAATCATTTCCCAATTTTTCTGAAAAAGTAGCAGAAACCACTTCTTTTTCTTCCTTGTCGCCCAAAGCCGCCGAAATACTCCAAATCAATATCGGCAAACTCTGCAACCAAACCTGTACCCATTGCCATGTCGATGCCGGCCCGGATCGAAAGGAGGAACAAATGTCCAGAAAACATCTGGAAAAATGCCTTCGTATTTTGGAAAGCATGCCAAGCATCCATACTGTAGATATCACAGGAGGAGCACCTGAAATGAATGAACATTTCAGGTGGTTTGTGGAGGAGTGTACCCAAAGAGGTAAAAAAGTAATGGATAGGTGTAACCTGACGATTATCATGGCAAATCCCAAATATCAGGATTTACCTCAATTTTTCGCCCAACACAAAGTCCATGTTGTTTCGTCCCTTCCTTATTACAATAAGAAGCGGACGGATAGCCAGCGGGGCGACGGTGTATATGAGGACTCCATTCAGGCATTGCAATTATTAAACGGTGTCGGGTATGGACAAGAAGATACCCATCTGAAATTGGATTTGGTATATAATCCTGCCGGAGCATTTCTTCCCGGCGACCAAATCAATCTTGAACAGGAATTCAAACGACAATTATCAAGAAAGCACAATATCGTATTCAATCAATTATATGCCATTACCAATTTACCTATCAGTCGGTTTTTGGATTACTTACTGAGTAGTGGCAAATACGAAGAATACATGTCAACATTGGTTGAAGCCTACAATCCATCAACTGTTGAGGGGTTGATGTGCAGGAATACGGTTTCCATTAGTTGGGATGGTTATATTTATGATTGTGATTTCAATCAGATGTTGGATTTGAAAGTCGCTTGTTCCTCAAGACATATAGATGATTTCGATCCTGAAGCCCTATCCAAAAGAAATATCGTCCTGAACCAACATTGTTACGGATGTACTGCCGGAGCCGGTTCAAGTTGTGGAGGTGAAATCGTATAACTCACATATAATTCCAAGCAACAAAACCCATTCGACTGTCATCCTTAGCTTTGCAAGAATACTCCCTACCATTTTCCGGAACAGTAAAGGAGTATTACTATATTAGCCTACGTTTTGCCCCAAAGGCAAACGGCAATAACAATTACGAGAAATAAAAAATGAAGAAATACCTATTATTCTTCCTAGGGATTGGTGTACTTACCCTATACTCTTGTATAGGGGAGCCACCGCCGCCGCCAATTAAAGGAATTGAAAACCCTGCCATCACCACTGTTTCCGAGCAGATAAAATATAATCCTGACGATCCCGAGCTTTACCTGACCCGGGCAAGTCTCTACTACGAAATGGAATATTATGATGAAGCCGCATCAGATATGAAAATCGCCCTATCCCACGATTCATCCAGCATAGCATACCGGCATGTATTGGCTGATATTTATTTTGATGGAAACAAGGATAATGAAGCCCTTGGATTGTTGGAAGAAACCATAGGGCTTTTCCCAGCTAGTGAGGCCACCCTACTTAAATTATCCGAATTCCAATACCTCCTTCAATTTGAAGACTCGGCAATAAAGACCATTGACAAGCTGATGAAAGTCAAGCCTGATCATGTCGAGGGTAATTATATGTATGGAAGAATTTTCAGTCAGAAAGGAAACAAGGAGAAATCGATATTACATTATAAAAAGGCATTGGAAAAAAATCCCAAACATTTCGACAGCCTTTTGGAATTAGGCACGCTTTATTCCTTGGACAAATCTGAAAAAGCATTGGAATATCTCAACCAGGCAAAAGGATTGTCTCCCAATAATCCCGATGTGATTTTCGAATTGGGAAATTATCATCGGTTTCAGGGAAATGACAAGAAGGCTTTGGATTTTTATAAGCAAACCATCTTCATCGATAATCAATATGCCGACGCCCACATCAATGCGGGTATTATCAACTTCGAAAAAAAGGAATATTCAAAAGCATTGGATTTTTTCAATATCGCCGTAGAAACAGACCCGGCATCACCAGCCGCCTATTATTATAGAGGTATCACCCATGCTTATCTTAATGATAAAAGCAAAGCGAAAAACGATTTACAAAACGCTTTGGAGCTTGCTCCTGATTACGAGGATGCGAAAAATGCTCTTTTGGACTTGGAAAGATAACCAATTTTCTCCCTAAAAATCAATTTCCACACCAACTCTTTACTATCTTCAAGCTTCCTAAGCCCCTCAGACTTTCAGTCTGAGGGGCTTAGGAAGTAATCGCAAATTGGATATATTTTATATAATTTTTTTGGTTAAAATATTTTGATTTATCACTATTTTGATTTATCTTTGTATAGACAACGATACGATAGAATACAATTAAAAAGCCGCTTAGATGAAACTTGTCAAACAAACCCGATTAAAATTCCAAGATTCAAAATCCGATAAAGTTTACGAAGTAGATTTATGTGATGCAGGGAACGGAAAATACCTTGTCAATTTCCGTTATGGAAGAAGAGGTGCCAATCTCAAAGAGGGTACCAAAACCGAAGAACCGGTCACTTTGGAAAAAGCAGAAAAATTATTCGACTCCCTTGTCAATTCCAAAACAAAAAAAGGGTATAAGGATGCTAATGTTTCAAGTCCGAAAATCGCCTTGACAGAAATCGGCGGTTCAATGGATGACAGGGAAAAATCCATTCTTAATCATTTGAAACTGGCTGTTGAAAATCCTGCAGAACAAAAGAAAAAGAATTGGAATATCAACCGGGTTATCTGGAGAGCCGGAGAATTAAAAATAAAATCCGCTGTTCCATACTTATACCGGTTACATGATAAAGGAAATGATCTACATACTTATTCTGCCATTTGGGCGATGGGTAGATGTGGGGCAGGAAAAGAAGCTGCTGATATTTTAAATCATTATCGAAACGGAAATTCTCCGGAGCAAATAAAAAGAATTTCCACTGCTGTTTTATTGGATATTTCATCCGGCAGTGAAAAAAACAAATTAGTTGACTCCATTCTTTTGCAATTACCCACCGCACTACGTGAAAAAATACAGGACAATAATTTTCCTGTTTTCAAAAACATATTAAATGAATTCGTTAATGTAAGACAAACGAAAAAATTCGATTTCCTTGTCGATATTTATTTATTAAGCTCTGTATATCCTCAAATCCAAAAACCATTAGTAGAGATTATTAAAAACCTTTCTTTCCAACCACCTTATTTCAAATCTATCCGTAGCATTTTCAAACTGGCGGAATACCGAGGAGACGGACAAATGTTCGGAACTTTGGCTTACCGATTTGAAAAGCAAAATCCGATGTTTCATAAATCCACTTATTCAAGTGGCGTTTGGGCTGCGGGAGGATGGATTAAAAATGTAGCTGCCGAATTAAAAAAGCCGAATTCCAAAATTGCTTATTCGAATAAAACCAAATCTTACTTCAACAGAAGAATTTGGAGATGGTTAAATAAACTAGCGGAAGAAAAAGATGTCGATTATGTAAAAACGGCAACCGGAATTTTATTATCCTATTCCCAAAAAGATTATAAAAGACCTACAAAAGATGTCAGATGGAATTACAGTAAAAAATCCCGTCGTTATCATAAAAAAACAACGAATTACGATTCTTTTTCCGACAGTCTTTTATTGAATTATATTCTTTATGCAAATTCCAAAAGATACAGATTCGATCAGCATAAAAAAAATTGGATCTGTGTAGATCCATTCAAACCCGGAATGCCGGCTCCAAAAGAACGGGAAGAAGCCTGCCCGGAATTATGGGACAAAATGCCGAAAGCCTATATTCATTTATTAGCAGAATCGGAATTGAATAAAATCCATGAATTCGCACTTCCGAGATTACAGGATCACAAAGAATACAAATCCTTAACAAAAAGAATAGGGTCTGATTTGATTATCCGATTTATCGAAAAAGAATACAATCCAACTGCAAAGTGGGGATTAAAATTAGCCAAAGGAAAATACGACAGGGAAAATCCTGACAGGAAATTAACTTTGGCCATGATCGGTTCTAATTTGGAGGCTGCAAGACAATTAGCAAAAAAATGGATTGCCGAAAATCATGCATTTTATTTTTCTGATACGGATTTCATTTTATCCATGACTGTACATAAATTCAAAGATATTCGTGACTGGATGAAAAAAGATATGCCGGTTATCACGAAAAACCTCACTCCCTCACAGAAACAGGTTTTAGTCGGAAGAATCGTATCCCACATGATGAATATGGACGGCAACAAAAACAACAATGAACTAGCAAAAGAATATGCCGAAAATCTATTATTGAATTTTTCCGAGACGACTCAAAACATCGGATTTGATATTATCAGGGATTTATTAAAACACCCTTTGGAAGAAAATAAAAAATTCGCAGGAGAATTGACTTTACGCCATTCGATTCCGGCAGAAAAACTACCTCAGGATGTTTTCAATTCCTTCCTGAATTCCAAGCACGATTATTTAAGGGAAGTAGGCATTAAATTATTCGGACAATTTTCCGACAACACTTTACTCGGAAGACAAGATGAATTAATTAAATATGCCACATCCAAATTGGACGACGTAAGAAAAGCCGTAAAACCGGTCATTAAAAAACTGGCTCAAAAACATCCTTCATTTGCTGAAGATTGCGTTAATAAATTCGTACCCGTTTTATTGAGAAAAGAAACATACGAAGGCGTACATGAAGATGTTTATGGACTATTGACCCAGGAATTGGAAAAACACTTATCTGTTATTGAAAGGAAAAAGATTTTCCGTTTATTAAATTCCGAACACAATAAAGCACAGGAATTAGGAACTGTCTTGGTTGACAAATACATTCCTGCCGAAAGCCTAAGCGTTTCCAATATTGTAAGACTAGGAAATCATGAAATAAAGGCCTGTCGTGAAATTTGCCAGAGAATGTTCCGTGAAAATGTCGCCCGGATGAAATACGAAAGGGAGGAAGCCCTTAGAATCATGGATTCCAACTGGGATGACACAAGGGAATTTGCCTTTGGTTTTTTCAGAAAAGAATTCCAGGAAAAAGATTGGACACCTGAATTATTAGTCAGCATTTGCGATAGTGTCAGACCTGACGTTTCCGCTTTCGGACGTGAATTAATCACGAAATTCTTCAAGGAAGAACACGGCACTCAATATTTATTACAATTGAGTCAACATCCAACGAATGAATTACAATTATTTGCGACGAATTATTTGGAAAGGTTTGCTTCCGACGATTTGGAAAAATTAAAAAAATTGGAATTTTATTTCATCACTGTACTTTCACAAGTCAATAAAGGACGAACTGCAAAAAACAGGGTTTTGAATTTCTTGAGAAAAGAAGCGATGAAATTACCTGAAGCTGCCGAAATCGTAGCCAGAATCCTGGATCGTCTATCTTTGACTATTGCTATCGGAGACAAATCATCTGCGATTGAAATCATGCGGGATATTCACGAAAAATATCCTCATATAGAAGTTCCGATTTCATTAAAACCGGTTAGTGCCTGATTTATTTATTCCGGTAAAAACCGCCGGAATAAATAAATCGAATTTCATTAATTTTCTTCATCCTTTTTAATCCATCCGATATGTTATTCAATTATAAATACGGCGGCAGCAGTTCCGTTAATAGCAATGCAAGTTCAACCGGTGTTTCTTTTGCTCCGGATACTTTAAGAGAGCCCACTTTTTTTGTAGGACAATTGGGAAAACATATTCCTTTCCGTGAATCCATTTCCGCTTTACACGATGTCGTAATTTCCGACATG
>JAHDFN010000281.1 GCA_020628145.1 Saprospiraceae bacterium | reverse complement strand
CGACGAATGCCTTGCCTATTTCCAAAATTACTCATTTGTCTTACATAAAAAACATTTCGTGATAACATCTATAGTATAATGGATTGAATAAGTTTAACTTTGTAGTCTGAAATCAAAGTTGAATACCGATGCTTTCGACAACCAAACCAAACCTGAAATATAAAAAGGGTCGTTTTTCCGAAGAAGAATTGAAACTCTTATACCTTAGACTCCTTAAACCGAGGATGATCGAGGAAAAAATGCTCAAACTCCTCCGACAAGGGAAGATTAGCAAGTGGTTCTCCGGCATAGGTCAGGAAGCCATTTCCGTCGGTGTGGCATCTGCCCTCCATAAGGATGAAATTATTTTCCCCATGCATAGGAACTTAGGAGTATTCACTACACGCGGGATTCCTTTGGAAAGACTTTTCTGCCAATGGCAAGGAAAGGAACTTGGCTTTACCAATGGTCGTGACCGATCCTTCCATTTCGGTACCATAGAATACAATATCGTAGGAATGATATCCCACCTAGGGCCTCAATTGGCTTTATCTTCGGGTGTGGCTCTCGCTCATAAACTCCAAGGAGAAGGGAAGGTTTCGGTTGCTTTTACCGGTGAAGGAGGAACCAGCGAAGGTGATTTCCATGAAGCCCTCAATGTCGCATCTGTTTGGAAACTCCCCGTCATCTTTGTTATAGAAAATAACGGCTATGGACTCTCTACTCCCACCAGTGAACAATACAACTGTATCCGTTTAGCCGATAGGGGTTATGGCTACGGAATGGAAGCCCTGGAAATAGATGGCAATAATATTCTGGAAGTCTATGAGACCATTAACACCCTTGCCGAGGATGTAAGGGAAAACCCTCGTCCGATTTTGGTTGAGTGTAAGACTTTCAGAATGAGAGGCCATGAGGAAGCTTCAGGAACGAAATATGTACCACAAGCCCTATTCGACGAATGGGCGCCTAAAGATCCTGTTAATAATTTCGAAGTGTTCCTTCTCAAGGAAAATATCCTTACACCTGAAGATATTGAACGATACAAAACAGCAATAAAACTGGAAATCGAAAACGGATTGAAAGCGGCAGAAGCACAGCCCCTTATTTCTTCCGATACTGAAAAAGAATTGAAGGACATTTATGCTCCTTATCATTTCATTCCTTCCACCCCCTCCGGCCCTTCTTCCGAAAAACGCTTCATCGATGCCCTTTCTGACGGACTGAAATTGGCAATGGAAAAACATGACAATCTTGTCCTGATGGGACAGGATATTGCTGATTATGGAGGCGTTTTTAAAGTTACCGACGGATTCACTGAAACTTTCGGGAAAGAAAGGGTCAGGAATACCCCACTTTGCGAGAGTGCCATCATAGGTATCGGATTAGGATTAAGCATTAAGAGATGGAAAGCGATGGTTGAGATGCAATTCGCTGATTTCGTTACCTGCGGATTCAATCAGATTATTAATAATTTGGCCAAAGTCCATTACCGTTGGGGGCAGAATGCCGATGTCGTAGTCAGGATGCCCTGTGGCGGCGGAATGGGTGCAGGACCTTTCCATTCCCAGACCAACGAAGCTTGGTTTACCCACACTCCAGGGCTGAAAGTCGTTTATCCCAGCACCCCCTATGATGCCAAAGGCTTATTGTTGGCATCCTTTGAAGACCCCAATCCTGTCATGTTTTTCGAACATAAATATTTGTATCGGACGGTAAGTGAGGATATCCCGGAAGGTTATTATACTGTTGAAATCGGCAAAGCACGATTGGCCCGTGAGGGCAGGGACATGTCCGTCATCACCTATGGTGCAGGGGTACATTGGGCTTTGCAAGTAGCCGAAGACACCGGAATCGACATGGAGATACTAGACTTGCGATCATTACAACCCCTAGATTACGATGCCATAGTTGCTACGGTTAAAAAAACGGGCAAAGTCCTCATCCTTCATGAAGATTGTTTGTTTGGCGGTATCGGTGGTGAAATTTCAGCATATATATCGGAACATCTTTTTGAATATTTGGATGGCCCTGTAGTGAGATGTGGAAGCTTGGACACACCCGTCCCCTTCTCCAAGGCATTGGAAAGGGATTTCCTTCCTTTGGAACGATTCGTTGAAAAAGCAAAGAAACTCATGGAGTGGTAATCAATATTATTACGATTGCCGAACAGGGTTTAAAATACTAAAGCCTAAAAGGCATCGGGTTCTTGGGAAAATATTACCTGTAAATCGATTATATATCAATAAATTTAGAATTTGTTTTCTGATAGGAATAAAATTTGTTAGGTTTATTCCTAAGTAGGAGATAAGGGGAATCCTGGTGTCGGATACTATCCTGTTCCTATGTACTCTATTATTCTTCAAACTGAATTTTCGAATATAAAAACACACCAGATATGGGCGAGCAGAAAGTATCCATTTTATCAGATAAGAAACAAATGCACAAGTTCGTGAGGAACTTACTTAGGGATGTTGAAGCTCTTGAGTATATGTTAGAGAACGACTGGTTTGAAAATGATATCATCAGGATAGGTGCGGAACAGGAAATGTGCCTGGTGGATAATGAAACCTACCAACCGGCATGTTTGGCGATGGAGGCTTTGGCCAAAATGGAAGATTTGGATTGGGTAGAGACAGAACTGGCTAAGTTCAATTTGGAGATTGGAGCAACGCCATTGGAATTCAAGGGGAAATGCCTTAGGAAAATGGAAAAGGAAATCCGTTCCAACTTGTCAACCATCAGTGAGCGGATTAAGGATTTGGATGCGGAAATTATTCTGACAGGTATCCTTCCTACCTTGAGGAAATATGACATGGGACTGCATAATCTGACTCCCAAGAAAAGGTATTTTGCCTTAATGGAAGCCATTAATAAACAACTGGTGAAGAGGAACACCTATGAGGTCCGTTTGCAAGGGGTGGATGAATTATTGGTGGAACATGACTCTCCCATGATTGAAGCATGCAATACAAGTTTCCAGGTTCATTTACAGGTGTCGCCGGATAATTTTACAGATTATTATAATATATCACAGGTCCTTGCCGCACCCGTTATGGCCATTGCGGCCAATTCACCTCTGGTTTTTGGTAAACGATTGTGGCATGAGAGCAGGATAGCCTTGTTCCAACAATCGTTGGATACCCGTACAACCCATGATCATTTGCGGGAAAGAAGCCCACGTGTCAGTTTCGGGAATGATTGGCTAAGGGGTTCTCTATTGGAAATCTACAAGGAAGATATTGCCCGTTTCAGGGTGTTGATCAGTGGGGATGTTGAAGAAGATTCATATAGGATGATTGAAAAGGGCGAAGTACCCAAATTGAGAGCTCTGCAAGTTCACAATTCAACGGTATATCGATGGAATCGACCCTGTTATGGAATTAGTGAGAACGGGAAACCCCATTTGCGGATAGAAAACAGGGTGCTTCCCTCCGGCCCTACGGTGCAGGACGAAATGGCGAATGCAGCTTTCTGGCTTGGAGCGATGATTGGAATGTACGACAAATATGGAGATGTAACTGAATACATGTCGTTTGCCGATGCCCGTGATAATTTCGGAAAGGCGGCGAAGTATGGGATTGATACCAAATTCACTTGGATCAATGATAAGAAAATAACGGCAGTTGACTTGATTATCAAAAAACTAATTCCTATCGCAGAGAAGGGATTGAAAAAAATGAAAGTCAACAAAAAGGATATCAAGCGTTATATGGACGTCATTCGGAAAAGGGCTCAAAAACATATGAATGGAGCAAGATGGTTGCTTCGTGCATATACTCAATTAAAAGAAGTGACAACGGATAACGAAGCCTTGACAACCCTGACCGCAGCTATTGTCAAAAACCAGAAAAACGGAAAACCGGTTCATGAATGGGAAATGCCTGAATTGAATCTTTTGAAAAAATACCGCCCCTCAAAACTCAGGGTGGAAGAATTCATGGAAAGGGATTTATTTACAGTAGAGCCCGATGACATTATAGAATTGGTAGCCGATATGATGGATTGGCGTAAAATCCGTTATACACCGGTTGAAAATGACAAAGGGGAATTCGTTGGACTGATTAGCTCACGATTGTTACTCCGCTATTTTACCCAGCAATATAAAGGCGGCAAAATCAAGAATGCCTTGGTTAGGGATATCATGATTAAAGATCCTATTACCATTTCACCCGACACTTCCTTATCGGATGCATTGGCGATAATGAAAGAACACAAGATAGGAAGTCTTCCTGTTGTGAAAGATGGCGAACTGATGGGGATTATCACCGAAAATCAATTCCTGAGGGTTACCGGCCGTTTGATGAGAAGGTTGGAGGAAGAGGAAAATAGTTAGGTTGTTCAGAAATGAATTTAATAGTCAGGAAAAATCTAACCATCAAAATAAAACAGACATCGAAATGGAATGGACTCGTGTTTCGAATATTAGGACTTTTCTTTTTGCTTTTAGTAGATTGTGTGAATATCTTTTCTCTTTCAAAACTCCAATTAGGAATCGAATAAAAAACATATCTCATTGGGATTGCCCCAATATTCTAGTACTTTTCCTACCATGTGATTAAGTGTATGTTTGAAATTTGGTCTTTATGTCGAGAAACATCAATTCATTGCTTAATCAAGCCTGATTTTTTAACGAAGAGTAAGCAATAAAGTGAGTTTCGCAGACCAA
>JAHDFN010000280.1 GCA_020628145.1 Saprospiraceae bacterium | reverse complement strand
AACCAGCCCCTATTTTCCAAACGGGTTTCAACCGAAGGAGTATTTTCCAATTTAATATCTGAGTCTCTCTTTCCAAAAGCCCTTTCAATATTGGAAATATTCCTTAATGGTTCCGAAATACTTCCCGCCACACTTTCAGCCAAAACCGACTTATTTTTTTCAGGCGGCTTATTTAAATTTATATTTTTGCTTTCAACCGTTTCCTTAATGTTTCCATGAGATGGAATTTCTTCCACCGTCTTCGATTCATTTATTGCATTCAGTGAATTAAATGCAATCGGTTCATCTATTATTTCATCTACATTATTTTTTTCTTGAATTACTTCTTCTTTTACATTATCGTCTTCTTCAGTAAAAATAGAAATCGGATTTTCAATAAAATCATTAATTTTTTTATTATTTCTCAATTCAACGACGGCATTTTGAATTGAATCCTGATTTTGCATTACTGTAATAATACCTACTGCCAACACCAGGCATGCAGCAACGACACCACCGGCCCAATAAATACTAGGCCGCCTCAGACTACCCGGACGGGGAGGAATATTCGATTCTATCCGATCCCACATCTCAGGAGAAGGGTCGGCTTGAAAATCCACCACCTTATTGTGGAACAGATTTTCAAATTCATCAAAATCGTTATGTAATTTATTTTTCATAATTCAACATTCCTTCTAAATTAGATTAATATCTTTCCCAACTCTTTTCTCAAATATGCTTTGGCTCTGGACAATTGGGATTTGGATGTATTCACACTTACCCCCAATTGCTCTGCAATTTCCTTGTGGGAAAATCCTTCAACCACATATAGATTGAAAACCAATCGGTAACCTTCCGGCAATCTTTGGATGTATTTCACCAAATCCGCAGCTTGCAAATCATCGATGACATTTTCATTCGTAGCCAATCGGCTTGACATTTCATCGGAATATTCATTGAAGACCAATTTTTTCCTTTTACGGATGAACCGCAAACAGGAATTGATCACGACCCGCCTAATCCAACCACCCAGTGGGCCTATAGGTCGGTACTGGTATAAATCGGAATACACCTTGATGAAGCCTTCCTGCATCATATCCTCTGCTTCTGCCCTATCCTTGGCATAACGCAGACAGATACCGAACACGTCCTTTTTGAACATATTATACAAGGCATACTGGGATTGTCGTTCTCCCTTGATACAGCCTTTGATGATATTTTGTTCTTCTGTATTCAAGCAGTGTGATTGAGTAATGAGTTCCGATACTCCCTTAGTAAGTTAAATATAAAAAAGGTTGCATCGATTTGGGAAAATCCTAATAATCAGGAATTCTCTGATTTAATAATTGGTTAATAGACTACAAATGATGCATAGGAAGTATGAAGCCCCCTGAATTTAGGAAAACATTAACGCATTAATGGCACTCCACAACGTTTTACCAACTATTCTTTTCGATGGCATGAGGGTCTTATATTCCTATACTTTAAATATCACTTCTTCATTAGGAACCCTATATCTGGCTCCATAAATTCCTTCTTTTTTAGCTTTCCCCACACTTACTACCATGGAGACTTCAGCACCAAAAGGTAGCTTTAAAAACTTTTTAACCTTAGGGCCGTCAAATCCATTCATTGCACAAGTATCATAGCCTTCTGCCGTTACGGATAAAATAAAAGTCTGTGCAGCCAAGGCAATATTCTTATGTACATCAGCTCTCAGGTCAGAATTCCCAACTGTTCGTGGCACAGGTTGGAATAACCCACCAATAAAACCAAAAAACTTCTTAATCGCAGCAGTGATCCTAAAGATGTCATTGAAATAAATAAATGGCACCAGTTTCTTATATTCATCCAATGTGTTTTTTTCTCCCTTTGTCAATTCCCGACCTTCAAACCTTTTTTCTAAAACCGTTAGATTCTGTTTCCTCCTTTTGTTCCAAAGATCTCCACGGGTTACAAATACCACTAATTCATTTGCAGTGGCAGCACTTTTTTGCCCAAGGCAAATTTCTGCCAACTCTTGTTTTTTATCTTCAGATACAACTCGATAAAATTCCCAAAGTTGTAAGTTGAGGGAGTTCGGAGCTAATACGGCCCTTTCCAAACTCTTCTGTACTATCCCATGATCGAAATCATAATTTTGATCATACATTCTTGAAGACCTTCTTCTATTGACTATTTTGTCAAATGCTTCTGATAAGTTATTCATAACTATATAATTCAAATTGTAAAAATCAGATCCCATAGAATTCAATTAATCGGATGCCTAGAGCAGTTTTTTATTGAACCTTCAAATCTGTTTAAATATCATTTTCAAAATCATGACGATTTAAAGTTTGAAAAAGGGGACATTTTTTATGTTTATTTTGTTTATCTGTAAAAATAGGCAAACTGGAGCCTCATGATTATGTAGTTTTACCCACTGTTTCCAAAAAATCATATGTCAACAAAACTAGACCAAAACAAAACCGCGAAATTCCCCTTTGATCCTTCAAGGAGTCCGTTTTTCTATGGCTGGGTCATTATAATTTTCGGAACCTTGGGTTTGCTCATGAGCATTCCGGGACAGACCATCGGACTTTCCACATTCACCGATGCCCTCATTGAAGCCCTCAACATTAGCAGAGACACATTGAGTATGGCATATATGGCAGGAACCATCAGCAGTTCCCTATTACTAATACAAGCAGGAAAGTGGTTCGATAAGTTCGGTGCCCGACCGGTAGCCATTACCGCTTCCATTTGTCTTGGATTAGGTTTGTTATATATGAGTTCAACGGAAAAACTGGTCGGTTTACTGAATCATCATATCAATATCGGCCATACCGTCATCGCCTTTTCCGTGGTATATCTCGGTTTCCTTATGATTCGTTTCTTCGGACAGGGAGTATTGACATTGGCATCCAAGACCATGATGATGAAATGGTTTGATGAAAGACGGGGATTTGCCCTGGGTTTCAGTAGTGTATTCGTTTCCGGTGGATTTTCCATTGCTCCTGCATTTATCGAATCTTTAATCATGGGTTATTCCTGGCAGAAAGCCTGGTTTTATATGGCTGCCGTGTTAATATTGGTTTTTCCGATATTGGTATTCATTTTTTTCAGGGATGACCCCAAGGAAGTCGGTTTAAAACCTGATGGCGATTGGCAGAATAGTAAGTCCGCAAATGAAATCCGTTTTCCGGTACATAAGGATTTCGAACTCTCCGAAGCCAGAAAAACATTTGCCTTTTGGATATTTGCCGGATTTTTGGCCCTTCAGGGATTATACATTACAGGTTTCACCTTCCATGTCGTCTCTATTTTCGAGCAATTCGATTATACGAGGAAAGAAGCCGTGAGCATTTTCCAATATATAGCTATCATTAGTGTAATTACCACTTTACTATTCAGTTGGATTAGCGATCTCATACCTTTGAAATACCTTCTTTTCCTAATGAGTATAGGTGCATTTCTGTCTTTAGGGAGTGCCATGTGTCTCTCTTATGGAAACCTACCTTATTATATATTGATATTAGGAACAGGTCTATCTTCCGGAATGTATGGTATCATCTCTGCGGTCAGTTGGCCGAGGTTTTTCGGGAAGAAACATTTAGGTAGCATCATGGGACAAATCATGATGGTCTTGGTTTTTGCATCAGCACTCGGTCCATTCCTTCTCAGTAAATCTTTGACATTATTCGGTTCCTATTCTTATGGAATAGGATTATGCCTTTTCGGTTTTTTCATCCTATTTCTTTGCACATTCATAGTAAAGAACCCACAACGACAATGGGATTGATATTTCCATTATCAATCCTATAACACCCTTTTAACCTTTCCTTATGGTTTTCGGGTTTAATCCCTGAGTCAAAGGAGCGTAAATCAATTTGTATCAAACCAAAATTTGAATGTTATGAAAAAGGGAATGTTGAAATCGATTGTGGCCACTTTGATATTGGCGATTGTTTGCACAGCAGGAATAACTGCCCAAGCTACTTTCAAATCTAAGAAACACAATCAGAACGGAGATCGGCCCACTCCTACCGAAAGGGCGGAACGTATTACGGAAAAAATGACCAAGAAATTGGAGCTGAGTGATTACCAATCCGATCAGGTAGGCGACCTGAATCTGAACTTGGCTAACCAAATCAGCAGTATCCGTAAAAGTGAAATGACAAAGGACGAAAAAAGAGAAGAAATCAAAGGTTTAAGAACCGGTTATCAAAGTTCTATTTCCGGTATCCTAACGCCTGAGCAGAATGAAAAATGGTTGCAGTGGATCGAAAACCGTAAGAACAAAAGAGAAGAATCCGGCAAACGTCCACATCACGGGAATAGAGGAAAAGGTGAAAGAGGAGGAAATAGATAAGGCATAAGCTGTAGTTTTCGATATTTATCAATGAGGGGGCTGTCTGAAAAGGCAGCCCCCTTTGGTTTAAAAACCTTATGAAAAGATCTCGATTTTTCGTATTTTAAAGAATGAAAAAGAAATCTCATAATCGGATTGTTTTTAAGCCTTACGATCAAAACCAAGGGTTGTTATTACCTCCCAATCCCTCTAGTTTAATTCCCGTAAACCATCCGGTTCGAGTAGTAGAATGGCTATTCGAAAAGGAGGATGGAATTAATGATAGGGATTTTATAGCTTTTTTATTCTCTCACACCTTTCAATAAACGGCGAAGTTTTTTTCGAT
>JAHDFN010000279.1 GCA_020628145.1 Saprospiraceae bacterium | reverse complement strand
AACATTGTGGCAGGCAAAAAATATCCTGTCTGCTATATCGAAATATTTAATGGCATGTAATGCATTATATTCGTTTTGGAAAAAGATAGTTAATACGGAAAATAACATGGATGAAAGAACAAAAGGAGTTTTTTCGAATAATACCTTTTTCAGATCGTTTCTTTTGAAGTAAAAATCCATAGCCAATAATATGAATGGAAAAACTATAGCTGTGGGTTTGGATAATAATGATGCAATAAAAAATAGATAAGATGCTATATAATACTTTATTCCTTTCTGATTAGTGTGTCTTACGTAAGAGATGAGTCCCAATAGGAAAAAGAAAAGAAAAAGGACATCTTTACGTTCAGAAATCCATGCTACTGATTCAACATGCATGGGGTGGACTGAAAAAAGCAAAGCAGTGATACACGCAATGATGATTTTCCTTTTACTCAGTAAAAATGAAAAATAAAATACCAAAATAGAATTGACAATGTGGAATATGACATTAGTAGCATGGAACCCCTTAGGATTCAGACCGTGAATTTGGTAATCCAAGGCCAATGATAGTAATGTGAAAGGGTGATAGTTGGCACCTGTGTTAGCTGAGAATATTTCCTGAATATTCCATAAGGATAAACCTTTTATAATATTATTGTAGATAACATAGGCATCGTCATCCCAGGTTGAAACGAAATCGTATTGCAGAACCTTTGTGTAAACAAATAAATTAGCTATAATAATTAACGCTATCGGTCCTGCCTGCTTTTTTAATTGCATAATGGCATTCATAATAGTGGAAAAAATCCAGTTAAAATATGAGTCTTTATAAAGACTGAAATAAAATATTCATCTCTCAGACCATTATCCAACTTTTCGGATTCGTAGTAGGTCATTTAGGAAATGAGAGAAATACCCAATAATGATGGATTTTTTATAAAAAAGGTTGCATCGATATGTGTTAAAAATAATGAATTTGATCATGTGTTTTGATATTCCCCGATTTAGATTTTAAAGGAGCATTCCAGAAGATGTAAAAAAATAAAGCCACTCGGATTCCGAATGGCTTTTGATTGAAAATTGTCAATGGTTTTATTTTTTACCCAATTCCGAATCTGCCTGACTGTGGATTGTCTTTTCTTCACTGTATTTAATAAGGCCGTCTTCCGAAATCAATTTTATTCGATATGTATTGACCAATGAAGGTTCTTCGTCAACAAAAACATATAGGATGTCTTCATCGTGGTTCGGAGATTCTATCCTGCCGATTTCTTTAAAACTCCCTCCAATTCCGTTGCTCCGCTCTATCACGAATGTCCTTGCCTCAACATCTTTGTGGGTGAACCAATCCAGAATGATTTCATTGCCACTTTCCTCACAGTTGAATTCGGCCATCAGTTTTCCAATGGGATCAGAATTCAGTGCATTGGAAGAAATAGTTGTAATAAGGGTTAATGCGAAAATTAAATGTAAATGGATTAATATTTTCATGTGTACCTTTTTTAATGTTTAAAATATTTCTGGATTATGGGTACAAATACATTATGTTGTCATATGTCAAGCAATGTATTTGCAATCGGGAGACATCGTGTGCATTTGAAATGACTTAATGTGACAAGGTAAATAGTGGGCTGGGGTAAGGGATAGGTAGTTAGACAATTATGAAAAGGCATACACCTTGCCAAAAGACATCATTTTGATTTGAAAAAATCGAAATGATGTGACACTATATTATCTAGCATTAAAACCTTACTGAATTTATTTAATGCCGATTATTAATCACTTAGTTAGAATGAGGGAGGGAATTGGATGGATTTTATGAAAAAAGCGGTAAGGGAATTCCCTTGCCGCTTTTCGATTTTTGATGATGAATCTGATTAAAGTTTTACTATTTTTTTCACTTCCCTTTGCTCATCCGTTGTTAATTGCAACCAATAGATTCCTTTGCTTAGCCGAGCGAACTCTTCAATATTGAAGATGTTTGTTCCTGGATCGGTGGAATATGTCTGTTCGGAAATGATCCTTCCGTTCCCATCGGAAATACGGATTCGTATTTCATTCGTGTATTCATGTTTATTTTGGAATCCGACATTCAATTCATCCTTTGTCGGATTCGGGAATACTTTGAAACGGGCATCGGAGATGGCCTGTTCCCGGGAAAGATTCTGGATATCGATATTATCCTTGTAATCGATGTTCAAGGTCGCTTCGTCTATCAGGGAAAGTTGATTATTATTGTCGATAATAATTGAGCGGAGCATACCTGCTGCGGGACCTTCATGTCGAATATCATTGGATGGATGAAGACCCACAGATAAATCATAGACACTGTTTTCCCTTGATTTATAGACCCTGAAATTATCCACGGTATAAGTACAATTCCCGGAACGGAAAGAAACATAACTCCCGGAGGAAAGCGGTGTAGGATCTGTCCAGCTTATCGCAAATATATCATCGATATAAACATCCATTCTTCCGGTAACCGTATTGAAAGTCACCTTGAAATCATAGGTCTGATTCAAGTTGAAAACATAGTCGGTATTGCTGACCAAAGTATAGGTGTTTCCGTTGACTTCATATAATTGTAATTTATCCGAATCGATTCTGTAATACACGAAATATGAATTCCCCCTATTGGATAATTGAGGGTCATCGCAAAGGAAATGAAGACCCGCCCTTCGATTCGTCCCCGAACCGCCGATGCTGGATTCCCAATGATACATATATTCATCTTCACCGCTTTGATCCATTGCTGCCGATAAGATGGTATTTCCTACCGATTCATCCGATTGATATAAGGTGCCGCCTTGCACACTCCAAATTCCCGCATGGTTGACCCAATCTCCATGTAATCCATTGTCGAAATCATCATTATAACAACCGTTATTCGGATTACTTCTCCATTCCGTGCCATCGTTTTCACAGGTTTGGACAAAGAGCCTTTGTTCCTCAATAATATCCGTATCATATAAATCCACAAAATGGATGGGCGTATCATGAACGACAGGAACGGGGATGTAGGAGGTGACGATTTCCGTAGTCGGTGCAGGAGGAATATAGGTGTCATCACAAGTCCAGTTCGCCACCCAACCGGGGTTGACCGTTGCACCGTCGGATGTGAATCTCACCGTAATATCACCACCGGTAGAAGTAACGATGCCCGGAGAATTCGTACCGGTATAAGTTCCGATTAAGGGATCGGAAGTCGTAGGGCCATCATACAGATACAGGTAATCATAATTGGCTTCCACATCGAAGGAGGTGAAATCCAAAGTGACGGAAACGGCATTGTCCGGACTAATGGTATAGGTATAATCCTCATCATTATAATAATTCCGATTGGGACCACCCATATCGTAAATCGTACCTGTACATTCTACTACTTCACAATCGGTCAGTTTATTTCGGATGGCATCCCACAAATCCGTATAACCTTCGTCATAACCCAATGCCCAAATCGCCATACCGGCAATATCCCTTCTGTTGATCAAATCCAAGCGATTTTCCAAGCTGGGGCCATCCATAACGAAACATTGCCGCCAGGTTCCTCCCGATTCGAAGGTATAATATGGAGTGAATGAATTCTCATCCCATAATCGGGTATTATAATATCCGTTCGTATTGTTCATCACCGTATTGAAGAATTTGGCAGAGCCATTCGCTGTCGTTGTTGAAGGAACGACACTGGATGCAGTCGGCCATTCCCGGCCGTAATAGGGTAAACCCAATACCAATTGATCCTTAGGCACTCCTTTGTCCAAATAATAGGTCAAGGTTCTGGAAAGGCTGTAATTATAACTGGTCATGAATGTATATAGAGGATCGGTCGGGCCGGCGTAGGTACTGCCTCCCCAATAATATCCATAGCCCATGATGCAGAATAAATCGATATAATCCTTCAAGGCGACTACGTCGAATAATTCACTCCAATCTACGGCATAAGTGGCGATACTGATTTGATAATTCGGATCGACTGCCTTCATCTGGTTGGATAAATCAATCAGCCAGTCGGTATAATTCTGTTTTTCAGCAATCGGCACGCCTTCGAAATCGATATTCACACCATGAGCTCCCCGTGATTGTACCATATTGATCAGGTTGGTGATCAAGGTCTGCTTGGCAGAAGCTGAAGCAAAGAATGTAGTGTGATCGGAAAAGAGTGTAACACAAAGATTGACCCTGACGCCATTGGCCAAAGCCAAATCGACGGCAGGGGAGGTGGTCCAACCGTGAGTGCTGTTGGCCTGACCGGTGGCAGCATTCACTTCATAGGAAAAGAAGGAGAAATCGGTCATGAGGTTCCAGTCATAATTATTATATGCACTGCCCACCCAATAAGGATGCCAACCGAAAACTATCCGCTCCGTATTACAAGCGTTCTTATATTTCGAAATAGGCTTATCAACGGGCTTGATTCCGTGGAATTTGTCCCATTCAGTTTCTGTTTGGTATTGGAAGGATTTATAGTATTTGGAATGTTCCTGATGTATGGAATAATGCTTTTGCCCTTGTATTCCCGTACAGGCAAAAAGAAAAATGATTAGGAGGCTTTGTATCGGTTTCATTTGCGTTATTTTTTAAAAAGCCCGACAATATACGAATTTGAATTCGAATTTCCCTAACATGTCCAAGGTTGATTATTAGACCTAAGTACAGGACATAACTTATTCAACCGCCTTGTCAGGTGTTCGTTCACCTGACAAATGCTAGTGAAAT
>JAHDFN010000028.1 GCA_020628145.1 Saprospiraceae bacterium | reverse complement strand
CCGACCCCCTCGGTGTAAACGAGGTGCTCTGAACCAACTGAGCTAATCGCCCGATAACCGTTTCTTTCAAACGGACTGCAAATATACTTGCCCTTTTCATAAAATTCAACAGATACAAGAGTTTTTTTTTATCATTAGATTTTATGGTGAAAAAGTCTATTTGTAGTATCGGCCGAAAATAGGGATGTGTGTCGTTTCTTTTGATGTCCAAACCACTTTTTTTGTTTAATATTGCTTTGATTGCATGATGAAAATTTTCATGTTTATTTAAATGGGCAATCTCATTAAAATCAGAATCAGATAAAATGATAAGACAATTATTAGTATTGGGAATCATACTCGGATGGGGAATGACATTATCCTTGTATGCTCAAGACCAAGGAAATTTTTCTGGTAGTCTCGAATTGAATTCTAATTTTTTCCTTAGGGACTCCACCATCGGAGCTTCCAATACACCACAGTATGATAATCAATTGGCGGGAGGGGAAGCTTGGCTGAATCTCAATTACAGTTACAAAGGTTTTGACTTCGCTCTCAGATTCGATGCATATCAGAATTCGAATGTGAAAAACCCCTTGGGATCTTACTCTGCACAGGGCATCGGTTTTTGGCAGATACACAAAAAAATCAATAAACTGGATATCACTGCCGGGCATTTCTATGATCAAATCGGAACAGGGATTATTTATAGGGCATATGAACAAAGGCCCCTTTTTATTGATAACTCCCTTACGGGCTTCCGATTGATTTACGATTTATTGGAAAGGGATGCAGGAGAATTGACCATTAAAACATTTGCAGGAAGGCAACGCCGTTCTTTTGCTGAAGATAGGGAAGATATTGTAGCACGGGCATACAAACCGATAGTAAAAGGTTTGGCCTTGGATGGTTTCTGGGGCAATGAGAACGGAAAGATTTCCATAGCCCCCGGCTTCGGAATCGTCAATAGGACATTGGATGAGGGAACCATGAACCTTATCGTTTCCGAAATCAATACCTATGCTCCAGAAGATGCTTTTGTGCCAAAATATAATGTCTATGCCGCAACGCTTTATAATACCTTGACTGCGGGTAATTTTACCTGGTATGCCGAGGGGGCATTCAAATCACATGAAACCATCAACAATCCATTCATAGGGAAATTGGTGGATGAAAGCGGATATGTAACCTATACTTCCTTGGGGTATTCACAAAAAGGATTTTCCGTTACCGGAGAATATAAGCGGACGGAAAATTTCACGCTGAAAACATCTCCTTTGGAACCGGGGATTTTAGGGAATATGCATTTCCTTCCTCCGATGAATCCGCAGAATACTTATAGATTGACGGCAAGATATAATCCTGCTACACAGGAAATCGGAGAAAATGCATTTTTGTTGGATATCAATGTTTCTCCTAAAAGAACATTGAATTTCAATTTGAGTTATAGCAATATCTCCAGACTCAATAGTAACATGGCCAAAGTGTTTCTGCCCTATAGGTATTATCAAGATGATTTCGGAGATGATTACCTGTTTAGGGAGATGCATTTAAGTGCAAGGTATAGGAAACCAAAAAAATTCTCAATTGTAGGAGGTTTTCAAATACAAGAATATAATCAGGAAGTCTATGAGGAAAAACCGAATGCACCTATTGTGAAAACGATAGTAGAGTATGTGGATTTCTTATATAAGTTCAATAAGAAACTATCATTGCGTGTGGAGGCACAATATATGTACACAAAACAGGATTATGGTTCATGGTTGTTCGGTTTGGCAGAATTGAGTATTTCTCCTCATTGGATTTTTACCGTATCGGACATGTATAATGTCTCTCCAACCAGCGGAAGATCAGCGAAACATTATCCTACGGCATCGGTGGTGTATAATTATAAAGCCAATCGTTTCAGCCTTGCTTATGTGAAACAGGTGGAAGGAATCGTATGTACAGGAGGAATATGTAGGTATGAGCCGGCTTTCAGTGGTGTCAGGTTCGGAGTGACTTCTGCTTTTTAATCAGTTGTTTTTTTTATATTGGATATTATATACGGAGCGTTTTGTTGACAACATTCTTATTAACACATTTAAATCAAAAATTATGAATAGAGTATTTACCCTTCTTTTTTTCTTTTCCATGCTTTCCTTTCAAGTACAAATGAATGGACAATGCACCGCAGATGGAACCGTCACAACTTGGGGTCTCCATCCGGCTCCTTCCATAGATTTGGAAGGCTTAGGGCCTGTACCTGAAATACCGGCATGTATCGGAGAGGATTATTCCTATACTTTTTCTGTCGTAGTACCTAGTTCGTTCAGTGTCGCTGCCGGAACTTTCGGAGTAACAAAAGCCACTGTAACTGCCGTTTCCGGGCTCCCTGATGGAATGTCATTTGGGGAATGCAACCAATCCGGTTGTGAAATGGCCGGAGGGACAACAGGCTGTTTCAGGATAATCGGCACGCCGGATGCTTCCAATGCCATAGGAAATTATGCACTTCAGATTACGATTAATTATGAAGGAACGATAGGTGGGTTGCCTACTCCTCCTATAGATTTGAATTTCCCTCCGTTGAGTTCTTCGTTTAACCCACTCAGTGTCCCCCTTGATCCTTATGTCATCGAATTGAGAGAGGCCGGTCAGTGTGTCAATAATGTAGGCGACTTGGCGGAAGAATTGAGTTTGGAAGGAAATAACCCGAACCCGTTTTCCGAAACAACCGTTATCAATGTCAATGCTGAAAAAAGCGGTTCTTATGATTTAGAGGTGTATAATCTGCTAGGAGAAAAAGTTTCTTCGGCGACCTATGATTTTGTTTCGGGAGAAAATAGAATCGAGTTTGATGGATCTGCCTTGTCTTCCGGTATTTATGTTTATACCTTAGGGAACAAAACAGGTCGGGTTTCCCGTAGAATGGTTATTCATTGATGAAAATACATTGAAAATATCCAAGCCTGCCTTATGATGTGATAAGGCAGGCTTTTTATATCTCTATATTTCGATGGTTAATTGATCATGTGCTGCAAAGATGTTTTCCGGCAATTGGGCCATTATTTTTTCATGAGGCCCCAAAAGATGGCTGAAATGGATGAAATATGTTTTTTCGGCATCTATTTTTTGAGCCAATTCGACGGCCTGCTCCAAAGTAAGGTGTGAATGGTGTTCCAAATATCGTAAGGCACTGATGATAAGTATTTTCAGGTTTTTCAATTTTTCGAATTCCGGTTCGGGGATGGATTTCACATCGGTGAGATAAGCCACAGTGCCGATTCGATATCCTAAAATAGGCAAATCTCCATGAAGGATGTGGATGGGGGTAATATGTATCAAATCATCAATGACAAAACCGGAATCACCCTCAATTGGAATCAGGTTGACCATAGGTGTTCCGGGGTATGGGTTTTTCTTGAAAACATATTCGAACCTGTTCTTTAAAAAAGCCACGACACGGGGCAGGGCATAAATAGGCATGTCCTTGAAATATTTAAAATTAAATGGTCGGACATCATCTAAACCCGCTATATGATCATTATGTTCGTGGGTAATAAGTACAGCATGGATTTCCTTACCCCCATAAGATAACATCTGTTGCCTGAAATCCGGCCCTATGTCTATAACAATCCGTTTGTTCCCGATTGCTATAAGGCAGGAGGTTCGCAACCGTTTATCACGAATATCTTTGGACGTGCAGGTTTTACATTCGCACCCAATGACAGGAATCCCCTGTGAGGTACCCGTGCCCAGAAAGGTGATTTTCACTCTTCGGTGATTTCCTCTTCGGTGATTTCCTCTTCGGTGATATGGCCGATAATCTTGGTGAATAATTTGGCCGACTCTTCAGATAGCTGATCGGTATCGACGCCTATTTTGGAAAGGATATCCAACATGGCAGACATCCGGCCTTCGGTATCATAGAATTTATTGACAACAACGACCTTCTTGGATTCTACAAGACAGTATCCGGATTGGAAGTTGCCTTTTTCAAATCTTACGTCATATCCGACCTCTTCTAGAAGAGACTGTATCTTTTTCAAGTTGTGCTTGGTTGGTTTCACCTTCTTAAATCTTATATTCGTACTTTCATAAAAAATTATACGGACGTAAAGTTCATCATTTTTATCTAAGTATGAAAAAGAAGTCGTTTTTTCTTGTTTTTTTGGTATTTCTAGCCCTCCCTGTATTGGCTCAGGAGGAAGGAGCTGGTTTGTTCAAAGGAGGGGGCTTTGCAGGGTTCAATGCTTCGCAATTGGATGGTGACAATTTCAGGGGGTATGATAAATTGGGTTTGCATGCCGGAGTGAAAGTGAAATACTATTTTCCGAAAAACCGGAAAATGGCACTGCATATGGAAATGCTGTATAGTATGGAAGGGAGCAGTGAAAACCTTATTCAGGGATCGTCGAATAATACCCTCGCCAAATTGAAATTGGATTATATCGAAGTCCCGTTGATTTTTAGCTACAGGGAATGGAAAATTGATTTTTATGCCGGAATGGCTTTTGCCCGTTTAATCAATTCCAAAACCAATGATTTTGCTTTTTACACATCTGATGATTTCAGGAAATTTGAAATGAGTGTGATTTTGGGAGCAACATATATGATAAATGAAAATTGGGGGACAACACTTCGTTTTTCTCGTTCGGTGACCAATGCCGTTGCAAAAGGAATTAACCAAGATGCTTTATTGGGACACCTGCTAACCTTGAGGTTGGAATATTATTTTTAAAAAGATAACAAATGATAAAAAAAATGAAATATTGGCCTGTTCTATTCTTTTGCTTCATCCTTTCTGCTTGTAATGGAGGTGGAGGAAATGATAGTGGAGGAAGCACATCCAATCAAATGCCGTTTCTGCCACAGGAAGAAATCGTTGCTATGATTCAAGCTGCGGATGATGTGGATATTATATTCAGCGAACATGGTGCGAGTATGAACCTTTTAGGAGGAGGGGCGAAACAGATGATGTTGGGTATGATGGCCAAAGGAGAAGAGTATTCTGCCTGTAAGGAAATATTTCTGATGTTCGTGAAAAGTCAGGGAGAACAAATTGCCCATATTGGAGTTCATATGGATGAAAGCTGTGCCTATTTTGTCACTTATCAAAATAACCAAAGGGCATATGTCAATGCAATGGATCAAAAGGGAGTTAAGTTTTTCAATATGATGTTGAGTCAAATTCAATCCAATCCTCAATAAACACTATCCATAGTTGTTTTTTAAGAAAGGTGAATTTCAGCCATACGGCTTGATGTGCAATAATGTCTAATAAAAGTATTAAGATGGGAAATGAGAAATGTGCTGTTATAGACTTAGGGACGAATACTTTCCATCTTTTGGCTATTGAAAAACAAGATGCGGGTTACCGTCGATTGTTCAAGAAAAGAATATATGTTAAATTGGCTGAAGAAGGTATCGGGAGAATCGGAGAGAAACCTTATGTAAGAGCTTTGGAAGCACTGAAAGTATTTTCGGATAAATTACAGGAATTGCAAATCGATAATGTCAAAGCCTTTGGAACAGCAGCCCTTAGAACGGCATCCAATGGCACTGAGTTTGTCAATAGGGTCAAGGAAGAATTGGGGTTGGAGATTGAATTGATTTCCGGAGCAGAAGAGGCCCGGTTGATACATAAAGGTGTAATGCAGGCGATATCCATTAGGAAGGAACGAATTCTGATAATGGATATTGGAGGAGGCAGTGTCGAATTCATTATCGCAGATGAAAACAAGGTTTTTTGGAGTGGAAGTTTTCCTCTGGGAGTTGCAGTTCTTTTTAGAACATTCCATAATAATGATCCCATTACCCCTGATGAAATAACTCAATTGAAAAAACATTTGGAGCTTTGTCTGCCCGACTTCTTAGTTGCTTTAGGGAAATATCCTGTGGATATTCTAGTAGGGGCATCTGGAACATTCGATGTTTTGGAATCGGTTTTGGGAAAAGGAGATACGAATGGACTGAGTGCGAAAATTCCGGTATCGGAGTTTTTTCCTTTTTATGAAAAACTGCGCCCTACCCGTTACGAAGAACGCCTCACCATGGATGAAGTTCCCGATAACAGGGCAGATATGATTATTGTAGCTTTGGAACTGGTTCGTTATGTTTTGGGGAAATCCCAAGTAAACGAAATCATAGTATCGTCCTATGCAATGAAAGAGGGTATATTACATGAAATGCTAAATGTAAGAATTTGAGTAGGAATACATCGGCAGTAGGTGATCTGGATTCGTGGACCATCCTTCTATATTTTGGGATGGCGGTTTTGGGCTGGTTTATGATTTATGCAGCCGGCTTTGATCCGGATCAGCCGACAGGATATTTTGATATGGGAACCGAAGCGGGGAAACAGGCTTTTTTTATTCTGTTGTCCGTTGTTTTTGCGGCGGCCATCTTATTTGTCGATCCCCGTATTTTTAAGACTTTTTCCTACATACTGTATGGTTTTTCAATATTGCTGCTGGTTTTGGTCATGGCATATGGTGCGGCAACCAATGGAGCATTGTCGTGGTTCACCTTGCCCGGAGGGTTTAAATTCCAGCCTTCGGAATTTGCAAAATTGACTACATGCCTAGCCTTGTCCAATTATTTGGGTAGCCTTAGCCATATGAAAGATTTGAGGACGATGATGGTGGCTGTAGGTATCTTCATGCTCCCGGCGATTCTTGTAATCTTACAAGGAGACCCAGGCTCGGCCCTCATATTCGGGGCATTCATGATTCCACTTTTCAGGGAAGGAATGACACCTGTGGTTTATATAATCGGCTTGGCCTTTATCGTTTTGTTTGTGCTAGGGCTTATATATAATCCATTGCAAGTATTGATATTTGTCATGTTGTTAGCTTCACTGGCATCCATGATTAATTTTTCACCTCAACTCTGGTGGAGATTGTCTTATGCAGGTTTGTTGTTGTTATCAATGCTTTTTTTCAAGGATTACACCATTTATGTTCTTGCCGGGACGGGTTTGTACCTGTTGGTGACCCTGGTGGTCAATTTTTCCAAAAGAAAAAGGGAGTTGGCCATGCTATTATTGGTAGGCAGCCTTGTAATGTCCGGATTCACCTATTCCATCAATTACCTTTTTTATAATGTTTTGGAGCCGCATCAAAGAGACAGGATCAATGTATGGCTCATGCCTGAGAAGGCAGATCCGCGAGGATCGTATTATAATCTAAGACAGTCGAAACTGGCGATAGGTTCTGGAGGTTTATGGGGCAAACAATTCTTAAATGGGGAAATGACCCAAGGGAATTTCGTCCCGGAACAACATACCGACTTCATTTTTACCGTCGTTGGGGAAGAACAAGGTTTCATAGGAGTCTCGGGCATTATCATCCTCTATTTGTTGTTACTCATACATCTTACGATGATTGCCGAAAGGCAGCGGTCGAAATTTACACGGATTTATGCTTATGGAATTGCAGGCATACTTGCCGTACATCTTTTGGTCAATGTAGGAATGACAATGGGATTGATGCCCGTCATCGGAATTCCGCTTCCGCTGATGAGCTATGGTGGATCTTCTTTTCTTTCCTTTACGGTAATGATTGCGATCTTGTTAAGATTTGATAGCCAAAGGCTACTCATTTTTAGATAAGCAACAGGATGTTTTGGCTTTAAATGTCAAGGAATTGATACCTCATGCAACTAAGAAGACCTTATTAAGTACTATACTGTTTTATTTTCCTTATATTTGCAGACATTTTCTTTAGAGAGATTGAAATAAAGACTGGTTGTATGAGTAAGAAACGTGTCTTAATAGTCACACAAGAAATGAAGCCATATACGGCTCTTTCCGAAATTTCAGAAATCGCTAATAAATTACCTCAACATATTCAGAAAAACGGGATGGAAATCAGAATTCTGATGCCCCGTTATGGTGTAATCAATGAAAGAAGACATAGGTTGCATGAGGTGGTTAGATTATCTGGAATGAATATAATCGTCAATGATGACGATTACCCGCTAATAATAAAAGTCGCTTCTTTGCCACAAGCTAGAATGCAGGTTTACTTTTTGGATAATGAAGATTTTTTCAAAAGGAAATCTGTATTTGAAGATAGCGAAGGGAAAACCTTCGAAGATAATGAAGACAGGATGATCTTCTTTTGTAAGGGAGTACTGGAAACAGTTAAGAAATTCGGATGGCCACCGGATATTATCCACTGTCATGGTTGGATGACCAGTTTGGTGCCGGCTTATTTGAAAACGGCATATCAGCATGAACCGCTTTTCCAAGAATCGAAAGTAGTTTATTCTGCTTATGATAATTCTCTGGGCAACACATTCAGCAATGAATTCGTTACAAAGGCATCCATTAATGACATGTCCAGTGAGAAATTGGGTGGATATGCTGTTAATGGTTCAAATGCTACACTACACCACGGCGCTGCCGGTTATGCCGATGCGGTTATACAAGGCAGTGAAAATATAGAAGATGATTTGGTGGCTTCCATTAAAGCGGCCGGAACACCCTTCCTACCTTTTAATGAGGATCAAGATAATCTACTGAACGGATATATGGAGTTCTATAATTCTTTGCTGGAAGAAAAAGTAGAATAGTAATCGTAATTCAGAATGACAAATTTAAGAATCAGTGTTTTTTGGCTGCTTTTAGGAATGACAGCCATGTGGGTGTCCTCATGCAACGACCCCTCGGACATCGGCTCCGTTTTGGTAGAGGAACAATTTTCCGATATCCGTTTTACGGATACCGTGACTATTAATGCGGTAACGATACCCCAGGACTCAATATTTACCTATACACGTATTGTGGCAAACCAACCCAATTCATATTTGTGTGGGTATCTGGATGATCCACTTTTTGGTAAATCCCAAGCCACTATTTATTTTGATTTAGGCCCGGTTCTGAATAGTTCATTGGTTGACTTGGATTTTTCCCAAGCAGTATTCGATTCATTGGTTTTATCCTTGTCGTATAATCCTCTATTGACTTATGGTGATACATTGAAACCTCAAAATCTAAGGGTTTATCGGGTTTCCGAGGAGATGTATTATAATGAAGAATATTATTATTCAAACCATGAATTTGAGTGTTTTCCAACTCCTATTGGTGAGAAACTCTCTTTTTTACCACAACCGAATACGGTTATATCGGAAATTTCAACAGAAGATACCCTTGTTAAATCACCGCATATCAGGATAATGCTAGATCCTGACTTAGCAACAGAACTCATGCCTGTGGATGTTGCTGAGGCTGAAGCCCTCTATGAAAATGACCAAACTTTTAGAGAGGTTTTCAGAGGGATTAAAATAGAATCAGATGCGTCTGGCTCTAATATACTTGGGTTTAACCTCCGTTATGTTCTTTCGTATATGCGAATTTATTATACTGTGGATGAGGAACAAAAGACCTTTACTCTACAGGCACAAGATCCCGGAGTTAAATTCAATCATTTTGATCATGATTACTCTGGATCTATTGTTGAGGGTTTTATAAATAATGAAGAAGCATCGGATAGCCTTGTCTTTGCCCAAGGAATGTCCGGGACAAATATTAAAGTCGATTTCCCCTATATTAAGGATATTCAGAATGTGGTTGTCAATAAGGCCGAACTTGAATTGACTTTTGCCGATTTAATGGAGGATGACACTTCTACATATGATCATCCTGCACGTATAGTCCTTACCCGGCTCGATGAAGATGGAAATCTTGTATTTATAGAGGATGTTTCTGATGCTTTATCATTAGGTAGTATCAACCTTTATGGGGGGACTGAGTTGTTAGGAGAAGAGAATGGATTGACTCTTAGGAAATATAAGTTGAACATCTCAAATCACCTTCAGGATATTATTGATAATCGCCTTGGAGGAAACGATAGTGTTTATATACAAGTGTATCTGAAAAATCAATATGCATATAGAGGGGTGTTCTTTGGCCCCGGCCATTCTCGGTTTCCCTTGAAATTAAATCTGGCTTATACCCAATTGTAAACGGTATTTTATTATTTTAGCATGTAATCCATGATGGCAATGTCTATTTGCCCAACAAATAAATTTTCGAAATTAAACTAAATTACTATGTGTGGGATTGTTGGTTATATTGGTGGAAAAGATGCATATCCAATCCTTATCAAAGGTTTGAAGAGGTTGGAATATAGAGGTTATGATAGTGCAGGGGTCGCTCTTTTGAATGGTTCCCTTAATGTGTATAAGAAAAAGGGAAAGGTTAATGACCTTGTAGATTTCATTGATGATAGTAATGTCAAAGGAAGTCTGGGGATTGGTCATACACGTTGGGCAACACATGGTGTTCCCGATGATATTAATGCCCACCCACATTTATCAGGTAGTGAAAGATTGGTCATCATACATAATGGGATTATAGAAAACTATGCCCCCATTAAATTATGGTTGCAGACACAGGGACATGAATTTAAAAGCGAAACAGATACCGAAGTGCTTGTCCATCTGATAGAGAAAATGCAAAAAGATGGAGATCTTTTGATAGAAGAAGCAGTAAGGTTGGCTTTAAGTAAAGTGGTTGGAGCATATGCCATTGTAGTCATCGATCGCATGGATCCGGATAAAATGGTAGCAGCCAGGAAATCAAGTCCGTTGGTCGTAGGAATTGGCGAAGATGAATTTTTCATCGCATCAGATGCTACTCCTATTGTCGAATACACCAATCAGGTTGTCTATTTGGATGATAACGAAATCGCAGTACTTTCCCGAAAGGAAGGGCTTAAGGTGTTGAACATGGAAAACGAAATCAAAACACCTTTGGTCCATGAAGTAGATATGAAAATCGAAGCGATCGAAAAAGGAGGATATGATTATTTCATGCACAAGGAAATCTACGAACAACCCAAAACCATTGATGACTGTATGAGAGGCCGCTTGAATGCTCAGGAAGGTTGGGCAAGACTGGGCGGTTTGGAACAATATAAAAAACGCATTTGTAATGCAGATAGGATAATCATTGTAGCTTGTGGTACGTCTTGGCATGCCGGACTGATTGCAGAATACCTGATTGAGGACTTGGCTAGGATACCGGTAGAAGTAGAGTATGCTTCCGAATTCAGATACAGGAATCCTATTATTTCTGAGCGGGATGTTGTTTTGGCAATTTCCCAATCAGGTGAAACCGCAGATACATTGGCCGCATTGGAACTGGCCAAAAAACATGGTGCCTTGACCTATGGTATTTGCAATGTAGTCGGATCTTCCATCGCAAGGATTACCGATGCCGGCTCTTATATACATGCCGGACCCGAAATCGGTGTAGCATCTACAAAGGCTTTTACGGGGCAGGTTACACTTTTGAGCCTGATGGCTTTGGTCATTGCACATGAAAGAGGAACGATTTCAACCAGCCGTTATCAGGAATTAATTACTGAATTGGGACAGATCCCAAGAAAAGTAGAAGAGGCTTTGACCTGTGATGAGAGGGTAAGGGAAGTATCGGAAAGAGTGAAAAATGCCACCAATGCCCTTTATTTGGGTAGAGGGTATAATTTTCCGGTAGCCCTGGAAGGAGCTTTGAAACTGAAAGAAATTTCATATATCCATGCAGAAGGGTATCCGGCTGCGGAGATGAAACACGGCCCCATTGCTTTGATTGATGAAAATATGCCGGTCATCGTAATTGCTACCAACCAAAGTGCCCATGAGAAAATCGTGAGCAATGTTCAGGAAGTAAAAGCGAGAAAAGGCAGGGTTATTGCCATTGTCAACAAAGGTGATAATATCATGAAGGACATAGCCGACATGGTTATCGAAATTCCTTCTACACTTGAACCATTTACACCCTTGATTTCGGTAATCCCGATGCAGCTCTTGTCTTATCATATTGCTGTAATGAGGGAATGTAATGTGGATCAGCCGAGGAATTTGGCAAAATCCGTTACCGTTGAATAGGATTGAAGACGGCTTATCGGCCTGAGGACGGATAAGCCTACCACTATTATAATTTTAAATATTCATTATGGAGTACAACTCCCAAAAGAATCTTCTGATTATTCCCGAATATGGAAGGAATATACAGGAATTGATTCGTCATTCCTTTACTATTGAAGATAAGGAAGAAAGGAAAGCCTACTTGGAAAGAATTATTAATCTGATGCAGCAGATGCATCCGCAAAGCCGCAATGTTTCCGATTCGAAACTAAAACTTTGGGAGCATGTCATCCGTATTGCAGAAGATGATCTCGAAGTAGAATTTCCTGAAGGTGTCAGCTTGGAGGAAATCGGTTACAAACGTCCCGATAAGGTAAATTATCCGGAAGAAGTCAGGAAATTCCGTCATTACGGACAGAATGTCCGAACCATGATTGCCAAAGCTGTTGAAATGGAAGATGGTGAAGTCAAGGACGGTTTTTTATTGACGATTGCCAAATATATGAAAACGGCATATCGTAACTGGCATAAGGAACTTAATGTTAATGACGATGTTATCAAAGGGGATCTAAAAGCCATTTCCGGAGGAGTATTGGAGATGGGGGAAGATGTCGCCATTGAAGTACCCGCACCACCTCATAAAAGAAGATCTTCCCATTCTAATCACCGGAATTCCGGCCACCGTAATAACCATCGGGGAGGTAGTAACAACCGTAATTACCGAAGAAGATAATGGCTTCCGATTCATTTGAAGTACAAGGTAGCCATCAGCTCAAAGGGGAAATCATTCCTCAAGGAGCAAAAAACGAGGCACTTCAGGTTTTATGCACGACATTGTTGACCGATGAAGTCGTTACCATTTCCAATATCCCTGATATCGTAGATGTAAGGAGAGCCATAGACCTCTTAAGAGGCCTAGGAGTAAAGGTTGATCGCAAATCTACAGATACCTATTCTTTCCAATCCGATGATTTGGATTTGGATTATCTCTATTCTTCGGAATTTGTCGCCAATGCACAAAAAATCCGAGGGTCGGTCATGTTGGTCGGACCGCTGTTGGCTCGTTTTGGTAAGGCATTGTTGCCTAAGCCGGGAGGTGACAAAATCGGAAGAAGAAGGTTGGATACCCATTTTAGGGGGTTCATCAAATTGGGTGCCGAATTCAAATATGATGAAGAGCAAAAAATCTATTCTGTAGAATCCCCTAAACTCAAGGGAACCTATATCCTAATGGATGAGATATCCGTTACCGGAACGGCGAATGTTGTGATGGGGGCTGTTTTGGCAGCCGGAACTACCCGGATTTTCAATGCGGCCTGCGAGCCTTATGTTCAACAACTCTGTAAGCTCCTCAATAGAATGGGAGCTGAAATCAGTGGAGTGGGATCAAATCTATTGACCATTGAGGGCGTAGATAAAATGAATGGGGCAGAACATCGAATTCTGCCCGATATGATTGAAATAGGTAGTTTTATCGGATTGGCGGCACTTACCCAATCGGATATCGTCATAAAGGATTGCCAAGTAGCAGAACTGGGGAATATCCTACCCGTATTCGAACGTTTCGGTTTGCAAATCGATGTGCAGGGAGACGATATACATATCCCCGAACATGAGCATTATGCCATTCAATCTTTTATGGATGGTTCCATCATGTCCATATATGATGCTCCTTGGCCAGGCTTTACTCCGGACCTGATGAGTATAATTTTGGTGATGGCGATTCAGGCAAAGGGAAGCGTACTCATTCATCAGAAAATGTTTGAAAGCCGTTTGTTTTTCGTAGATAAATTGATTGAGATGGGTGCTCAGATAATCCTTTGTGATCCACACAGGGCAACGGTTATCGGTTTGAATCGGAAACATCAATTGAAAGGCATCAGTATGACTTCGCCGGATATCCGTGCGGGAGTAGCTCTTTTGATTGCAGCAATGTCTGCCAAAGGAACAAGCATTATCCATAATGTCAATCAAATAGATCGGGGGTATCAGAATATTGACGGAAGATTAAATGCTTTGGGCGCCAAAATCAAAAGGATAAAGGATTAATCCAGTAAAAAAGAAATACACACATCCGTCCCCAATGCTTTTCCTGTTTTATCTTCTAAATCTTGAATGCTAATATCTATTTCCACATCGTAGATTTCATTAAGAATATCGGCCCGTTCGGAAGTCAATGCCATGCCTGTTGATTTGTGTAAGTGACTGGATTGTTCTTTTAATATTTTTGCAGCCTTTCGGCCAATGCCATTGTCCCGTATATGGCAGATGAGTTCATCTTCTTCAGAGGAAAAAACTATTTCCAATAATCCTTTTTCTTTTTTAGGAAGTAATCCATGTCGGATAGCATTTTCAACATGGGGTTGGAGTAACATGCTTGGGATTTCGGTATCTTCCGCATCAATGTTTTTATCGACTTTAATCTTGAAATCGAATTTTCCTTCATAACAGAGCCGGGTTAATTCACAATAATGCCCCAGCATTCTAATCTCGTCTGCCAAAGGAATATATTTGGCTTTTGAAGATTCCAGAAATAATCGCATCAGTGAAGCAAAACTATTCAGCGATTCATTGGCTAAGTGGGCATCTTCTTTCAAAATGGCATGTTGGATAGCATTGAGGGTGTTAAAAATAAAGTGAGGATTCATTTGTGATTGAAGGGCTTTTAATTCCAACTCAGCAAACCGTCGGTTGGTTTCCATTCTTTTTTTCTCCCTAGCCCGTATGGTGAATAAAATAAATCCGATAAGCAATGCGAAACCCAAAAGGGAAGAAACGATGAAACCTGTGGATTTCCACCAGGGAGGAAGTGAGCAAAATGAAAATTCCAATGGTTCACTCCAATCACTTCCCGGTTTTCTAGCCCTGATTTGTAAATTGTATTTTCCGGTTTGGAGATTGGAGAAAAACAAATTACGATTAGGAGTGTTCTGCCAATTATCATTCTCTTTTAAACGGTATTGGTAAGACACCAAACGAGGATCTTTGAAGGCCAAGACCGAGTATCCGATTTCCAGTTTCCCTTTGGAAGTCAAGTCCGGAATATCAGTATGATTAACGGAGTTGTTATCGAGGAGGATATGTTTCCAAAAGAGTATGGGGGGGGCTTCTTCCAGATTCTGTTCATCCGTTTTGTGTCGGAAAAGTCCTTTGTTCGTGCCTAACCAAAGTTGCTTATCGTTTTTGAGATAAAGACTGTTAACCTGTGACTCGGGAATATTCAGCCGTTGGGAAGTCCCTTCGTTTTTTTTATCAAAAAGAAAAACACCATCCGGGCTGGAAATCCATACTCTCCCTTGTTGATCCGGTAGGATTTTCCGACACTTTAATGAAGGGAGATTCTTATAATTCTTAATATTAAAACTATCTCCTGAAATTACGGACAAACCGCCATCCGTTCCTACCCAAATATTCTTTTTTTCATCTTCCCTGATGTCATTGACTTTCGAATGGGGCAAGCCCTTTTCCGTTGTTATTTTTCTTGGAGCGAATTGCCCGTTGCCATAAATAAGCAAGCCTCCTTCGGTACCCATCCAGACCCGTTGTTGGCTATCTTGGAATAAACAAAACTCTACATCAGAATCTGGGGCGGGCCATGACACCGGATTGCTGCCGCATGATAGATAGGAGTTAAGGAATTTGTTCCTGAAAAAAGAAAGAGTTCCTTTATTGTCAACTAAAAAAGAAAGCATGTTCTTTTCACGGGGCAAACACAGAGATGGCATTCCTTTTTCAATCATATAAACACCATCATTGGTCGAAACATAGATGATATTGTTTGTCTTGTCTTCCCCAATAAAATAACTGGCGGGTTGTTTTCCTTCTTTTAGGGGAAACCTACTCCATCCTGTAGAAATCAAAAACAAACCTTCATCGGTCGCAGCTAATAACCCCAAACTACTTGTCGGATAAAGATGATGTACGGCGGCATCGCCTAATAAACCCCTGTTGTTTTGTTCGGGAGAATCATTATAAATACAGAAAACACCGTCCTGCTTGGTAGCGATCCAAAGATTTTCTTCTGCATCCAATTCCAAGTGATTGATTTCTGATCGGATATTCAATTCTGTATTCAGGTTTTTAATTTCTTCTGTAAGGAGGTTGTAGAAAAAAGCGTTTTCTCGATCGGCAAAAAAAGCGGAAAAAGAATTTACCCGGAGAAATTCAATTTTAGGAACCTTGTTTTTTAAAGGAAAAAATCTGGGACGTGGACCCCAAAGATGTAGGGAGTCCTTTCTTATTTTCCAAATGCCTTCACTGTCGGGGAGTGCATGAAGTGCGGGGTGTTCGGAAGGGTTTTTTTTTAATGTCGGTATGGAAATGAGTTCGTTATTTGCCCAGTTTATTTTCATCATGGAATTTTGGGGGATATTCATTATGATTTCGTCACTGGAGAATGAAGCGATTGAAAATTCTAATCCATCCGTATTTTCTGGAGGGATGTGAACGGGGCTTCCGTCAATAAGGACAAGGCTGTCTTTTTTTAAAATATATTTTTTGCAGATTTTATTTTGAATATATGTCAATTCATTTTCTTCAAAAACGTTTTTATGGTGGATGAAAATCCCGCTTTTGGTTTTTATGATATTTTTAGTTCTGTAAATCGTACAGGGAGATTTGGCGTAATAGATTTGATTGTTTAGTAAGCCGTAGAATTTGTTATCTCTGCCTAAGAAAATCTGATCAAGGCTATCCAATGTTCCAATAGAAGGAATGGAAGGCCATTCAAATGATTTGAATTCGGTGCCGTCAAACCTGAAAACACCCTCTTCGCTTTCTAGCCAAACATAGCCTGTTTTGTCGGTATGTACCTTGTTTATTTTCTGAACAGGCAAGCCGTTGTCGATATTAAGATGCCTGAAACGAACAGATTGCCCGAATCCCGATTCTAATGAAAAAAAGAGCAGGGGGAGCAAGATGATATGGATTGTAATTTTCATACAAAATGAAAATTACATAAAAAAATATTGGATTTATATTTTTAAAACAGAGGAGTCTTACTTTTGTTATAAGTGGGGACTGATTCCCTTTGGAAAAAACTAAAATTCTAATGATAAAATATTGGATAGAAGCTTTCCGCCTGAGAACCTTGCCACTGGCATTGGCTTGTATAGGGATGGGGGGATTTATAGCCGCTGCGGAAGGTCAATTCAACACCCTTGTTTTTTCTCTTACCTTGTTGACGGCATTTCTGCTTCAGATATTATCTAATTTGGCAAATGATTATGGGGATGCACAAAACGGAGCGGATAGCAAGGATAGGCTTGGCCCTAGCCGGGCCGTTCAATCAGGCAGGATTTCCGCATCTTCAATGAAGAATGCGATGATTTTTTTTGCATTGCTTTCTTTTTTTTCAGGTTTATCATTGTTGTATTTTTCACTGAATAGTTGGCAGGATTTATGGGTGTTTTTAGGAGTAGGGATTTTATCATTAATTGCAGCAGTAACTTATACTGTCGGGGATAATCCATATGGATACATGGGGCTGGGAGATATCTCGGTTTTGATTTTTTTTGGCTTGATTGCAGTTGTAGGAACGTATTATTTACAAACCAATGAATTGCATTATTCAATCTTACTCCCTGCGGTCACCTGCGGCCTTTTTGCTGTTGGTGTTCTGAATGTGAATAATATTCGAGATATAGAATCGGATCGTAAAGCCGGCAAATATTCTATTCCTGTGAGGTTGGGTAGGGATAAAGCGGTTTATTATCATTGGTTCATTTTGTTGGCAGGCTGGGCAACTGCTGTTTTTTATGTATTGAATAATTATTCATCAGTGAAACAGTGGTTGTTTTTATTGACACTTCCCTTGTTTTTAATCAATGCCCGTGCTGTAAAACAAAAAACGGATTCTAAGGAATTGGATCCTTATCTTAAACAAATGGCGATTTCCACGTTGCTCTTCGTTTTATTATTCGGTATTGGCCAATTGTTATGAAAGTATATTGGAAAAAACACACACTGCTTTTTAAAAGACCCGGAGGAACTTCCAGAGGGGTTTTGAAAAAAAAAATCTTCCTGGTTTTTGATTGCTGAAAAAGAAAACCGAAAATATATTGGAGAGTGCGGTCTGCTGAAAGGCTTGAGTGTCGATGATTGGGAATCCTATGAAAACACCCTGGACGGTCTTTGTGATTCATTGAATAATGGAGATTGGAATAAGGAAGGAACCCTTGTGGAATATCCATCAATCTGTTTCGGCTTGGAAATATTGAAACGAGAAATAAACGCTACGAATCCTTTCGAATTATTTCCTTCCGATTTTACTAGAAATGAAATCCCAATACCGATTAACGGCTTGGTTTGGATGGGAGAAAAATCATTCATGTTGGAGCAGATTAGGGATAAATTGGAACAGAGCTTCAACTGCATCAAATTAAAAATAGGTGCGATTAATTTCGATGAGGAATTGTCCCTGCTTCAATATATCCGAAGGGAATTTTCGGCGGATGAAATAGAAATCAGGGTGGATGCGAATGGAGCATTCACCATTGATGAGGCAATGGTGAAATTAAATCGCTTATCCGAATTGGATATTCATTCAATAGAGCAACCTATCAGGCAAGGACAATATGAGACAATGGCCGAATTATGTAAAAAAACACCATTGCCTATAGCTTTGGATGAAGAACTCATCGGAGTTCATACAAGGGAGGAAAAGAAAAAAATGCTCGAACAAATCAACCCCCAATATATTATCTTGAAACCAAGTCTTATCGGAGGTTTCAAAAGTTCGGAAGAATGGATCGACTTGGCAGAAGGAATGGGAATCGGTTGGTGGGCGACTTCGGCGCTTGAATCCAACATAGGACTTAATGCGATTTCACAATGGGTATATGCAAAGGCCAACCCGATGCCACAAGGCTTGGGAACCGGACAATTATACACGAATAATTTCCAATCGCCATTGATGGTGGAAAACGGACATATTCTATATTCCCGAAAAGGTCATTGGAACCTGAACGGCTATTTATAAGACAGTCTTAGGGGAATTGCAAGCTGAAATTTTTGTATGCCGATTCTAGTAAGTAACTTTAATCATTCAATCATATGGATTATGGATGTGATAATTAATTACTTCAGCGATATGCCGACCCTGCACCGGTCTTTAATGCTCGTAGGAGGACTCACGGTATTCTTTCTGATAGAGCAGGCGGTGCCTCTGTTCAAAATCAATTATAACCGGGCAAGTCATACATTATTGAACCTGTTTTTCACGCTGACAACCGTATTGGTCAATTTCATCATGGCCTTTATTCTCGTATATTCGGCAGATTGGGTCGTAGCCAATGAATTCGGACTCATCCAATGGATTCCGATGCCCTTGATCCTGAAAGCGATTATCGGATTAATGCTGATGGATTTGATAGGTGCCTGGTTCGTGCATTGGGTTGAACATCATGTCAAATGGCTCTGGCAGTTCCATGTCATCCACCATACCGATCAACATGTGGATACGACGACGGCCAACCGGCACCATCCGGGAGAAAGTGTCATCCGTTTTATTTTCACGACTTTGGCGGTTTTTATCGTAGGTGCGCCCATTTGGTTGGTTTTCATTTACCAATCCATGTCCTTGATTCTAACACAGTTCAATCATTCTAACGTAAAAATGCCCACTTGGCTGGATCGGGCCTTGGAATTGGTTTTCTGTACACCCAACATGCACCGGGTACACCACCATTACAGGCAACCGTATAGTGATACCAATTATGGAAATATCTTTTCTTTTTGGGATCGAATATTCGGGACTTATGTAAGGGTGGACAATAAGAAATTAGTGTATGGAGTAGATACTTATATGGATAAGAAACAGACCAAGAGTGTTTGGGAATTGTTGAAAATCCCGTTTACCGGTTACCGGCAGCCTATCCAATATGACAAGGAAGAGCAATTGTAGGTATAAATGATAGGAAAAACACAGAACTGAAAAGACTTATGGCAAAGGATGATTGTATATGCATGGCTATCGGTTGGCCTGATACGACTGCTAAGGGGGCTGAACCCATTTTTAGCTGGTTATATGATAAGGGCATCATCAAAGATGTATATTTCAAGGTCGGGCATGCTGCTCTTTGCCTGATCCGCAAGAAAGACGGCCTGATAGAATATTATGATTTCGGAAGATATACCTGCGATCATGGGCAGGGAAGGCCGAGGGGGCGGAATACGGATCCCAATCTGGAAATAAAAGTCAAGGCCCGGTTCGATGAAAATGGTGAAATGGCTAATATTCAGGAATTGGTGGATTATCTGTTTACCATAACCCGTTATACACATGGAGAGGGCGTAATCTATTTTTCATTGTATGATAAAATGGATTATGGTAAGGCCCAGACGTTCATTTCAGGACTTCAGGAACAAGGGTCTGTACGTTATACGACCTTCTCCCCCAATTCCACCAATTGTTCCCGTTTTGTTTGTGGGACTTTGTTGGCCGGCTCTTCATCTACAATGGACAAATGGAAATTGGTGCTGACTCCGACTTTCAAAGCTTCTCCGGTAGGCAACGCAGTCGATGTAGGATATCAATCTAATGTTTACAGGCAAACGGCTCCCGGAAAACCGTTGGAAAATTTCAAAATGACCCGTTTGGGTAATCTGAAATTATTATGGGATAACATAAAAGGAAATTTCATAGGAGATAAGATCGTAAGGAAAGATAAGATAGAAGAAGGGGAAAAACATTTGGATATTCCCAAAAAGGCCCAATGGCTCGGAGGTCTGGGAGAAGGGAATTGGATAACGGTTACACCTCTCCTGTTTGATGGGGAAGAATGTTTCAGGGCTACAGCCCAATATGAGGATGGTGTACTGAATTACGATACGATTGTGAAAGTCAAGGAAGGAGCAAAACCAGATCCATTACAACCATTTGAAATCACTTATGATTGCTCCAGACTTTTCGTTACCATATTACAAAAGGGGAGTAAATTCAGGCTTTATCATTTGAAGGACTATCAGGATGTGGACAAGAATCTGATCCGCATTATAGAAAAATCGACAACATCATGGACTTAATCGTATTGAAATCCAAAATACATACAGTCAAAGTAACCGAAGCAAACATCAACTATAAAGGAAGCATTACCATTGATGAGGATTTGATGGATAAGGCGAATATCCGTACCTGGGAGCAGGTACATATAAATAATGCATCCAAGGGAACACGTATCATCACCTACGCCATTCCCGGAGAACGGGGAACAGGAGTCATCGGAATGAATGGAGGAGCCGCACTCCATGCCGATGAAGGAGATACAATTCACATCCTCTGTTTCTGCCAGATACCTGAAAAGGATATGGCTACGCATCAACCGACAATTATACAGACTAAAGGAAATAATGAATTTGCGGGTTTAGGCTCCCACTAGAAATTTATTTTTTAGACAACCACCATCGGGGGTTCATACGTGTCTGCTTATTCCATATTTCGAAATGCAATTCAGACTTTCCGGTTTTTCCATCCGTTCTGACTTTTCCGATGGTGTCTTCGGCACTTACCGTATCCCCTTTTTTCACATAATGCTCCTCCAGTTTGGAGTAAAGTGTGTAATAATTCCCATGTTGGACAATAACAAGATAATCATTGCCGGGGACGAAACGGACGGCGGCAACTGTTCCGGAAGAAATAGGTTTAACCTTGGCATCATTGGTCGTAAGAATATCTATGCCACTATTGTTGATGGTGATGTCGGGCAAAGTAGGATGGGACTGCTTGCCATAATGCCTTGAAACCACACCACTGACCGGCCAGGGGAATTTTCCCTTATTACTTTTAAAGCTGCCACTCAATTTCCGATTGGCAGAAGAATGGGCATTCGTTTTTTCTATTTTGACATTGGGTTTTCGATTTTCCACCCGATTGCCGATTACCCCTTCCTTGATAATCTTTTCAATGGCAACATTGAGTTGCTCATGCTCATTCTTATGTTTTTTGATTCGCTTACGGAGTTTTTTCTCTTCCCTTTTCAATTGTTGGAAAATCTTGTTTTTTTTCTCCAAATCCATTTCCAATACCAAAAGATGACTTTTTTCACTCCCGAGGAGTCGTTCCTTCTCCTCTTTCAGTTCACCTTGTTTTTTGATTTTTCTAGTAAGGGATTCCTGCGTTTGGATGATGCGATAAGCCTGTTTTTTACGATACTTGTCATATTGTTTCAGATATCGCCACCTCATGAAAGCATCGTTGAAACTTTGGGCGGAAAACAAAAACAACAAATCCGTTTGCATGATTTTACGCTTATAAGCCAACCTTAATAATTGCTCATAATCCTTTTTCAATCTTTCTATATCACTACTGAGGGATGTGATGACGGAAGAGGTTCTTTCGTAACTCTTTTCATAATAGGCTAGTTCCTCCTTGATGGTTTTGACAAGTTCCTTCCGGTTTTCTATTTGTTTTTTTAATGCGATGAACTTTTCATAGGTCAGTTCCTTGTTTCGGGAAGTTTCCTTGATGAGCTTATCCGTACTCCTGATGTCTTTTAGGATGCTTTTACGCTTAATCTCCAGATTCTTCCGGGTTTGCCCGAAAGAAATCAGAGGTATAAGGAATACCAGTAATAAGAGTGTCGATTTAATCGATTTTGTCATAGGTATCAGGAATCTCGAATTTGATGCTGACAGGTTGGTTGAGTGAGACTTTCTTTAGATCCAACTCCACTTTTAACGCTCCTGTCTCGCTTGAATACAAATCCAATTTCCGAATATACGAAAATAAAAGGTCATTTGCAGGCTTATTGTAATTTTCCTGCGTACAACTAGCTGTTCTATCACTATTTTTGGTTCTGAACTGCATTTTATTCAAAGTATAATCCGTCCCATTCAACCAATATTCAGTATCGAAATCTTCAAGGGATTTCGATAAATGGTAAAAGGGAGAGGCGGCTTCAACATCATATTTGGTGTCATCAAGGAATATGGGGTTGCCGAGAATGAGGTCGTAAAGATTTCGGAAATCAGACAATTCATCACCATTGGAAGCCAAGCCCATCATATCCCTCACATAGCTGATCGGTTTGGCATAATAATTCTTTTCTAGCCGATTCACCAAGAAGAAGGAGTCCGGTGTTATCAGTAACCGACCGCCTTCTATTCCGAATTTTCTTACAGCCCCCCATATTACACTATCTTTCCTCATACGGAGATAGGCGGTGGCTTTGTTGGTTTTGCCGGCCTGTGTCAATTTGATATTGCCTTTGGTACTCAGCCATTCCGCGTCTATATGGTAGCGATCCAGTTTTTCGAGCAGATATTTTGAAGAACGTTTTTTCAATTTACCATTGTCGTTTCCATTTTTTTTCGACTTGCAGGCCATTATGGTAATAGATAGCAATAATATGAGGAGTATGTTTATTCTTGTTGACATAATCTGATATTTATCTGCAAAATTAATCGTTCGGAAATCAAAGCACACGATTAATTTGTTAACCCGTTTATTTGAATTAAATTGCACCCGGATAGGGAGGTTTTGATAATATTAACCTAACTATCTGAAGTTTTAGGACTCATTACTAGGATAAACATAAAACATATTCAAGAAAATCATGGCTCATTTACCTAGAAGGTACATTTTTACCGATTATGAAAGTCTGAAAAAAGTCAAAATCAGCAAACTCCAAAAAGTTTGCAATAAAGTCTATATCCTAATCGGCAAAGAGGTGGAGCAAATCCCTTTTCAAATCGTATTGCATGCTCAGAAATTAGGCAAACGAGTAAAATGGGTTTCTGTCGAAAATAATTCCGAGAGTGATTTCAGATTGCATTTGTCCTTCCTTATGGGAGCGTTGCACCAGAAGTTGGGGGTGGAAACGGAATTTGCGGTTTTGTCCGATGATGAATATTTCGATCCCCTTATCGATTTCATTAATGATGCCGGACGCAATTGTATCCGTGTGAAAACGAAAAAAAAGAAAAAGAATAAAATCGTTGTTGATAACGTCCTTCCAAAGGAAATCCTTGAAGACGAGTATTTCAATGAAGAGGAAGATGACGACTTGACGGAAGCCATTGAAAATCTGAATGCGGAAAATAATTAATTTTTATTCGTTCTTCCTGTAGAAAAATCTAATCAAAACAGGGATAATAAATAAATCGCTGAAAAAAGCACTCGCAAGAGTTACGCTGATAATTATTCCTACCGTTACACTCGGTGGATTAATGGAAAATAATAAAACCAAAAATCCGAAAAATAAAATAACCGAAGTCAACCCGATGGCTTTTCCGGTTTCCAAAAAAGTGGTGTGCAAGGATTCATCTATGCTTTTTCCTTTGTCTCTGGTTAATTTATATTTACTTAGGAAGTGTATCGTATCGTCAACGGCAATTCCAAATACAATGGCAAATACAATGGCCACCCCACTTTCTAATTCTATTCCCGTATAACCTAGTAATGCACCGGCAATTAATAAAGGGAAAATATTCGGTAATAAAGAAACAATAATCATTTTCGGACTTCGGAATAAAAATCCCATTAATAAACTGATGATTAATATGGCAATACCCAATCCTTTTAGGATGGAATCCCTTACATATTCTTCGTTTTTATCAAAAAGTACTCCCGTTCCCGTTCTTCTGAAAGTAGCAATTTCAGCTCGGGTATTATTTAATAACCAAGCATCTATTTGTTTTCCTACCGATTTTATCGAATCCGATCCGACATCCAGAATGCTACTGGAAATCCTTGCTTTTTTTTCATCTTTACTGACCAGAACATCTAAAGGGCCCGAGGGTAATTTATTCAGATATTTATCGAATTTTTTAAAATCTTTTTCATTATCCGGAAAACGATAAGCAACAACCTTGTCACCATTAAATGCACGATTCAGACTTTTATATGCAGCAGTAATTGATGTAGGAGATTGTACTGCCGGATATTTTTTTAAATGGTTTTCTATTTTGTCAATTTCCTTGAGGACTTCATAGTCCCTGGCCATAAAAGTATCTTGGGCCGTTACGGCTATTTCAAATGGGCGAAACCCTCCGAATTTTTTTTCGAAATAAATATAGTCTTCCGTAATTTTTTGCCCTTTCGGTAAATTGCTTTTTATACTGAAATTAGTGGTAACTAACGACATCCCGTAAAAACAAAGAATAAGTGTGATGATAATCCCTGCAAAAATTTTCTTAGGATGATTTTTTGTGAAATGATAAAACCATTCCATCCAAGGTTCCCAAAATGCTTTTCGATTATTTAATTTGATGACCTGATTCGTATTGAATAAGGAAAGAATGGCCGTCGTTAATCCAAGGACTGTCAAGTAGGCGATAATCACGCCGATAGCGGCATTTATTCCAAAGGCCCGGATGGGAGGGATGCGACTCGAAAGCAAGGTTAAGAATCCGACGGCCGTTGTAACGGAAGTCAATAAAGTAGCGATGCCAATCTCCCTGATAGTGGTTTTTATGGCAGCATTTTTATGGACGCCTTTTCTTAATTCGTCAATATATTTCGACATGATATGAATCACATCGGAAGTCCCTACGATAATTTAAAGCACCGGATACAAAGCAGACATGACATTCAGTGTGCGACCGGTAATACCCAGCATTCCCACAAATAATAACATCCCGACAGCTATGGATAATAAAGCGATAAAAATACCCCACCCCCGCTTGAAAATAAACCACATGACCAACAGTACCAGTATGCCTGATATAACCGTTGAGATCGCCATTTCCCTAAACTGCAAATCAATGAACTCCTTCTGGAAATTGGGACGCCCCAGATAATGATGGCTTTCAAAGTCGTAGGTACTGATCAAGGAATCCATTTTCGACATCAAAATCCTCGAATTGTCGATCTGTATATTATCGATTAATTTAAGGGCTACGACTGCGGCCTTGGCGTCTTTGGAAATTAATGAACCGGCATACCTTTCATCCTCTAAGAGCCTTTTCTTATCTTCCTCGTATTTTTCAGGGGATGATCGGTGTATGGCGGGTTGTGAAGTAAAGCCGAAGGGCGTTTTTCTCGGATACTGTAATAAGGTGACGGATTGCCCTGAATTGACAAAAGGGAGTCTTTTGGATTTTTTTGAAAAATCATGAAAAGCTTCTAAGAATTTTTTTTCGAAAATTCCTTCTTCTCTATGAATAGCAATCAAAAGGAAATTGTCATCCGTTTCAAACTCCTTTGTAAATTCATAAAAATAATCCAAATCAGGATCTCCGTCAGGAAAAAACTGTTCGAAATTAAAATCTGCTTTCACCTGAAAGGCGAAAAAAATGGAAGCTAGGCTCAGAAATGAAAAGACTATGAATGATATGGTTCGGGTTCTCTTATCCATTATTTTTTGAATGGCCGACAATGTAATTCAAACAGCTCATGATTTGAATTGTTTTTGGAAAGTTTTTTTATTAAAACAAAGGCCGGATTGCTGTAAAAATATTATTTGGGATGTGCGGAATTTGCCAGTATTAGTTTTGGCATTGGTGGTTGGGTAGTCGTTCTTCATTGGTGGTTCGCAACTCTTGCGAAATGCAATTTTCCAATCATTTGACCTTGTAGGGATGTTTCCGAAAAAACTGTCTTTAAAATGCTCTAATAGGTTGGTTTTATGGGTGGTAAATCCTATTTTTGCAGCAAAATTCCGAAAGGATATTTTATCACTATAATCATCGCTTGAAAATATGGCTAACGTAGGTAAAGTAAAACAAATTATCGGAGCGGTCATCGATGTGAGTTTCCCGGATTCACAGTTGCCCGATATACTGAATGCATTGGAAATCAAAAAACCTAACGGAGAAATCCTTGTACTTGAATGTCAACGTCACCTGGGAGAAGACAGTGTGCGTACCATCTCTATGGATGCTACCGACGGTCTTACCAGAGGAATGGATGTTGTCGATACGGGGAAACCCATCGCAATGCCGGTCGGAGACAGGATCCGTGGTCGATTGTTCAATGTCGTAGGTGAAGCCATTGATGGCATCGGAGGAATTGAGAAAGGCGGTGAGGTGGCTCCTATCCATAGGAAACCACCGAAATTTGAAGAATTATCCACAGAAACGGAAGTTCTTTTCACCGGTATCAAAGTAATCGATTTGATTGGACCTTATGCCAAAGGAGGAAAGATTGGTTTGTTCGGTGGTGCAGGTGTAGGTAAGACGGTATTAATCATGGAATTGATTAATAATATCGCTAAAAAATATGAAGGGATATCTGTTTTTGCAGGTGTGGGAGAACGTACTCGTGAAGGAAACGACTTGCTTCGTGAGATGTTGGAATCCAACGTTATCAAATACGGACACGAATTCATGGAGTCCATGGAAGAAGGGGGATGGGATTTGACCAAAGTGGATAAAAAAGCTTTGTCAGAGTCTCAGGCAACATTGGTGTTCGGTCAGATGAACGAGCCTCCCGGCGCACGTGCAAGAGTGGCATTGTCTGGTTTGACCATCGCAGAATATTACAGGGATGGAGATATGAAAGATCCGAACGGTGGCCGTGATATCCTATTCTTCGTAGATAATATCTTCCGTTTTACACAAGCGGGTTCCGAGGTGTCTGCCCTTTTGGGACGGATGCCTTCAGCGGTAGGTTACCAGCCTACTTTGGCAACGGAAATGGGATTGATGCAAGAGCGTATTACTTCTACGAAAAGAGGTTCTATTACTTCCGTTCAGGCCGTTTATGTACCTGCGGATGACTTGACGGATCCTGCTCCGGCAACGACTTTCGCCCACTTGGATGCAACTACGGTATTGAATCGTAAATTGGCTTCATTAGGTATCTATCCTGCGGTAGATCCTTTGGATTCCAAGTCCCGTATCCTTACTGAGGATATCGTAGGGGAGGAACATTATGCTTGTGCACAAAGGGTTATCAATATCCTTCAGAGATATAAGGAGCTTCAGGACATCATCGCCATCCTAGGTATGGAGGAGTTGAGTGATGAGGATAAATTGGTTGTAGGACGTGCAAGGAAAGTACAACGTTTCCTTTCTCAACCTTTCCACGTAGCCGAGCAGTTTACCGGTTTGGAAGGTGTATTGGTTGACATCCAGGATGCCATCAGAGGTTTCAATATGATCATGGACGGTGAAGTGGATGAGTATCCGGAAGCGGCATTCAACTTGGTAGGTTCTATCGAAGATGCAGTCGCAAAAG
>JAHDFN010000278.1 GCA_020628145.1 Saprospiraceae bacterium | reverse complement strand
TTACTCCTGAATATCCCTAAATAAAAAGAGGGTTTCTGCTGCTGCCAGAAACCCTCTTCTTGTCTTCTTCCTGATAAAATCAGACATTATATACCCGGGTAATGATATCCTTATATTTTTCACGGATCACCCTTCTCTTCAGTTTCATTGTAGGTGTGAGTTCACCGGAAGCCACATCCCAGGGATCGCTTAATAATTCAAATTTCTTGATTTGTTCTATATGTGAAAAATTAGGGTTGAAGCCATTAATGATTTCCTGAAACTTAGCTATCACCTTAGGATCCTCTAGTGTACTTTTGGAAATACAATAAAGCGTATCATTATACGGAGCCGGATGGATTTTAATATCCACTCCATTATCTTCGCACCAATCTTTTAATGCCTCGGCTGCAGGAACAATGAGTGCGGAAACGAATTTTTGTTTCTCTCCGACGACCATCATCTGTTCAATGAGAAAATCTTCCTTGAATTTATTCTCAATAGGGGCAGGAGCCACATATTTCCCACCGGAAGTCTTAAGCAGTTCTTTTTTCCTGTCTGTTATCTTTAGGAATTCCCTTCCGTCAGAGCCTTTGATTAATTTACCCACATCCCCGGTATGGAACCAACCATCTGCATCCATGACTTCTGCTGTTTTGTCAGGCTTATTGTAATATCCTTGCATGATATTTGGTCCTTTGGCTAGGATTTCGCCTTCTCCCGGTTTGTAATCCCCGTCGGAAGCATCTATTTTAATCGTAATCCCTTCCAATGCCGGCCCTACGGTTCCCAACATTGCCCCCCCTTTTTCAAAGGTATTGATGGTCAATGCAGGAGAGGTTTCCGTCAAGCCATAGCCTTCCCTTACAGGAATACCTGCTGCAGAAAACACCTTGGCCATTTTCACAGGACATGCCGCAGCACCTGTTACAATGCCTTTCATATTGCCACCCAATGCTTCACGCCATTTGCTGAAAATAAGTTTGTCTGCAATTTTTTGCTTGAAGCCATCCAGACCACTGTATTCCTTATCGAAAGAATAATCATCTGTCCGGCTTAAAGCCCAAAAGAACAGTTTTTTCTTCAAGCCCGTCAACTCCAACCCTTTATTATAGATTTTCTCATAGACCTTTTCCAAAAGACGGGGTACTGTTGTAAAGAAATGAGGTTTGAAGGATTTGATGTCTCCTTCATCTCCTCCTAGATTCCTTACTCCGGTAAAACCAATATTGACCCCCCTCCCCATATAGGCATTGGAAACGGTACATTCAAAAATATGACACAGCGGAAGGAAACTAAGTGCTTTCTCTCCCGGTTTCAGTGGAAATAGTGGAAGAGCGGCCTTGATATTGGATACCAGATTCTTATGGGACAATGCCACGCCTTTTGGAAGACCGGTCGTGCCGGAAGTATATATCAATACTGCGAGATCGTCTTCTTTTACCTGATTCGAAAGTTTTTCTACTTCTTCTAATGATCCTCCTTCAAAAATCTCTTCCCAATGTCTTTCACCTTCGGCTTTTTCAAATGTAAATACTCCTTTGAAAGTAGGAACCTTGGGTGCTGTTGCATTGACTTTGTCTGCCAAATCCCCAGGGCCGACAAATGCATATTGCACACCTGCGTCATTGAAGATATATTCATAATCGGCAGGAGAAATAGTTGGATAAACCGGTACGGTAACCGCCCCTATCTGATGAGCCCCTATTTCTACGATTTTCCATTCCGGTCTGTTATCATAAGACAGAATAGAAATCTTATCTCCGGGCCCTAACCCCATTTTCAACAAGCCCAAACTTACATTATTGGCCAAATCCATCACTTCCTTCGTGGAATAAAAAACCCAATCTCCATCCACCCTGTGACCCAGGGATTTTTTTTGAGGAAAATGTTCATTCTGAAATCGAACAATGTCAAACAGTCTTGTAAATGTTAACTCCATAAGTGTTTTACCCTTCGGTAGATTTATTAAGGTCAATAATAAGATATGCTCACGAATTACATTTTATAAGTGGTGGTAGTTCGTGACAAATATGAATTGAAAGCCATAATATTAGGGAAAATCCGAAATGTATCATAATAATGAAAAAGGAAATCCAAAGACATGCCCTATCCTTCATACATTTCCCGGAACAAATGCATGAATTCCTTTTTGATTGCAGCCCTGTCCGGCTTACCGAAAGTTGTCATGAAGCCGGGGTTATTCCACGATTCATTATCCACAATCTGGTATTTCCTAATTTTCTCATTATCCTGCAAACGGGTGTTGACCCCCACCATCTGTTGATCGAAAAGGTTTTTCACTTCCTGATTCAACAACAGTTCTTCGAACTTATCAAAAGATATCTTTTTTTCGGCACACCATAATTCCAAGTGGATAAGTGAAGGAACCAACAAGGCGACAGGAAATGATTTCCCCCTCCCTACGATAATGCAATCTTCAATGAAAAGGGAATCCTTGATTTTATTTTCAATGTACGTAGGATGGATTCTACTACCATTTTCCAGAACAATGGCATTTTCTTTTCGACCTACTATCGTGAGGTGTTTCGTTTCCCTTCCAAGATACCCCATGTCGCCCGACTTCAACCATCCATATTGGAATCTTTCATATGTCAATTCCTCGTCCTTCCAATACCCTTTGGATAAGCCGTCACCCCTTAGGAGGATTTCACCAACAGAATCCTTCCAGGAAGATTCGGTTATTTTCATTTCCCATCCTTCCAAAAGCAATCCGGCAGTATTGAAATTGACACTTTTATTCCCGAATCTATTCATAGAAACAATCCCTGCCGTTTCAGCCATTCCGAAGGAATTCCTGACATCTATACCCGCAGCAGAGAATAACCGGGCCATATTGCCCGGAAGGGTATTGCCATACAATAGAATACCTTCTATTCTTCCGCCAAAGACCTTCCTCCATTTCCTAAACAATAATAAATCGGCTACAATGAATTTGAAATGATTCATAATCGAATTCCTACCGTAATTTCCATAACGGGTTCCTTGCCTGATGGCCCACAAATATCTTTTCCGGGCGGTATCTCCTCTCCTCGCTTTGCCTTTCAACAATGCCATATAAAGTTCCTTGAGTTTAAGTGGGGTACAGGTGAGGAAATGAGGGCGGGCGTTTCCCAAATCTTCTAAGATATTTTCGGAATAGGGGATGAATTGTATTCTACAGCCAATCGCCAGATAAGTATATAGCATGACCTTTTCGGTTATACCACTCATTGAAAGAATGGATATAACATGGCTTGAAGGTTTGAGTGGTAATAAGGGAGCAAGGGCATATACCCGGCTTACCATGTTCTTATGTGACAAAGCAATGCCTTTGGGCATTCCCGTCGTACCCGCACTATACACAATAGCCGCCAAATCATCTTCGTGGATGGCTGCCTTTGCCGTCTCATATGCGATATAATGTTCGGGGATTGGAGCGGTGATGAAATCATTCCAATCGGGGATGTCCGGCAAATCGGATATGACATAAATCCTTATTTGTTCCTTGATGCCTGCTTCCTTGTTGATTCTGGAAAACCGAGCGAATTGCTCCCGATCCTCTACCAATACCATTTTCGGGGTGCTTTCCGACAGTATTTTCTTCAGTATATCATCATTCCATTCGGAATGCACGCTGATGGGGATTATTCCGAGTTGCGTCAATCCCATATCTGTAAGTAGCCAACGGATTCCACTCCTTTTGGACATCAACCAAGCCCTGTCTCCCCTTTCCATTCCGATATTGACCGCACCTGCACTCACCCACATTGACTTTTCCAAGATGTCATCAGAAGACAGGGAATTCCGGGTTGCTCCGAATCCTTCGATAAGGGCATCCTTCCTGGGTGTGTTTATTTTCTGATGTAAGGGAATATCGAAAAGTCTGCGAAATTCCATTCAGGGAATCGAACTGTTTAGTGATAATAGTAATCGGTTTGCCCACAGTCCTGTCCTATCTGCCTGAAACATAATTTTTTTCAAGCAATGCCCGTTGGCTATCCTCCCCGAAAGCCTTGATCGAGCAAGGCCACAAATTACGATTTTTTACGATATGTGAAGCAATCTTCCCTATGGAATGATGATGAATTCCGTCCGTCTATTGTTTTTCCTTCCTTCAGGTGTATCATTTGTATCTATGGCTTGCCATTCCCCATAGCCTTTATATTTCAGTCTTGAAGAGGAAATCCCTTTTCCTATCAGGAAATCATATACGGCTTTGGCCCTTTGCTCGGAAAGGGATTGATTGTCCGTATCGGAACCGACATTATCCGTATGGCCATTGATTTGGATTTTCATTCTCGGTGTCTCCGACAACATGTCATACAGTTTCATCAATTCTCCCATCGATTCTTTTTTCAACTCGGCAGAACCGGTAGAAAAGAAAATGTTTTTCAATATGATCGGTGTTGGTTCGATCTTGACGGTAGGTCGTGGTTTTTGGGTCTCCTGAGGTTTTACCTCAACGATTTGGGGGGGAATCCGTTTCAATGGAATGATTAATTCAAAGGGCTGTTCCGTTTCCTGTTCCTCCTTGAGGGCAAAATTTTCTGAGTGGAATAAATAATCCTGTTTGGCCACGTTCAAACCATAATCTTTTCCGACGGGAAGGCAAACCAAAAATTCGCCACTCTTATCCGTTACATTATAAGCATGCCTCGACTGTGAGGAAAGTTCCATGAATTCTACTTGGGCAACCAATGGTTTTTTGGTGGTCGCATCAATGACTTTTGCCCGAACATATGTAACCGGTTCAGGGCGGAGTTTCTTATCCAAT
>JAHDFN010000027.1 GCA_020628145.1 Saprospiraceae bacterium | reverse complement strand
GTAAGTACGGGATGTACATTTACAAGTACGGCTGCCTTTACGGCTCCTGTTGCTTGTTCGGTATCTTGTACACCTGATGCGGGTACGATATCAGCACCTTAAAGAAGTATTCTAATTGTATAATTTAAAAATCAGAAAAGCTATGAATTTATATAAAAATATGCTTTGCCTGTCGAGACAGTTAGGATTCCTGTTCATTGTATTAATGTTCAGTTATAATACTTCGCAGGCAGCGTGTACTTATTTGGAAGGAAGTGATGTGACTTTTACACAAGCCACTGCTTTCTCCGGAGGGTCACAATATTATTATCTGTATGACTGTGACGGAAACTTCGTTGCAGGCCCGATTACAGACCCAGCTGTGGGATTTTCGGATCCCGGTTATGGTTGTTATGAAATCTATGGTGTGAACTCATGTCCCGGTTCGGCTCCTGCTACTTTGATAGCAGGTTCCACAACAGCAGATATCACTGCTTTGGCTGCTGCGGATTATGATTCCACTACCGGATTGCAGGTAACCGTATGTAATACTTCGGATTTGACAGGGTGTGAGTTATATCCTGATGACATTACCGTAGTATCAGAACCGGATTATAATACATCCGGTACGCAAATGTATGTATTGGTATGTGATGGTAATGTAGTAAGTACTTCTATGGGAGGGCCTTCGGCATCATTTATGATTCCTGACGATGGAGATGACGCGACAGCTCCTTCTTGTGAGGTTCATGCCATCAACTATTGCCCTCCAGGAGATGCTTCTGCTATCATAGCGGGTGCTTCATGGGCGGCTGTAGATCCTTCAGCTGATCCTAATTTCGATGTGGCCAGTGCAGTATTGAATATTCCATGTACGATTCCTCTACCTTTGGAGTTGATTTCCTTTGATGCATCTTGTGATAAAGATAAGGTAGATCTTAAATGGGTAACGGCTTCGGAAGAGAATGTTAAGCACATTGTTGTGGAGCATTCTATAGATGGAGATCGGTATAAGGCGATTGCTACAATCGAAGCGATTGGAAATAATACTCCGACTCAGAATACTTATACATATGTAGATAAATCACCTTCTAGTGTCAATTATTACAGATTGAAAATAGTTGATATGGATGGTAGTTTCGAGTATTCTCAAGTTAAATCCACCAAATGTTTGAAAGGAGATTTCGGGTTTTCTGAAATTTTCCCTAATCCGACGAAAGGAGGTATCACGATTAATTTTGAAGTAAGCAGCACGACTGCTCCGGTCACCATCAAATTGGTGGATGTATTGGGCCGTGTCATGGATCTTCAAATCGTTGATCCGGTAGAAGGATTGAATACTGCTCATTTGGATTTGACTAAATTGGCTAGTGCCATGTATGTCGTAATGCTGGATGATGGTACCAATCGGGTTACTGAACGTATTATGAAAAAATAAATCGGTTGATAGGATCTTTCCTATCCTGCGGATTTTATAATTCATATGAAATCAGCCCTCATTCCGAAAGGAATGAGGGCTTTTTCTTTAAATGCCTCTCTTTAGCAACCGGTCGCCAAAATCAGGATGAGTGCGTTTGAGTACTTATACACGACCATGTTGTAGTATTTCTCAGGAGGTCAAACGGCTAGATTATTATTCCTGATAGGCATTTTTCTTTATTTGATCGTATTTGATGCACACTGCTATTTTACAATAAAAGCCAAGAACACCCTAAACTTATAGCAATTTTGGAGGGGATATTAAAATCCCGAATTTTCAAATGATAGAAAATTCGGGATGATGATATTCAAGAAAATGAAAGAAAGATTACCGAGCCGTAGGAGTTGGTTTTTTCTTTCTTTTGGTTTTGAAAAGCTCCTTGATATCTTTTTCTTTCATGAAATTACATTCCTTGAATGTTGCAGTGGTGAACTTTTTGACCCCTTGGTAATCTCCTCCACGTTTATCGGTGTATTTTTTCAGTAATCTGCGTAGGTATTTGAGGTATAGTTCCTTGATACTCTGGTTGAATTGCTCATTACCGAAAATAGACATATACGAAGCAAATACCTTATGCATTTCGAACCATGTGGAATAATCGGTTTCTTCCAAATTTTCCATAAGTATCCTAATATAGACCAGAATGGATTGCCTGATGGCTTCGTTGTTGTGGGATAATCCTTCATTGGATTCATGATATCTTTTGGCAACAGCCATGACTTCTTCATTCACATATCCCTTATCATGGATACTTTTCAGGGTATTATATAAATCACAGATGTCATCCTTGATATCCATATCCAAAAGCTCCATGAAGCGACGATCTGCATCCATATTCAGAATCGGCTTTTTGGTTTCGTGCATATCCAAAAGAAAGTCAAAATATTGCTCGTTGAAGTCCGAATTGGATTTTCTTTGTTCATTCAGGATAGACTCCAGGCTTTTACGATAGTTATCATCTAGTTCCATGAAATTCAGGAATAAGCCCAATAGATAGGTGTGTTCTGAAGTCCCCTTGAATGCGTCATTCGTTAGAATTTCAGCATATGGGGGATAAATGGAACTATTTTCCAAGTTTTCGGTAATTCTGTAAGAAAGGAAATTACGAAGAGAGCCGAACATGATTTTTAATTCGGGAGCAGTTTTCGGGAATTCTGTTGAAAGGTAGTTATAGGATTTAAATTGTCGTTGGTAACGGACATAAGCCGACCGTCTATTGAGTACATCTCTTAATTCAGGTAACTTTTGGTTTTGAAGCCACCATTTGACTCTTTTGTTCTTAATGTCTTTTAGGATATTCGTTATCCAAATATCACTACTCAAAGAAAACCCAACTTGAATGGATTGTCCGATTCTGTTTTTGAGGATATCGAAATTAGGTGAATTACAGATGAATAAAAGGATATTCCTGAAGTGATCCTGAGATTGGACATACTTATAGTTCGAATCGAGTTGCCCCCTCAATATGGTGAATCCTAATGCTTTGGGGAGATATAATCCGGCAAAGTCATCATTAAGCAAAAGTTCTTCCAAGCCTTTCAATTGAAGAGGGGCGTCGTTGGCAACAACTCCGTATAATTCTTCGATTGCCGGTTCAAAATATTCTTGCAGAGCTTTATAGTCAGATTCTTCTTCCGTATCAATGAAGGTTGAAAATTGCTCTGATGCCTGCACGGCCTCTGCAATTTTATTCATATGTTCTTTGTAAGCTTCATTCAATTCTGCCATGATATATTTTCGTCTTTTAATGGATAGTCCATAGTTGGAACCCCATGCTCTGAAAGTAGAGTCGGCCGAAACCGAAGGTAGTCACCAACTATGGACTATTAAAATGGATTACAAATGTAAGGCTTTCATGTGTGATTTACAATCTTTTCACCACTGGTAAATATTCTAAAACATGTAAACTTGATCATTCTATTAATTATTTTACTCATTTAATAAAATCTTTATAATAAAATTATCCTGTGAGCGTGATTCTGAAATCAATTTCCAAATGAAAACCGTATTATTGATGACTAATTGATATTAAATAATATGAAACCTCTTGCGGAAAGAATGCGTCCGAAGAATTTGGACGAATATGTAGGACAGAAACATTTGATTGGAGATGGAGCCGTGCTTAGGAATGCCCTGACATCCGGCAGATTATCTTCCATGATCTTATGGGGCCCTCCGGGGGTTGGGAAAACTACATTGGCCAATATAATTTCCAAGCAATTAGAAAGGGCATTCATCACCCTAAGTGCTGTTCATTCTGGTGTGAAGGATGTAAGGGAGGCAATAAAAAGTGCAGAAAACAACCGTTTTTTTGATAGGAAAATGCCCATCCTCTTCATAGATGAAATCCATCGTTTCAGCAAATCACAGCAGGATTCTTTATTAGGGGCTGTTGAAAAAGGAACGGTCACGTTAGTAGGGGCAACTACGGAAAATCCATCTTTTGAAGTGATACCGGCCTTATTGTCCCGATGCCAGGTTTATGTACTCAAACACTTGGGGAAAGAAGATTTGGGTGGATTGCTTGAAAAAGCAATTAAAGAAGATGAATATCTAAAGGAGAAGGAAATAGAATTGAAGGAAACCGAGGCCATGCTTTTATATTCAGGTGGAGATGCCCGCAAGTTATTGAATATTCTGGAAATCGTAATCAATGCCCATCAAAATGAAGGAAAGATCATTGTTGAAAATAAGAAAGTAAAAGAAATCCTTCAGGAGAATATTTTGATGTATGACAAGTCGGGAGAGCAGCATTATGATATGATTTCCGCATTTATCAAATCGATACGGGGGTCTGATCCGAATGCGGCGGTTTATTATTTAGCCCGAATGCTGGAAGGGGGAGAAGATCCTAAATTCATAGCTCGCCGACTTTTGATTTCTGCTTCTGAAGATATTGGTTTGGCGAATCCGAATGCATTATTATTGGCCCAATCTACATTCGATGCAATTAATGTCATCGGGATGCCGGAAGGGCGGATTATTCTTTCCCAATGTACTATTTACTTGGCGACATCCCCTAAAAGTAATGCTTCTTATATGGCGATTAACCAGGCAGGGCGTTGTGTAAAGGAAAAGGGGAATCTTTCGATACCCTTATCCGTCCGTAATGCTCCTACAAGCTTGATGAAGTCATTGGATTATGGAAAAGGGTATCATTATTCCCATGATTATGAAGGAAATTTCAAGCAACAGGAATTCCTTCCGGAAGAGATTTCAAAAATGGTTTTTTACGAGCCGGGGAGAAATTCCTCAGAGAACAAATTGAGGGACAGATTGAAAAATTGGTGGAAAGGATGGTATTCTTATTGACAAATGAACATTAACTTAAAATAGTGAAGAATTACTTAATCGTATTGATTATCTGTTGCCTTTATATGGCAGGATGTGGAGGAAATAAACAGGAAGAACCCCAAGAAGATTTGAAGGTAATCATGGAACGTGGATTCGATAGCCTTTTCATTGGGAATAATAAATACATTTCCGATGGTTTTGATTTTCCGGTAGGAAAACCCAATGCAAAGGGATATTACAATGCCCAAGGATTCTTGGAAAATTATCATTTGGGTGATGATTGGAATGGACTAGGGGGAGGTGATTCGGATATCGGGTTACCTATTTATAGTGTCTCTCACGGCCTAGTGGTATATGCTCGGGATGCCGGAGAGGGCTGGGGGAATGTCATCCGGGTTGTACATAAATTAGAAGGACAAGGCTTTTTCGACTATGTGGAATCTTTATATGCCCATTGCGATGAGATTTTTGTAAAATCAGGGCAGTTTGTCCAAAAAGGTGATAAAATCGGAACGATAGGAAATGCCGATGGTCATTATAAGGCTCACCTCCATTTTGAAATGAGGCATGATGTTTCACTTCCTCTAGGAGGAGGTTATGATGTTGAATATTACGGCTACTTGAATCCGACCTTATTTATTGATGCCAATAGAAAGATTCCAATGGAAATAAATTGAAGGAATGGTCTAAAAAGATCCCATTCCCCCAATCTGGATTATTCATTAGGGTAGGTAAAGAAAGTAGAGTAGGTGTGACACCCGAACCTTTTGGCCTTATATTTTACAACAATCTAGTATTTGACAATCAAAATTCATCTTAAACTAGTTTAAGATGTTTGAAATAAAATTACCATTTTGACAAATTTGTATCATTTAAAGCGATAAAAAAATAGGTTAAGGAAAATACTGAATGATGGACATCATGATATTCTTTTATTCAGTTGTGACAATATAAGTTATTATTATCCGGGCTAATCTGATTTATGGAAAAAATACTGATACTTGGCGGCACACAATATATCGGACGTGTATTTATCGAAGAGCTAAATCTGACAAACCCATAAATGTACCCAGAAAGTCAATGTGGATGAAGAAGGGTTCATCTATCGAATTGAACATTTGAAGAATGAAGATGAAGAACAAAAACTTGAGAAATTCTACCATAGGGTAGGCTTGGCATAAAGATTTTTTTCAATAATTTTATTTAGACTAAATATAATTAAAAGGATTTGATATATTTGCCATGCAAATCCGAATCAATATGATTGGCAAGAAAAGAAATGAAACTTCAACCCCCGGAAAGGATATCGTCATACCTTGTGCCTGTACATGGGATAAGAACATGAAAAAGAAGTGCTGCAAAAAATTCAAGAAGGGTAAGCAGTGTAAACGATGTCCTAAAAGGTAATCTTCATAGTTCTATTTCACCCAAACCGTCTTCACGTTCATGAATTCGGTCATACCCTCAACGGAGAGTTCCCTTCCGTAACCACTCGTTTTTACTCCTCCGAAAGGCAGCCTCGGATCGGATTTTACGAACTCATTGACAAAACAGGCTCCTGCGTCCAATTCTTCCCTAGCGATTCTTTCTCCTTTTTTAATATCGGAAGTAAAGATGGCAGCTCCCAAACCATATGAAGTATCATTGGCCACAGCAATGGCTTCTTCCTGATCCTTCACTTTGATAATAGAAGTTACCGGTCCGAACAATTCCTCTTCATAAGCAGCCTGTCCTACAGTTACATCTGTAAGAACCGTAGGAGGATACCAAGCACCGGCTTTATCAGGAATCTGACCTCCACACAAACATTTGGCCCCATTGATAATACTGCTTTCAATTTGCTGATGTAGGGTATCTCTTAAATCCAGACGGGCCATCGGTCCGATTGTTGTATTTTCAGCTAAAGGATCTCCTTGGGTCGCATTGGAAAAAATGGGAACGAAATGTTTCAGGAATTCATCATATACTTTTTCCAATACGATGATGCGTTTTGCACCGATACAACTCTGTCCTGCATTGTTCAATTTGCTTTTCGCACAGGCCTCTGCCGCTAGGGCGATATCCGCATCATCCAATACGATAAAAGGATCGGAACCACCTAATTCCAAAACGGATTTCTTCAGATATCTCCCACTTAAGGCAGCTATCGAACGGCCCGCATCCGTACTGCCCGTTAAGGTGACTCCCCTTACAATCGGATTGGAAATGATGAGTTCCATTCGATCCACCGGAGCATACAATGGAGCTAACACATCTTCAGGAAAACCGGCTTTGAAAAAAATATCATCAATGGCGACACAACACCCGGGAACGTTAGGTGCATGTTTTAATAAAATGGTATTGCCGGCAGTGATATTGGGTGCTGCGAACCTGAATACTTGCCAAAAAGGAAAATTCCAAGGCATGACTGCCAATAATACACCTTCCGGTTCATATGATATATAGCTTTTGCCTGCATCTGTTTTTACCATTTTCGGCTCAAGGAAGGCTTCTGCATTTTCCGCATAATATTTACAGACCCAGGCACATTTTTCTATTTCGGCTCTTCCTTGACCAATGGGTTTACCCATTTCTTCAGTTATTAAACGGGCATAATCCTCCTTTTCGGATAATAGGATTTTTCCGGCTTCGGATAACAATCCGCTCCGCTCCTTCAATGGGATTTTCCTCCAGGCATGGAATGCCGTCTGTGCCAATGAGATTTTATCGATGATAGTCGCATCATCATCAAAAGGAAGACTTCTGATGAGTTTTCCATTGGTAGGATTGATGGCAGTAAACATAGTATATTAGAATCTAAGGTGTTTGACAGTACTACCGTTGTTTTCCAACTGTTTCAAAGAGGTTATTCCGATTTCGAAATGAGTATTGGCGTATCGGACGGTGGCATTCTTGTCACTGACAGAGGTCTTTACACCTTCGGGGGTCATGGGCATATCCGAAACCAGCAATAAGGCTCCGGCAGGAATATCATTATGGAAGGCAACGGTAAAAATAGTAGCCGTTTCCATATCCACAGCCTGACAATTGATTTCCCTTAGATACTCTTTGAAATCTTCATCATGTTCCCAGACCCTTCTATTGGTAGAATAGACCGTCCCGGTCCAATAATCCAATCCGAATTTACGGTTGATTGTGGATGAAACGGCTTTTTGCAAGGCAAAGGCGGGAAGGGCCGGCACTTCGGGGTGTAAATAATCATTGGAAGTACCTTCTCCTCTTATACCTGCAATGGGTAGAATGAGATCCCCAACTTTATTTTTGGATTTTATACCACCGCATTTACCTAAGAACAAGACAGCTTTAGGCATGATAGCCATAAGGAGATCCATAATGGTGGCAGCATTGGGACTACCCATACCGAAGTTGATAATGGTGATGTTTTCGGCTGTGGCACATTGCATCGATTTTCCATCACCATAAATTTTTACTTCATACTTTTCAGCAAACATATCGACATAGTTACTGAAATTCACGAGTATGATGTATTCGCCGAATCCATCCAATTCCATCCCAGTATATCGGGGCAACCAGTTCTTGACAATTTCTTCCTTCGTCTTCATTTCAATTTCAATTTGCGGTAAAAATAGTCAACCCTTTTAGATTATCGAATCATTTTTAAACTTCACCATTAGAATAAATTTAAATACCTACAATAAGAAAAATAAAATTCAGTTATTGGGAAAGAGAATAGTTATGGAATTGAACATCTAAGAAGAGGGATGAGAAACAGGGATAAACTATATAGCCTGATAAAAACAATGAATAGGGGTGAAAAACGATCTTTCAAGTTATTTGCCAATAGATATAAAAAGGACAATAGCCTTTATTTACGATTATTTGAGGTGTTGGATAAACAGGATGGATTTGATGAAACCAAACTGAAGAATAAGGTTTTTAGCCATGCAAGGGAAATGAAACAATTGCCCGTACTTAAAAATCAACTATTTAATTTGCTTCTCCAAAGCCTAAGGGTAAGTAAAGGGAAGAAAGTACCCCTGTTCAGGACCAATGTTTTCCTGGAATCCTATGAAATCCTCATGGAGCGTGGAATGTTCAATGAAGCTGTACGTTATTTGGAGAAAGCCGAGACTGCTGCAATCTCTTCAGAAAATTATCCGATGCAGCTTTCTGTATTGGATCATAAAAAGAATGTGTATCAACGTACAATGGATCCGGATCATCTGAATCTGAAAATGGATTCGATTTCAAAAAGAAAGAAAAGAATTACGGAACTCTTGGATAAGGAGGAGTGGTTCGCCAATATGCATCATCAGGTCTATCGTTTGTATAGATTGGAAGGGATTGCTGCAACTGAAGAAGTCAAACAAAAATATTTGTCTTTTGCAGGGAAATTAATTCAAAAAGAAAACGATATCCCTTCTATCAAGGCACATCATTTTTACTTTTTATCTCAGACCATAATCCATTACTCAATATCCGATATTAAAAAGGGAATTGCCTTTGCCGAACAGCATATTGATCTTATGCGTAATAATCGGTTTTTCTTGGAAACACATATGAATGAATATTTGAAAGCACTGAATAACATTATTACGATGAGAATCAGTATGAAGGATTTTCAAGAAGCCAAGGAAGAAATTCTTCTTTTGGAATCTTTAAACCAGGAGTCCGGAAATATGAACGTGTTTCTTGAACAACGCATTTTTGAAATTGGATATACGGCACGTCTGGCGATTTGTGTACAGGGCATTAGGATTGATGAAGGTTTGGACATGGCAAAGGAAATTAAAAAAGGATTGAAGAAATATGGCAATTCGGGTTTATCCGTTGATCGGAATATGCGTTTGTCTTTTGGTATGGCTCTACTGTTTTTTTGGAAGGAAAATTGGGATAAATGTCTGGATTGGTTGGCGGATTTGGATAAGATAGAATTACAATCAGGGGCCGGACCGGCATATATAGGAGGCTATGCACGTATTTTGAGTCTGATATGTCATTATGAATTAGGTCATCATGAATTAATGGAATCTCTAATCCGAGGGTGCAGAAGGTATCTTGTGAAAAACAAACGCTTCTTACCTACTGAAGAGTTTTTAATTAAACACATCAATAAATTAAATACTTCCCCTAAGAAGAAGGAATGGATTTATAGTCAAATGAAATCGGGGATAGTTGAGTTCAAAGAGAAAGAACCCGAATCTCTGATCTTCTCTTCGCTACGAATTGATAAATGGATTGAAAGTAAAATATCAGGCAAAAAACTTGAAAAATTACTGATTTGAATTAATGTTGTATTCTTTATGTTTTTTCTTTGTAATTTATTGAAAATTAATTTTTTATAAATAAATTTTTGCCTTTGAATACTTAATGTTCTGCTCGGTTTTGGTAGTGTGAACCTATGATAGATTATTATTTTTAATCTGCTCAATGGATCACTCCCTCACATTCTATCACTAAAGTTCGGAATTAAATGAAGGCAAATCATTTACTACTAACACACATTCTAACCCCTTTAAACAAAAAGTTTACCACAACAATTTTCCTAAGCCTACTATTATTGGGTGGCTTTACTTCTGTTGATGCCCAATATTGTTCGTCAAGTGGTAATACCAGTTTCCAAACAGGTGCCGCCAGAGTCGTTTTCAATGATTTGGACAATACGGATAATACCAATGATGACAACGCTTATGAAGATTTTACCTCAATCATTGCGAATGTAGATGCGGGTTCTTCTTATGACCTGTCTGTATATTGCAATACGGCAGGAAACTATACCGTTCATGCATTCGTTTGGATCGATTGGAATCAGAACGATGTTTTTGAAGCGGGTGAAACCTATGATATGGGGGAAGCGGTTAATGTTGCAAGTGGACTATCTTCAAACTCGCCTATGTCGATTATGGTTCCTGCCGGTGCATTGGCGGGCAATACACGTATGAGAGTTGGTGTAAGATATAATACTGACCCTGGTGCTTGCGACACTGGTTATGATGGGGAAGTGGAAGATTATACGGTCAATGTTTCAACTTGTAATGCTCCTGTTGCAGTACCTACTTTGGTTCCAGATTGTGGAAACGGTCAATTCAGCATTGATGTCAATGTATCCTCTTTTGGCGACGGAACTGATGTGGATATTACCAATGACGTAAACGCCGCATTAAATGTAACTGGAGCTGGCAGCGGAACAACAACAATAGGCCCGTTCAATGCAGGAGATGTGGTTACGATTACTGTAGATGGAACACCTTACGGTGGATGTGATTTGGAATTGGCTTCCCAAACAGAAGCCTGTGCTTGTAATACCAATCCTACAGGAATCGTTACTGTCACTACAAACTGTCCTACCGATTTGACATTGAATGTTACCGTTACCGATTTTGGCGACGGAACAGGTGCCGATATTTATGTGGATGGTGTTTTGGCTCAGGCAGGAGCCGTGCTTAGTACGACCTACAACCTTACTGGATATTCATTAGGCTCACATACCGTTACGATTCAAGCAACAGGGAGCGGATTTATAACATGTGAAACTTCTTATATGGATTCCGGTTCCTGTAATGGTGGGGAAACCTGCTCTACTTCGGGTTTACCTGATATCACTAATGCAACAAGTATAGGTGATTTATCTGCTGCGACTGATGAAAATGGAGTCTTTGGTGCTACGGCCGGTACTTGTGATAATATCAGGACTTGTGATACTTATACAGGTTTATCTTCGGCTCCACAAACCAATTGGGAAGACATTTGGTATTATATAGATAATGCTGTCCTTACGGATCAGATAACAGTAAACATTCCTGATTTGACTGCGGGTACATCCGGTGTCATGGTCATATTATATTCTGGTTGTACTTCTTCGGATTTTATCTCTAATGCTTGTGAAATATTTGATGATGCAACAACAAGTTTCCAATTCTCCGGATTATCATCATACTCGGATATTTATGTAAGATTGGTTTCCGTTGAAGTGACAAGTACCAACAGCGGTGCCTGTGGTGAAATCACAAATCCTTCCGCCTTTACAATTTCTGCTACAGTTCCTCAACCAAATGATATCTGTTCCAATGCCATTAATATCACAACCAATAACTTGGTGAATATGGGGAGCATATCTACAGGTAATTTGAGTGCTGCGACCGATGAAGGTAATTCATTGGATTGTACAGGTACGTCTGTTACAGGAGGAGATTTATGGTATGAAGTCTTTTATCCGGATGTACCGAGCATAACTCAGGATTTCTATACAGAGTTGAGCCTGATGGGAACTGCCGGCGAAACCGTAAGGATTTTAGTTTATGATCAGACATCTGCTTGCGGAAGTGCAGGTGATTTTGCCGATGTGGATTATTGTGAGGAGTTGACTTTTACAGGAGGTAATGACATTACGACCCTAGGTAATCTTGCTTCAACAGATGGCTTCGATAGATATATACAAGTTGTTCCTGTTGGAACTGTCGGTTCATTTTCAATAGGAGCTACGGTAACGAATGACAATAATATCTGTGAACATTTCCAAAGTTCAGGAGCGGGATATGATATTACCACCGCTCAACCGGTTGATTTCAATTATTCGACCGATTCCAATGCAGACCCCGTTACGGCAGGAAATGATTTATGGTTCCAATTCGCACCGAATTCCGGAAATGATGGTTTTCTTGGTACTAATTCGACATCTGCAGACATCACTGTTTCAGGATTGACGGGAGATCAAGAGATTACTGTATTGCTTTATTTGGGAAATACCGTTAGTGCCAATAATTGTAATGATCTGGCTTCGGATTATCTCAGTACTTCCGATGCAATTACTTCAGATGGAACATATTCGGAAGCTATCAGTTGTTTGGATGAAACACATGGTAATGCCAATGGAGGATATTTGATAAGGATAGTCCAAACAGGAGGTTCTACCATTGCTTCTCCGACCGTTACGATTACTCCTAGTGTTCCCGGACCTTCCAATAACAGTTGTGAAAATGTTTGGAGCGATATCTTAGGCGCCCATGAAATAGGCCCTGATGGAAATCCCAATTCAGATGCGGTACATGATTGGAATCAATATTTCATCATGAATGGAGAAACGGTTTCCGGAACTTTCGTCGGTGCAAATGATTGTGATCTGAGTGGTGTTTGCAATGCAGTGGATTATGAAGCGATCAGTGAATCCAATGATAGGGATGTTTGGTTTGTTATGGAAGTTCCTGCCAACCAATGTGCCTCCCTGGGATTGACCCAATCTACTGTTATAGAATCTATGGATATAACATATGATGCCGGTGATGCTACGCATGACGGTATTATTTACATATATGATGCATGCAATCAGAATACCCCATTGGATTGTAGTGGTGCTTTGGATGGTGCGGGAACTACTTGGACAGCTACAGGTTTGACACAGGGTGAAGAATATATCATCAGGGTCAAACCCTGGGATATCAGCAGTGCGGATACCGATTGGACTTTCGACCTTACGGTCAATGAAGGGAATCCAATGCCGTGTAACGATGATCCCGTTAATGCCGAACCATTGACTGTCAATTCATGTAGCAATTATACTTCCATTCCTACATGGTCTGCACAAGGAGCTTCGGAAACAGCTCCTGTTGATGGCGCTCCTGAATCAGATGTTTGGTTCTCTTTCGTTGCTCCAAGTCCTGCCAATGGAGGTACTTATACCACTGAGAAAAGCTGGGTGACTGTTTTCTTCGAATCTGTATCAGGTGAGTCTTTATGGTTGGAATTATATACTACAACTTCCACCGAAGGTGGTAGCTTGATGACCTATACGGCAAGTGGTGCAGGAGATCAGGAGTTTGCCCAATTTGGTAATCTGAATCCCGGACAAACTTATTATTTAAGATTATATCACAAGCAATTAGCCACGGTTAATGTCCAATATTTAATAGACGTGACTACAGGAACAGGTGGAGATATAGTCTGGGAATGTGAGACGGCAGGGTATGCCAATCCTACCGGATGCAGTGGCCCTTGCCAGGACTTGAGGGAACAATGGTTCAAAATAGATCTTCCTGATGGAACACCTGGTAATGCTTATTGGACTATCGAAGTATTCGGTTATGACGAATGGTTGGATTTCGAATTAAGATCCAAGTATTTGTCAGGTTCTACAACTTATGTGCCTTGTAATGGTGTCGAAGGTGCCGGAGAGGGTAGCTGTGCCGATTTTGATCATCCCTGTTCTTCCGTAGCTTTGGAATCCGAAGTTTCTATCAATACTACGACTCCTTTGACTTTTGCATCCGATCTGGTAGTCAATTCTGCACCATCATCCTGTGATGATAGTGGTACACCCGGACGGGAAGGTCGGGGGATGAGAAGGATATATTTCAATATGAATGGAGCTGTACCCGGACAAAAGGATTATTATTTCCTTAGGGTATTCATGGATCCTTCTTCTCCTAATTATGCGACAGCCACCGATATTCATATCTGTCAATTGAATTTCAGTGGGCCTCATTCCAGTGTTGCAGAGGCAACAAGTGGAAATGCTCCTGATTTGGTCTGTAATTCAGTTGTGGATTGGGACAATGATGGATTACCGGATAATATAGATTTGGATTCCGATAATGATGGTATTCCAAATAACCTCGAAACATCCCAGGGAGACCCCTATGCGGATCATGATATGGATGGCACCTATAATTTCCAAGACACCGAATATTGTACGGCTAATAGTGGAACAATGAATTCGGGAATTTGTAGCCTATTCGATACGGATGGTGATGGAAACCCGAATCATCTGGATTTGGATGCCGATGATGATGGTATTCCTGATTTGATTGAAGCCGGTGGTATAGATGCTGACGGGAACGGACAAGTCGATAATGTGGAACCGGATGGTACCTTTACCTTAGCCAATGATGCCGATAATGACGGTTGGTCGGATATATACGATGATGATAATGCCAATTCCACTACGGCAGGAACACCTATGGTTTTGAATGCCGATTTGGATACGGATAATGACGGTGCGAATGACTTTGTCGATTTAGATGCCGATAATGATGGTATTCCCGATATACAGGAAGCTTATCCGAATGCAGTTACACCTGTCGATCCGGATAATGACGGTATGGTCGGAAGTACGGCAAGTCCTTGTATTGATGCGGATAGTGATGGTTTCTGTGATTTGTATGATCCCTCCAATACGACTGTAAATGGAGTGACATCGGGTTCACATAGTGCCGGAGATCCTATGTTTACCATGACATCTGCCGGACTATTTACTTGTGGAACGGGCATAATCTGTAATTTGGATGCGACTGCTGCTGATGACAATCCGAATCACTTGGATTTGGATGCTGATAACGATGGAATCGTTGACATTATAGAAGCGGGAGGAATAGATTCGGATGGAAACGGAATGGCGGATGGACCGACTGCCGGAGCAATGCAGGTAGATGCGAATGGCAATGGCTGGGCTGATGGATTCGAGGGAGCAGGTAATGGTCATACTCTACCGGACACGGATTCCAATTCCTTACCGAACTGGTTGGATATTGATGCCGATGACGATGGTATTACTGATAATATTGAAGTTCAATCAACTGCCGGCTTCGTTGCTCCAAGTGGTATGGATGCTGATAATGATGGATTGGATGATAATTATGATAACAATAATTCCACCTTTGGCGGGGTGGGGGCCGGAGGCTCATTGGCCACTTCAATTACCTATCTGAATGGAGGAAACCCTCCTTATAATTTCGATGGTATGGATAATCCTGATTACATGGATGATGATTCGGATGGAGATACCGCACCTGATGCTTTGGAAGGCCATGATTTCAATCACGACGGAGTTTCTGATGTAGCCGGTTGCTCAGCTACTGATTCTGATAATGATGGTTTGGTAGATTGTTATGATGGTAATAATACCAGTCCGAATGTAGTATTGGTCGCCGCCGGTTCTGGGAATTGTCCTTTGGTGGGGGGAAGTTGTGCCGGAACGGCAACCATCCTTTTACCTGAAGATACGAATGCGGCAGCCGGAGATGACGATGACGAACCGGATTTCAGGGATTTTGTTACCGCTTTACCGGTTGAGTTGATTTCCTTTAGGGGAATCGCTCTGGAAGAATCCAACCGTTTGGAATGGGTTACTCTTTCCGAAGAAAATTCAAAGAATTTCATTATTGAAAGGTCTCAAAAATTAAATGAAGATTTTAGGGCAATAGGTAGTATTGAAGCGGCAGGTAATTCCATTAATTCCATACAATATGAATGGATGGATAAGGAACCCTTGGACAAAGGGTATTATCGTTTGAAAATGGTGGATATGGATGGTTCATTCGAATATTCCAATATCATCCTAATCGAAAGAGAATCCAAATCATTGGATATCCTGGGCATCTCGCCGGTACCGAGTAAAGGCAAATTCGAATTATTAATCAAGGAAGGCCATACTTCCGATGTTGAATTAGTGATAACCCATTTCAATGGTCAAGTAATACAAAGGAGAACTTTAAACTTGAGGGAAACCGAACGGTATGATTTTGATCTGAGTGGTTGGCCGAGTGGAATTTATTTCATAACACTTACCGATGACAGGGATAGGGTAACCGCTAAGTTAATCCTACTTCCCTAAGAATTAATCATATTGAATGATTTGGGTAAATACTTCAAGGCCTCCAAACATTTCGTTTGGGGGCTTTGTTGTTATATATCGAGATATTTCCCTAATAAAGATTACATCATATATTTGCCCTATGGATGAATTAGCCGTAACTTGGTATTACAAAAATCAAAGGAAATGGATGATAAGTTGAAAAACTTCCTGGAAGGAAAGGAAGGTGAAAATGAAAAGGAAATTCCTAAGAAAGAAACACCTCCCCAGGAAGTGGAAGAAAATAAATATGACAAATTCTTCAGTGATGATGCTGATGATTGGACGGATAAAGCCAAGGATGCACTAGGTAAAACAGGGGAATTCATTGGTGACAGTTTGAAGGAAACCGGAGCTTTCCTCAATGAAAGTCTCAAGGAAACCGGTCGCTTTTTCAAGGAAGGATCAGAGGGTGCCGGTAAAATCATCAAGGAAGATTTGATTCCCAAAGCCAAGGAAGCCAAAAGCAAATTGGATGATAAGGTCGATGATTGGACGGAAAAACTGAAGGACTATGCCGATGCTCCGATAGAGAAAACACCTGGCTCGGGTTTGGATGAAAGCCTGACGGAAACCCACGGTGATTTTTTCAGTAAGATGGAAAAGTTTGCCGATGAATTGGAAGGGAAGGATAAGGAAGAGATCAGGACAGTAGGTGATTTGGAAATCACCGAAAAGAAAGATATTCCTAAGAAATTGGACGACGGCAGGAAATTATTGGGCTTTGACGATCTGGATGGGGATGGGGATGAATTGATAGACGATGCCATTATAGAAGACGAATAAGGATACATATGTTAAAAAAAGGTCGCATACTGTTAAAAGTATGCGACCTTTTTGCATTTACACAGTCATCATAATGAACGGATGACATTAATAATCAATGGAAGAAAGGAACAAAGTACTGCTTAAAAAACAACAATGGCTGGAATTGAAAAAATCCATGAAGGATTTTAGATACAAAGAGAGACGTATTAAGAAACGAATCAGCCACGAAGAGCAAATCACCACAGTTTTGGATTCGATTACCAATTATCGATTTCTTTAAGTAAACTTTAATAGATATTCCATTGTCTTATTGCTCTACAGCAATTATATTATTGTTGAATTAAAAGAGCAATCTTATGAGAGCATTACCCTTTGTTTTTATTGTTTTTAACTTGATTACTTTTGCCCTGACCGGGCAGAAAGCCCCCGTAGATATAAAATGGGGCGAAGAATACAAGGAACCCCGGAATTCCGTATTGACGGAATTCATTGGCAAGGATGCAGATGGTTTCTATGCATTGAGACAGGGGTTGGGAGAAGGATTCCTTTCCAAAGAAGGTTCGATTTTTATTGAACGTTACAACTCCCGCATGAAATTGGTCAAAACCAATGAAATCAAACTGACCTACAAGAAAAAGGATTTGGTTTTTGAAGACATTCAATTGATTAATGGTGATTTGGTGCTTTTTACCTCATTCAAAAATAGGAAAAAGAAAACCCATTATCTTTTTTCACAGACCATCAGTAAGAAAAGTCTGAAACCCCGCACCGATTTCCAAATCATTTCCCAAGTACCTACCAGAACCCAATTCGCCGAAGGTACATTCTCCTTGGAATTTTCTAGGGATAGTTCCAAAATACTGGTTTTCAGCCAGCTTCCTTATAAAAACAAATCGCCTGAAAAATACCATATTAAAGTGATGGATCAAAATCTGGAATCACTTTGGGAAAACGACATTACATTGCCTTATTCTGATGAAAAATTCAGGATAAAGGAATATAGGGTGGATAAGCAAGGAAATGTCTTCGTTTTGGGACAGATTTCACCCGATGGTTTCAGTAGGATGAAAAAAGGAGGCCGACCGAATTACCAATACACCCTCCTTACCTATACCAAAGATGAAACACTGGCTCCGGAGTACAAAATAGATTTGGAAGATAAATTCATTACGGAGCTGACTTTTCGAATACAGAAAAACGGCGATCCCGTTTGTGCCGGCTTCTATTCCGATAGGAGTACGAACAGCATGAGGGGAACCTATTTTTTCAAGATCGATAAATCTACAGGTAATGTTTATAATATCAATCTCAAGGAGTTCGAATTCGATTTCCTTACGGAATTATTAAGTGATAGGAAAAAGAGAAGGGCTCAACGGGCCGAAGAAAACGATGATCAAAGACGTCAGGTAGAATTATTCGAATATGATTTGGACAGATTGGTCTTACGTAGTGACGGTGGTGCGGTATTGATAGCGGAACAATACTATATTACTCAGGAAAATGAAAGGTTCAGGGATATGTATGGTTTTTGGCAGACCCGGGTAACCAACCGTTATCATTATAATGATATCATTGTCGTGAATATCAACCCTGCGGGGGAAATAGATTGGGCGACCCATGTGCCTAAGAGACAGGTCACTCAAAATGATGGCGGATATTTTTCTTCATATGCGATAGCCGTTACCGGTAAAGCGATCTACCTTGCCTTCAATGATAATGCAAAGAATTATGATAGGAATCTGGAAGCCAACAGAACCTATGCTTTCAATGGTTCTCGCTCTGTTGTGACTTTGGCAGAGGTGAGGCCTGATGGCTCCATGAGCCGTCATATCCTTTTCAGTAATAGGGATGAAGGAATACTTACCCGGCCAAAAGTTTGCAGACAGATAGGAAGGGATAAGATTGTCATTTACGGGGAACGGAACAGGAAATACAAATTCGCAGAAGTCGATTTTCAATAATCCGTTTACAAGATATAAAAACGATAAGGAGGATTCCGATATATCGGAATCCCTTTATTATTGGGGATTTATCCATTTATCAAATATGATTTTATGACATTCGGAAAATACTATATACCTTAGAAGCTGCTTGAAACAAAACGATCAAATTTATGAATAACCTAATGTGTAAAAAAATCCTATTATCCCTTTTTGCATTCCTAATGCCCTTGGTAATTTTCGCCCAAGATGAAAATGGTATAGATAAACAAATCGACGAGACTTTCGGTTGGTTGACCGGTTGGTTCGTTAATCTGGTATTCTGGTCAATACCCATCACTGACGCTATATCGATACCATTGGTACTTATCATTTTGGTATTGGGAGCTATTTATTTTACCATTTATTTCGGATTCGTCAATTTTACTAAATTCGGAACAGCCATCAATGTGGTTAGGGGAAAATATGATGACCTTGAAACCGGAGGAGGTGTGGATGTCTCTCCAGACATTACTACTGATCGGGGAGATTTATTAGATACCATTAGGATTGAGGGGGAACATGGGAAGGGTGAGGTTACCCACTTCCAAGCATTGACTGCCGCACTTTCAGGTACGGTAGGTTTGGGAAATATCGCCGGTGTGGCTATTGCCATTTCGGTAGGTGGAGCAGGTGCAACCTTTTGGATGATCCTTGCAGGGATTATAGGAATGGCCTCCAAATTTACAGAATGTACCTTAGGGGTGAAATTCAGGGAAATCGGACCGGATGGTACCGTATATGGTGGCCCCATGTATTACCTTAAAAAAGGACTGGAAGCAAAAGGACTTGGATTCTTAGGTAAAATAGCTGCCGGCTTTTTTGCCGTCATGTGTATCGGAGGATCGTTTGGAGGAGGAAATATGTTCCAGGCCAATCAAGCATTTCAATTGTTCCAACACGTAACCGGAGGAGAAGAAAGCTTCATTGCGGGCTACGGTTGGCTTTTCGGATTGATTATGGCCATTTTTGTTGGAATCGTAATCATTGGAGGAATTAAAAGTATTGCAAAGGTTACGGATAAGGTAGTACCGGGAATGGTAGTTGTTTATGTGCTTGCCAGTATCATCGTACTGATAGTGAATGCGGGTGCCATTCCAAATGCCATCGGTGAAATTTTCAGTGGTGCTTTCGGTACTGCGGGTATGGCCGGCGGATTCATCGGCGTTCTGATACAAGGGGTACAGAGAGCGGCATTTTCCAACGAAGCAGGTATCGGTTCGGCTTCCATTGCCCACTCGGCAGTAAAAACGGATTATGCGGCGAGTGAAGGATTGGTTGCCATGCTGGAACCGTTTATCGATACGGTTGTGATTTGTACAATGACGGCCCTTGTTATTATCGTAACAGGAGCTCATACCCAGGGAGCCATCGGCAATTATTCACAGGGAGCCATCGTAACGGCTAATTCCTTTGGTACCGTAATGGATTTCTTCCCTTATATATTGACTTTGGCAGTAGTCCTATTCGCATTTTCTACCATGATTTCCTGGTCTTACTATGGTTATCAAGCCTGGTCTTATTTGTTCGGAAGGTCGAAAGGAGCAGAGTACGCCTATAAATCCATCTTCTGTCTATTCGTTATCATTGGTTCCGCAGCAAGTCTAGGATCTGTAATTGCATTTTCAGATGCGATGATATTCGCTATGATGTTCCCGAATATGATTGGTTTGGTCATATTGGCTCCATATGTGAAGGAGGAATTGGATAAATATCTGAAAGCGATTAAGAAGAGCGATGCCTAAGCATCCATTCGTGTTTTCATGAAAAGGTCTCTTTCCTGCTTGGAAAGAGACCTTTTTTTAAATTTTAACTTTAGTCCTAAGCTCCTGGTAATCTGCTTATTACTAATTATGAACATATTTTGATAATGCCAATATTAAAAATGTGACATCATTGTTGGTTAATTCTTGGGTTAATGGCATGTTCTTTGGCGTATCCATATCGGATGTTCCTTTTAAGGGAATTGAAAATTACGTAGTAAAATATATGTTGACGACAACTTTTACGGATTCTAACCGTAAAATAATATGGCTACGAATGTACCAAACTACTATTATTTAATGAAAACTAAATGCTATCCGAAATGAAAAATGGATTTTTCACACTATGCCTTTTGTTTTTCTATACGATGTCTTTTGCCAATCCGTGGCAGACCTTCATGGAAAATCACCCGATGCAGCCCTTTCAGTCTAAATCCGATATCGTAATGGTGGAGGATAAGGATTGTCCCAAGAAAAAGAAAAATTGTAAAGGGATTAGGACTTTCAAAGACGGTTCCCACTATGAAGGAGATTTCATTTATGGAGAACCAAGTGGTAAGGGAACATTGACCCTCCAGGATGGAAGTCGTTATGTAGGGGAGTTCAAGGATGGCAACAGGCATGGGAAAGGGCATATCTATTTTGTAAATGGAGATGAATATGTAGGTGATTGGAAAAATGATATGAGGCATGGCAAAGGGGTATATACTTGGGCTGATGGTTCTAAATATGTCGGTCATTATTTTGAAGGTAATATGCAGGGAGCCGGTACCATAACTTTAGCTAACGGCGAATCCTATGATGGAGAATGGAAAGATAATCTGGCACACGGAGAAGGAACTTATTCTCTTGAAGACGGAAGTAAACATTTCGGTAAATACAAACATGGTAAAAGAGATGGTAGTGGTGTGATTACCTGGTCAACCGGAGATGTTTTTATCGGAAAATGGAAAGATGGAAATACAACGAAGACCGGGACTTTCCAATTTAATAATGGTGCCAGATATATCTGTATTTGGGAGAACGGTGAAATGTTGGGTGATGCCACTTATATCAAGGAAAACGGTGATGAGATAAATGGAAATCTAAAAGAAATAGAAAATAAAATAGGAGAGGATACTGAATTATATGAATCCATTTCTCCTAATTTATCCATCTCTTGGTATGCTGTCGCATTGGAGTATAAATATCAGAAAAAATATAAAGAAGCATTGAGGGCTTTGGAAGAAGCCGGTAAATTTGTGCCTCCTTCTTCCGACCTCGGAAAGCTGATTTACAGCCAGACCCAAAAAATACAACAGAAAATTTCTGATGACGATAATTCATAATAAGTTAAAGTCTTTCCGGTTAAGCCGATTTTATTTGGATTGGAGTGGTTTTTGAATCCAAATAAAGTAGTAATAGTTTAGTTTGGTTTTTTTCGGATAAACATGTGATGCCGCTTTTTTAAGCGGCATCCATTTTTTATTGTAGCGTTATTCCGTTTTTAAGATAGGGTATTTCTTCCGATTCTTTTTCTCCATATTCTTTAATCAGATTTTTTAAAAGTATATAATACATGCCCTGGTGTGTTACATTTTTATTTTCTTTTTCTGAAACCCATAACCCTTTTTCAAAGCCAAATTCAGAAAATAAATTAATAAAGGAATTATTTTTAGAAAGGATGTGGATTGGCGTTTCATAACCCGATTTGGAATTTGTAATTAAAGGTGGTTGATGATCGCCGATAATGACAACCATGTCGTTTTCTCCTAGATTCCTTTTGATGAAATCCATGATGAAATTAATTTGGTATTGCATGGCTGGCCAGAATTTTTTAGTGGATACGGGGAAGTCGTAGTTTTCATTGTTCAGCAATTTCCAATTTTTTTCTATGGAAGTCGGACTTTCCCACGTAGCATGGGAATTCAGTGTTTCGAAAAACAAGGTGAAAGGTTTTTCTCCGTTTTTTATTTTTTCATAAGTCTGTAAAAGTGAAAATTGATCGGGAGGTTGCCGTCCAATAGCCCCAACTAATTTTCCTTTATATTCTAAGTCTGAAAATTTGAATATCTTATCAGCAGCAAAAAAATCTGCAATTTCCTGCCAATTGATTTGCATGTTCTGAAAACCCGTTAATGGATTTAATAGGTAGTTCTTGTAACCCGAATTTTTCAAAGCGTGAAGAATGGAAATATTAGCTTCTATGTTTTCTTCGGAATTCATGATGAGCCTGAAAAAACTTTCATCCTGAATAAGTGTTCCATAAAGAAAGGAAGCATAACACATCCACGAGCCGCCACCCATTCTCGGAGCTTTGCTTAAATTGGAACACATCTGCCATCCGAGTTCTTTTAGTTCCTTTTCCGATTGCCGGATGAGTTGTTCGTAATTTTCTTTGTAGGAGGTATCGTAAACTACTTTTCCATAAGATTCTATAAATAGGAAAAAAATATTCGGTTGGTTTTTTAATTTTATTTTATTGGTTATTGAGTTGTAGTTCTCAAGGCCGTTATTTCTGATTTTTTCTAGGGATTTTTTCATTTTTAGAGACTGGACAATATCCGTCATGATAATGTAACTCAAGTAGGAAATACGCTTATTGTGATGTCCTGTTATACCCCGCCTTTTTAATAACAATGGTACGAATCCTAAAGCATAGATAAATGCCAATCCGATAGGAAATGAAAAATGATAATTTCCTTGATAAATGTACCCTAAATAATAGGAGGATAAAAAATAAAAAAGAAAAGATAGACCTGTTGTGACCAAAAGCGTTAAGCAGAAATAAATAAAATATCCATGATAAACAATCCTGAATGCCAAAATGACGAGTTTGTAATCTAAAAGACTGACCGGCTGCTTGTTGTAAAGTCTTTTGATGGCATGGTAGTACACTTGGTAGATGATGGAGGCCATGCAGAATATAGTAAGGATGATAATACCAAGTTGCAAGGGAATGAATGATTTGAATAGGATGAACAATAAGGTGAACCCTGCTAAATCTCCAAAAAACTTTATGATTTTAGATAGGGTACTTGCTTTTCTTGAAATCCCACCTTTCATCCCTTTTCCGGGTAAGAAATTAATGTTGCTTGGATTGACCAAATAAATAGGGAGGATCAGGAGGTAATTGATCAAGAGGAAAAATAATATGATTTTGATTGTGGGGTCCATATTAAGCCATGCCTATTTCTTTTAGGAATTTTTTGCCGGAAATGACCCAATCGAATTCTTCCGTGTCTTTTTTGTCGAATCGGAATTTATATTTTTTGTCTTTGCATTCCAATATGGAGCTGCCCATTTTTTCAATATCGAAAGGAGGGATGAGCAATCCGTTTTTTTTATGGTGTACAACTTCTTTCAATCCTCCTACATTAAAACATATTACAGGTATATTGTGCCGGATGGCCTCGACAACGGAGATGGATAGGTTTTCGATGAATGACGTAGATAAATATAAATCATATTCTGGGTAAGAAATATCCTGTTGGTATCCTTGTATTTTTACAAAAGGGTATTCTTTTAGTTTTTCGGTAATTTCCTGATCCTTAATGATGCCGAAAATATGAATTTCCAATTCCGATTTCTTTTCTCGAATATAATCGAAAAGAGGAATGGAATGTAGATATTTCCTCTTATCAATATTTCCAGTCATCAGAATGCTGAATTTTTTGGAATTTAATATTTTTTTCTGATGATAAGATTGCAAAATTCCATTTCTGATTACATTGGTTTGGTTGGTGTATTGATGGATGAATGGCAGTTTATATTCGGACACTGAAAAAACCTTTAAGGCGCTTTTAAATATTACTTCATAAATGGAATTGAAATAAAAGTAATTCATTCTATCTTGCGGGCTTAACTTCTTTTGTTCCGGCCAATTATCATGATAGGTAAAAAAGAATGGTTTGCCTGCTTTTACGAAAGCAATGGAATCAAAAAAATCACCATAATAAATATGCCGGCTATCGTTCATTTTCTTTAGGATAGGAATGGTATCTGCTATGTTTCGAGAGAAGATATGATCTAGGTTTTTAATGTTATGTGTTCCTATTTCGGCAGAGATGATAATTATCCTATTAAAATAGGATTGTATTTCTTCCATTATTTTACAGGTAGCAATACAGCCACCTGAAAATTCCAATCCAAAACGGGACGAATAAACCACCATGTTTTTCTTATTCTTCATAAGAAGCCCAAGCGACATGTGATTCTCCCAAAATGATTTTTATTTTTCCATTAAAAAAAGAACCGGATCTTTTCTTCAATTTGTCATGAATGAATTTAGCCAAATATTCGGTAGTCGTAATATCGCCCTGCATTTCGGGATGCTCATCCAGGTTTTTGTAATTCAAGGGAGATAAAACCTCCTTTACCATTTCGTGAGCTTTTCCTATGTCGATGACTACATTATGCGCATCCAATTCCTTCGAGCTGAAAACGGCATCTACTACATATGTTGCCCCATGCATATTCTGGGCCGGCCCGAAAAAAGGATGGGGCAATGAATGGGCAATCATGATGTGTTCTCTAATTCTTACAGTGTACATTTATTCGTATTTAATACTCCAAATCAACCCTTTTTCCTGCTGGCCTTTCCTCAGTCGTTGAAAAAAATCCGGCGTTTCTTTAAAGGGGATGATATGCGTGATATATTTTTCATAGGGATGTTGGGACAATAAATCCATGACAAGTTTTTTACGGCTTTTGAAATCCCAGCTATTTTTCATTTTTTCCGGAATAACGGAAACTTGCGAACTAATGATCTTTTTTCTGCCATAATGGAAACTTCCTCCCAGAGACAATTCGATTGTACGATTACCGTACCAACTCAGATTGATGACAGTCCCTTCACTTCTTACCGCATCCAAACAAAATTGCAAGCCTGTTTTCGAAGCCGTAGTATCAAAAGCCAAGTCGTAATTGGCATCGATATCCACGTCTGTTGAAAAACCGAATGAACTGATAATTTCTTTTTTCCATTCTTCTTTTTCCAGAATATGGATTTCCGACACGCCGTAATGGGTCAAGGTCTCTGCAAGAAGACAACCTATGTTTCCGAAACCGGCAATCAATACTTTTTCTCCTCCTTGGATATCTGCATCCCAGATAGCATTGATAACCGTTTCCATATTACTGATTAGGGCGGCTTTTAAAGGACTCAATTGTTCCGGAATAACGGCCATGTCTTTTTCTGCTATTTTACAATGGGATTGATGCGGATGCATGGCATGGATGAATTGTCCCGTATCGGTTCTTTTACCGACAAGTGAATAACCGTATTTAATCGGAAGGGAAAAACGACCGGCCATGTATGGAACGGACATGAACGGAAGGAAAGAATTATCAACTTCTCCACAAGCAATGAGTTTTTCAGTTCCCGTACTGATCAGGGAATACGCCGATTTTATCAGAACCCCATTTCCGATATCCTTAAAAGAAATGTTTTCCCTTAATTCCGAAAATTCAGCATCGATATGCCATAAAGCCATCCCCATCATAAATATCCGGTAAACATGATGGCATCGCCAATAGGATGGAAATGGAAGGAATGGAACCGAAGCCCATCTTCGATATAAGTGACGGAATGATCATTTAAAAAATTGGGAATCCCTTTGCCAAGTAAAATAGGGGCGATATGATACTGTACAATATCTATCTGTTTCTCCTTGATGAATCGGGAAGTCGTTGAGGCTCCACCTTCAACCAATACGGATTGGATTCCTTGTTCGTACAAGGATTTCATAATGGAAATGCCGGGGATCATTCCGTTTTCCTTAGGGATAATGATGTGCTGGATGTTTTCGTTTTCAAAACAATGGCTTTCATTGGAAACAAACCGGATAATCGGAGCGTTCGAACTATCCAACAGGGATTGTACGGAATGGTTGTTGTCTCCGATGACGACTCTGGCCGGGTCACGACCTTCCACATGCCTGACATTCAACTTGGGGTGGTCGTCCCGAAGTGTATTATTCCCGATAATAACCGCATCTACCAAGGCCCTGATTCGATGGGCATGGACTAGGTTCTCATTATTCCCGATCCATTTCGAATGACCGGAAACGGTAGCCGTAAACCCATCCAATGTTTGTGCAAAATGGGAAATAGCCAAAGGGCGTCCAACCTTTTTGGTAATGAGCGGAGCGAGGCAGAAAGGCAGATACAAACGGAGGTTTTTCCTGAGGTTCTCACATCCTGATCCAGGATTAAGGAATTCTATCATTCCATTGTCTTCTATTTTCAGGCAAGGCGTTTCGGGGTTGGGGGTACCTCCATTGAAAATGACAGACCATTCTATGTCTTTTATATTTACCGGAAGGGAATTCCAAAAGATTCGGTCGCTCGTTACATAGATGGCTTCAAGATCTTCTGATAATGAAGCAGCCCTGTGTTTCAGTTCCAATAATATGTTCCAAAATGTTCGGGACACTTTATGTGATAGAGATAGGTTTGAATTTGTAATATCTGCTCGAAGTTATGCATATTGCTTTTGATGACAAATCGAAAGGCAGAAAACTTGGGTGAATTGTCTTAAAACTATTACAATTGTACATTGATCTTGTATGGAGTTGACAATTATCATATTAATCTGTTTGTATTACCTTTCGATTTTGTTGGAAATCGTATTGATACCCGTACCCAGTGTTGCATCGACATATCAGTTGGTTTTCCCTTCGGATGAAATAAGAGCGGTATTGCAACCGGATTCCCTGTTATTTAAAATCCAGCAATGGGGATGGCCTACGAAGATCGTTGTTGTCATTCTCCCTTATATGATTTCTACGTTGGCTTATTGTTGGCCATTAGTATTCATCTTTTTGGATAAGATGGGATATTTACATTTGGATTTGAATTCATATGTCGGATGGATGGTCCTTGGAATTGCCTTATTGGTTGTAGGCCGGTGGATTACATTATCGAGTACATGGGCTATCCGTCAGAACAATTCACAGGAAGGGGGCGAATTCGACTTGAAAACCGAAGGGATTTTTCGTCGTTCCCGGAATCCTATTGCCTTGGGACTTCATGTGGGGATGCTAGGAATGAATCTCATCTTCCCATCGGTTTATTTTGCTTTGGCAACTGTTGTATATTTATGTAATATCCATTTCAGGATTTTATTGGAAGAGGATTTTCTTTTACATATGTTCAGGGAAGAATACCCGGTTTATCTATCTAAAACCAGACGATACTTATGAGTCAGGAAACCATAGCAGAATGGTTCAATCAAACCTATGCAAAACGAGGCTCGAATTATTTACGTCCGAAGGAGGCCTATTATATCTTTTATGAATTGATGGGAGTAGAAGAAGGGGGTAAAATATTGGATGTCGCTTGCGGTCCCGGACAGATGTTGTTATTGGCAGAAGAATACGGATTGGAACAATATGGATTGGATATTATGTTCGAAGATGT
>JAHDFN010000277.1 GCA_020628145.1 Saprospiraceae bacterium | reverse complement strand
AACTTCATCCTAAAAACAGAATCATGAGATTATTTATTTTCTTGTTGTTTTTTCCCATGTTCACCAGCAGTCAAGCTCAACAGACCGACAAAGGCACTATTTTATTTTCACAAGAAAGCATTTAGGAACCGGACAGGAAAAGGTAGAAATCAACCGTCCACAATACCCAAGGCTTTCCGCATACTCCCGGCCTTCAGTAAACATTCTTCGTATTCTGCTTCGGGATCGGAATCATACACAATGGCTCCACCGACATGGTAGGAAAGATAATGTTCAGCTTCATTATAAAGGATACTCCTGATCACCACATTGAAATCGAAGTCCCCTTCAGGTGTAATATAACCCACTGAACCGGAATACAATCCCCTAGAAGTATTTTCATATTCCTCTATCAATTCCATCGCCATGACTTTTGGAGCCCCCGTCATCGACCCCATAGGAAAAAGGGCTTTCAACGCATCTATAAAATGAACATTCCCCCTTAATTCTCCACTGATGGTGGAAATCATTTGCCATACTTGTTCGAATCCGTAAATACCGAACAATTCATCTACCTCCACCGTACCCGGCACACAGGATCTTGACAAATCGTTCCGAACCAAATCCACAATCATTACATTTTCGGCCTTGTCTTTTTCGCTGTTGGCCAAGGTATTTTTAAATGCAAAATCTTTTTCAGGATTACTGTTTCGGGGAGCGGTTCCCTTTATGGGCTGTGAAATGATTTTGTTTTTTTCTTTTTTAATAAATCGTTCCGGACTGCCGCAATTTAAATATTTATCATTCCATTTATAAAAAGAAGAAAAAGGAGCTTTTGCAATATAATTCAAAGATGAATACAACGCCGCCGGATCAACAAAACAACCTTCGACAAAAAATTCCGTACAATAATTCATTTCATACAAATCGCCCTCAACGATATGTGATTTTATTTTTTTTATTTTTTCCTTGTATTCCGTTTCCGTTTCCCTTGCCTCCATTTTCCAATCGCCGGCACATTCGCAATCATCTATTTTCTCCGTTGACCAAATACTCTCCCAAATTTCTTCAGGCGAATGAATATTCGTTTCGATAATTATTTTTTCCTTTTGAAATAGAATTAATATTTCAGGCACAAAAAAATGAAGCAAAGGCATCTTCACTCGATCCGGCTTCCTAGAAAACAGTTCTTCCACATCATTTTTCAAATCATAGGAAAGAAAACCGAAAAGCCAATCTTTTTTTTCTTCGTAGTATTTTTTTAATTGCAAAAAAGGTGAGCGACCGTTTTCGGAAACAGTCAATCCGACACTATCGGAAACTGCTAATAAAAATTCATAATTATTATTCTGATGGGAAGTATATCCTTGACCGTCGAGAATACAACCGGTCTTGAAATTCATCATCCAAAAAGGAAGTAAATCCTTAAACTCATTTACTTTTCCACCGAGTTCGAATTCGGCTATTTTTCTTTGATGATTTTTTTCCAACGACAACGTTATTTAAAAACCACGGATGAATTACACGACCACATTCCGCAACAATAATTCCTTTCGGTCCGGTCCGGTAGAAATCATCGTTATCGGCACACCCAATTCTTTTTCCAAAGCCCTTATATAATCCTGTGCGGCATCCGGCATTTCAGAAAAAACATGGATTCCTTCCAATGATTTTTCCCAACCGCCATGCGATTCGTATTTCATAGAAATATCTTTAGGAAATTCGAAAGGCACCTCTTCCGTTTCTTCACCATCGATGACATATGAGACGCCCACCTTCAGTTCCTTAAAAATATTCAAAACATCTATTTTGGTAACGACCAATTGAGTAACACCATTCAACATAATAGTGTATTTCAATTGAGGCAGGTCTATCCAACCACATCTTCTGGGCCGACCTGTTGTAGCACCGAATTCATGACCTTCCTTCCTCAATAATTCTCCCATTTCATCAAACAATTCACTCGGAAAAGGACCTCCGCCCACTCTCGTACAATATGCTTTGGTAATCCCGATAACCTCGCCAATCTTATCAGGAGAAACCCCCAATCCCGTACAAACGCCCGCCGTCACCGTATTAGAAGACGTCACGAATGGATAAGTCCCAAAATCAACATCCAACATAGAGCCTTGTGCTCCTTCTGCCAGAATTCTTTTTCCAAAATCCAAATGGCGGTTCACAAAATATTCGCTACTAACCTGAGGAACCTGTTTCAAAGTTTCCATGCTTTCCAACCATTTCCTTTCCTCCTCTTCCAAATCGAATTCGATTTTAGGTAAGGAAGTCAAAATAGCCAGATGTTTTTGCTTCAGGCGATCATATCTTTCCCCAAAATCATTTTTATGGATATCTCCTACCCGAAGGCTGTTTCTTCCTGTTCGATCCATGTAGGCCGGCCCGATCCCCCTTAAAGTAGAACCGATTTTACTTTTCCCTTTCGCCTGCTCATTGGCCGCATCAAGTAAACGATGCGTAGGAAGAATGAGGTGAGCCTTTTGGGACAGGAATAACCGATCCGCATAATCCACACCGGCATCATCCAAGCCTTTCAATTCCTTTTCAAAGGTAATCGGATCTATGACGACTCCATTTCCGATGAGATTAATCAGGTCAGGACGAAAAACACCGGAAGGGATGGTATGGAGTACATGTTTCCTTCCATCGAAAACCAAAGTATGACCGGCATTCGGCCCTCCTTGGAAACGAGCAACCATATCATACCTGTCTGCCAGATAATCCACTATTTTGCCCTTGCCTTCATCTCCCCATTGGAGTCCTAGTATTACGTCTATTTTCATCTTTTCTTAGGTTCTTTTTCAAAACCCGACAAAGATAGCAAAAATGAAGCTTGCAAACCGGTTTATCTTATGATTCAACCTTTCTTTATTCCTATATCCCTCATTTCGGCAATTTTACCCCCAAAATGAACATCCTCTGAAATTCCTGTGCGAAATTTTGACTGTTTTTCAAGCAGTTACAAAGACCCAAACAAAAAAAAGACTCGAAAAACATTGTTTTATCGAATAAGTAATACTACATTTGCAGCCGCTTAACAGCGAATGAATTCAGGAAGATTAAAATCGTACTAAAAGTGGATACACTAAGTTATAAAACGAAATCGGCCAAAAACGAAGAAGTAGAAAGGGATTGGTTCGTGGTTGACGCCACCAATCAAACCTTAGGCCGTATGGGTTCTCAGATAGCCCATATTTTAAGAGGGAAACATAAGCCTTCTTTCACTCCACATGTTGATTGTGGAGATCATGTCATTGTCATCAATGCTGAAAAAGTAAAATTGTCCGGCAACAAATGGAATGACAAAAACTATATTACCTATTCAGGCTATCCCGGAGGGCAGAAAATCAAAACTGCAAAGCAGGTTCTTGAAAGCAAACCTGCTTATATAGTGGAACATGCCATAAGGTTGATGTTGCCTAAAAACAGGTTGGGACGTGCCATGTATGGAAAATTACATGTATATGTAGGAGATGAGCATCCTCATGAAGCACAAAAGCCACAAGTATTAAAATTCGATAAATAATTGCCGACATGGAGGAAATGATAAATGCAACGGGAAGAAGGAAAGCATCCATCGCCCGTATTTATTTGACAAAAGGAGAAGGAAACATCACTATCAATGGAAAAACGATAGAAGAATATTTCCCGGTCAACCACATCCGTAACAAAGTTTTAGAACCACTTCAGACCGTTGAGGTAGAAAACCTTTACAACCTGAATATTAATGTAAACGGAGGCGGATTCAAAGGTCAGGCCGAAGCCATCCGAATGGCATTGTCCAGGGCATTGGTCAAATTGAATGAAGAATTCAAATCACCATTGAAATCCAAAAAGTACCTGACCAGAGATGCGAGGGTTGTGGAAAGGAAAAAATACGGTAAGCCTAAGGCCCGTAAGAGTTTCCAGTTCTCAAAACGTTAATGGTACGGATTATTCCGATTATCGTCTTATTTATTTCATCAAGAGAAAATACTTTTCATTAATATGGAAAAGCCTACACATAAACAGTTGTTGGATGCCGGAGTCCACTTCGGCCATTTGAAGAAAAAATGGAATCCTAAGATGTTGCCTTACATCTTCATGGAAAAAAAAGGTATCCACCTTATAGACTTGAACCGAACTACAGATTGCATGGAAGAAGCTGCTTCCGCCATGAAACAAATCGCACGTTCAGGTAGAAAAATCATGTTTGTTGCTACGAAGAAGCAAGCAAGGAGTATTGTTTCCGAAGCCGCTAAATCAGTCAACATGCCGTATGTTACCGACCGATGGTTGGGAGGAATGATGACAAACTTCTCTACTATCCGTAAATCCATCAAAAAGATGAACAACATCGACAAGATGTTGGGAGATAGTGCGGTTTCCATTACCAAAAAGGAACGATTGACACTTACTAGGGAAAGAAATAAAATCGAAAAAGTAATGGGAGGTATAGCCAATCTGAACAGATTGCCTGCTGCTATCTTTATCGTTGATATCACCCATGAGCATATCGCATTGGCCGAATCCCGCAAATTGGGATTAAGGACTTTCGCTATGGTAGATACGAATTCAAACCCGGGATTAGTGGATTTCCCCATTCCTTCCAATGACGATGCTTCCAAATCAGTGAAGTTGATTACCGACTATTTGATAGGAGCTATCAAGGAAGGTTTGGAAGAAAGAAGGAAAAGCAAAGAAGCTGCTGCCAACTAATACCAAGCCCTATTTTTCAATTAACAATATCTGATTAACATTTAAAATCAATAAACGGAATGGAAGTTAAAATTTCAGCCGCAGATGTAAAAAA